>QCFB01000001.1 GCA_003280345.1 Prochlorococcus sp. AG-363-A16
TCGATAAAATTCTTGGAAGCCCTAAATTTTCTTTAGAAACATTCCTGCCAATATCAAATACACGTATTTGTGTTACTTCTGATCCAAGCGGCTTCGCTAAGCGAGCACAACCTTGGTTAGGCAAATGTCCTGAAGTTGAACTCGTTTCACTACGATCTAAGGCTTGTTTCTTCTAGGATCTATTTAACGAGTTTTCTAATGGCCACAGTCACTGAGCTGCTGCAGCCTGTCGAGTTGGATCTTGAGACCCTTCTCACAGATTTACGTAGTTTGATTGGAGCGGGTCACCCAATCCTTCAAGCTGCAGCGGAACATCTTTTTAGTGCAGGAGGTAAGAGACTTCGGCCTGGCATTGTCCTCCTCATTTCAAGGGCTTTGTCCCCCGAAGGCGAATTATCAGCTCGCCATCGCAGGCTTGCTGAAATTACTGAAATGATTCATACAGCTTCATTGGTTCATGATGATGTGGTTGATGAGGCGGCAACCCGCAGAGGTGTTGCCACTGTTCATAGCCGCTTCAATCATCGTGTAGCAGTTCTTGCCGGAGATTTTCTTTTTGCCCAAGCAAGTTGGCATTTGGCTAATCTGGATAACCTCGATGTAGTTAAGCTTTTAAGTCGAGTGATAATGGACCTCGCTGATGGTGAGGTCAAGCAAGGGCTATTTCGATATGACTCAGATCAGTCTTTGGATAATTATTTGGAGAAAAGTTATTGCAAAACTGCTTCTTTAATAGCAAATAGTGCTGAGGCTGCTGGTGTATTAAGTGATGAATCTGAAGAACATTTGAAGTTATTGCATCACTTTGGTCGCCAACTTGGCCTTGCTTTCCAAGTTGTTGATGACATCCTTGATTTCACTGGGAATGATCAACAGTTAGGCAAACCGGCGGCAAGTGATTTGGTAAGTGGTTATCTCACTGCACCGGCTCTATATGCTCTAGAAGAAAATCCTTCTCTTTCTGTGTTAATTGAGAGAGAGTTCAGTGGAGAAGGGGATCTTGAACAAGCTTTGCATTTAGTTCGTAATTCAAGAGCAATTAATCGCACTAGAGAGTTGGCTGAGAATTTTGCGAGTGAATCTCGTGAGGCAATCAAATGGCTTCCTGACTCCCCCTCGCGGAGAGCTTTAATTCAACTTCCTGAGTTTGTTTTAAGCCGCCTTTATTAAGACTCTTACGATAGAAAATTCTTTAAAGTCCGAAGAACTTCGTTTAGTTCATGGATTTGGCGAAGACGCTGCATTTGATCTCTTTTATCCGAACACTTTATTTCTGTCAGATTACGATTTAGTACCCAAACCTCACATCCTGCATCTAACGCTGATTGCACCCCGGCTTCTGAGTCCTCTATTGCCCAGCATGATTCAGTGGCTATCCCTATTCTTTCTGCAGCTAATAAGAATGGATCTGGTTTTGGTTTCCATCCTTTAAGTGACGGGTCGTCACCAAGGACTCTAATTTCAATTAGTTCCAACCACTTATGTGGAGAACTTTTGCAAGCGACTGATTGTGAGGAACTACTCGAAACAAGCGCTATTGGTAACTTGTTTGCTAAGCACCATCTGACAAGTCTTTCGGCTCCTGGCATTACTTTTGAATTGCTAAGCAATTTCGTTGTAATTGGGCGGTGTACTGAGAGGAACTCTTCAATACTTACTGGTTTGTTCATCCAGTGCAAGATTTGCTTGGCACAGTCGATTCTGCGCTTCCCTTGTAGGAGGGAGAGTTGCTTATCAGTTAGCTCAGTTTCAAAAAACCGAGCTGCCATTTTCCAAGCATGACCATGTAATGGTTCAGTGTCTAACAAAACACCATCTAGATCAAAAAGGCAGGCTTTGGGGCGTTTCATACATTGTTTTCAACTGTTTCTTTTAAATAATCGTGCCACTTTGCTAATGACTGGCTTGAATGCAAATAATGATTGTGTTGCTTTAACCAATGTCTTCCAAGCCTTCCATCACAATTGAGTCTGTGCTTGATGAGCAGCGAGTATTTGATCCTTCGCCTCAATTGGCTAGTAAAGCAAGTATTGGGAGTTTAGATTCATATAAGAAGATGGTTTCTTCTGCTCAGGCTAATCCGGAAAATTTTTGGGGAGAGGCTGCTAAGGAAGAGTTGCACTGGTTCCAGCCATTTCATCAGGTTTTAGATTGGTCAAATCCACCTTTTGCTCGATGGTTTGAGGGTGGGAAGACAAACCTCTCATTCAATTGTTTAGATCGTCATTTAACAAGCTCAAGAGCTGATAAGGAGGCCCTTATTTGGGAGGGAGAGCCTGGTGATGTCAGACGCTATACCTATAGGCAACTACATGAAGAAGTCTGTCGTGCTTCAAATGCCCTTAAGGCAATAGGTATTGAGAAAGGAGATCTTGTTGCTCTTTATATGCCAATGGTGCCCGAAGCTGCAATAGCAATGTTGGCTTGTGCTCGTATAGGTGCCCCTCACTCAGTTGTATTTGGTGGATTTTCTGCTGAAGCTTTGCGTGACCGTTTGATTGATGGTGAGGCTAAAGCTGTTATTACCGCTGATGGTGGATTCCGTAAGGGTAAAGCCTTGCCTTTGAAGGCAGCAGTTGATGCTGCATTGGCTGATGGTAATTGTTCAACTGTTCAATCTGTGATTGTGGTTAAACGAACGAATGAGACTGTTGTGATGAAGGAAGAACGTGACTCTTGGTGGCATGATCTCGTGCCTAGTCAATCCAAGGATTGTCCAGCTGAGCCTATGGATAGTGAAGATCGTTTGTTTGTTCTTTATACCTCAGGTTCTACTGGTAAACCAAAGGGAGTTGTACATACAACTGCAGGTTATAACCTTTGGGCTCATCTCACTTTCAAGTGGATCTTTGACATAAAGGATGAAGACGTCTATTGGTGTACAGCTGATGTTGGATGGATAACGGGCCATAGCTACATTGTTTATGGCCCACTCTCTAATGGAGCTACTACTGTTATGTATGAGGGAGCACCACGCCCTTCAAATCCTGGTGCTTTTTGGGAGTTGATACAGAAGCACAGAATCACGATTTTTTACACAGCTCCTACAGCTATTAGGGCTTTTATGAAGAGTGGAAGAACTGTTCCTGATCAATACGATATGACAAGCTTAAGATTACTTGGCACTGTAGGTGAGCCTATTAATCCCGAAGCTTGGATGTGGTACCGAGACGTTATTGGTGGAGGTCGCTGTCCGGTAGTCGATACTTGGTGGCAGACTGAGACTGGAGGGGTGATGATCAGTCCATTGCCGGGTGCGACTCCAACTAAACCAGGGTCGGCAACTTTGCCTCTTCCTGGGATAGAGGCTGATGTTGTTGATGCGACAGGACAGTCTGTTCAAGCTGATGAAGGTGGGTATTTAGTGGTTCGCAGTCCTTGGCCAGGGATGATGCGTACCGTTCATGGAGATCCTAAGAGATTTAGAGAAAGTTATTGGGAATACATACGTCCGAGTGACGGTAGCCATATTTACTTTGCTGGAGATGGAGCACGTCGAGACACTGATGGCTATTTCTGGGTAATGGGCAGAGTTGATGATGTGATCAATGTTTCTGGTCATCGTTTAGGCACTATGGAAATTGAATCTGCATTAGTTAGTCACCCTGCGGTTTCAGAGGCTGCTGTAGTAGGTCGCCCAGATGACTTAAAAGGAGAAGGGATAGTTGCTTTTGTTTCCTTAGAGACTGGCAGAGAGGTCAATGATGAGCTTTTGGATGAATTACGAAATCATGTTGGGAAGGAAATTGGTTCTATTGCTAAACCTGATGAAATCAGGTTTAGTGATGCATTGCCAAAGACTAGGAGTGGAAAGATCATGAGACGTATTCTTCGGGCGCTTGCAGCTGGAGAGGAAGTAAGTGGTGACACAAGTACTCTTGAAGATCGCTCTGTCCTTGACAAGCTCAGGGCATAGTTAATTGGAGGCCCAGGAATAAATAGAATTGATAAGAGCTTCTAGATTGTTAGCTCTATAGGAATCCTCTGCCCATTCTCCTAGAAGTTTGCCTCTTAAACCTATGCTTGCTGGAGTTAAATGATCACCTTGTAGTTTTAGACTTTGCGTTGCATCATTGTCTCTTGATTGGAGACAATCTAGAAGGAATTTACTTTGGTCAAGCTTGTCGTCCCCGAAACTTATTAGCAAATTATTAGGTTGCAGATAGCGTTCATGTATTAATCTCAAGGTCTCTTTTGGACTGGGACTATATTCTGTGAAAAAACCAAGTTTCGGAGAAATTTTGCTGATCATTGGTATTGATCTTTCTGCACCAAAGTTGTTGAAACTCAATGAAATAAGCGATTCGCTATTACGACCTCCATCTGGAGCAAGTAGATGTAGTTTGCATCCAAGGCTATGTCCAAGTCGAATTGATGTAGGAATTGTACCGATACGCTTTGCAAGTATTTCTCTACATTGGCGCATGTTTTTCCAAGCTTCATTAGCTTGTGTCTGATGGTCTAGTCCTGGGACATAGCTCCATGCATGGATTGCAAGGCCTTTTTTGCTCAGACCTTCGAGTAAACGGCGATAACTTATATGAGGAGTAGCGGCTAGATAGCTTCCTCCAATCATTTCGATTACACCTTTTGGTCTTGGTGGCCAATTACACCAAGTTTTTTGTATTAACCGCCAACTCGCCATTTTCTTGTGCCTAGCTATTTTTATGATTATGAGGTTTACTATTGCAGGATCTTTCGTGCCAAAAGCATAGTCATTGATTTTTTTGAAGCTTTTGAAAGCTCTTTAAATCTATTATCTTGATTGCTACGAAAGAATAAACTACAACCTTAAATTTGATTTGCGTGAGAGAAGAGCATGACCATCAAGTTGATGAGGGGCAATTAGATCTCCTTAATAGCTCTGTTGTACCAGTTTCGTTAAATTCTGGGAAGACAAAAATTACAGAAAAATCTATTGAATCTGATTTGTTTTCTGAGGGTAGTTTGATTGATTTGAGGTCTCTGCCAGAAATGTTGTTAATTGTGGATACGGAAACCACAGGCCTTAACTCTGAAAAAGATAAATGTATTGAAGTTGGCGTAGTTCTTTTTCATGTTGTTAGTAGATCAGTTCTTGCACAGCAGTCATTTCTTTTACCTGCCTTGGTTAATGAAGCTGAGGATATCAATCGAATTTCTGCGGAAACAACGAGGTTGAAGCAGCCCTGGCAAGAAGCGATTAAATATATGCAGGCTTTGATTAGTTCTGCCGACTTGGTTGTTGCGCACAATGCCGCTTTTGATAAGCAATGGTTTGGCAAAGAACCATTGCCATCAATTGATAAACCATGGCTTTGCACCATGGATGACATTTCTTGGCCAACTCAACTCCATTTAGGATCAAGACCTTCTGTCAGGGATTTAGCGCTCGCTTATGGCGTGCCTGTATGGAATGCGCACCGAGCTCTTACTGATTGCATCTATCTTTCTGAAGTTTTTGTAAGGTGCAACGACTTAGAAAAACTTTTACTTTATGGATTGGAGCCACGTAGATTGATGAGAGCAAAGGTTTCTTATGAGGAAAGACATCTAGCCAAGAAAGCAGGTTTTCGTTGGAATGACCCGGTGAGAGGCGCTTGGACTCGTCGCCTAAGTGAACGTCAAGTTTCAGAATTGGAGTTTCCTGTTGTTGTTATAGAAGACTTGCAAAATTAAAGTATTTATTTGAAGGCATGTTGATTTTTTGTTCCTAATTAAATGGAATCTTTTTGTTTTTTCAATTATGGAATCATTTCTATTGTGCTAGTGAACAAAAGAAAGAGGACCAGAGTGAATTGAAAAATCGGAGCGGCGGGATTTGAACCCACGACCCCCACTACCCCAAAGTGGTGCGCTACCAAGCTGCGCTACGCCCCGCAAAATCAAGTTATCACAGGCTATTGAATATATTGACTTTTCTCTTGGTCTTCTTTCTAGCTTTGCTATTGATTTTTCTGAGAAGCCTGCGAGATAAAGCGTTACGGCTCTCGCTTGCATAGCCATGAAGATGCAAGCTCATTGCCAGATGCCTTAATTCATAGATGTTCATTCCTGTTAGTTGCAGTTCTGGCTGAGTGCTCCAGACGATGTCTTGCTCGGGTAAAATTTCTTCAGATCTTGAGCTATTTATTATTAGAAATCCCTCAGCTAGCCATTCAGGAATAAGAACTAATAATATCGCTAAGATTGCGTAAAATTGTACTAGTGCATTAGGTATAGGCTCAAGTTCTTTCTTCTTGATTTCGGATGCAGATGAATCAATAATCATTATGTATTTTTTAATTAGATAAAAAATGCCAGAAGAATCGACTGGTAAAATTTAAATTTGTAAGACCTCTGAAGTTGTATTTTGAGTGGTATCTTTCCATTGGATCGCAGGCTGAAGATTCTTTTGAGCTGGTCTTAAAGAGAAAATAAGTGTAAATACTAATAAAAGAGTTGCTAAGATTATCAAAAGAACTGTCCGGTCAGGTAAGTCGTCGTTCATTTTCTTTGAATGAGATTTAAGGTTAATTGGTATATATTAATTGTATTTAATTTTTTTGATATATTCTTTCGGCAGGGAAAATCTTAATAATGCCTTGTAGAGAAAAACAGAAAACTTGTTAGTTTGAATTGATTATATTTTTATCTTATTTATGTCACTACGAAGAACACAATGGCTTTCTGACCAATTAAATTCTGTCCAGACTTTGTCTGGAAGTTTATAATTAGCACCGTTAAAATGGCCTAGTGAAATATTTGTTGGCATAGCGGAGCAATATGGCCTGCTTCCAGGCTTTGCAAGGTATTGTTGATGGTACTTTTCTGCATAAAAGAAAGGTTCGTTTTCCTTGATTTCAGTCGTGATTATTCCCAAATTATTGCTTGTTAGAAGTCTTTGATAGTTGTCCCTGCTTGAAATAGCAAGTTCTGTTTGTTGGGGGCTAGAGGTGTAAATCGCCGAACGGTATTGACTACCTATATCGTTGCCCTGTCTATTCCCTTGAGTTGGGTCGTGACATTCCCAGAATAATTTTAGGAGGTCACTTAGATCAATATCTGATTTATCCCAAGAAACTTTTACTACTTCTGTATGACCACTTCTTCCAGAGCAGACTTGATTGTATGTTGGATTCTTTAGATTCCCCCCGGAATAGCCGACTGCAGTACAAAAGACACCAGGTAATTTCCAGAAAGCTTTTTCAGTTCCCCAGAAACATCCACATGCAAAGATTATTGAGTCTTGGTTTTCAGTAAGAGGGGCATCTAAGGGTGTTCCGAGGACAAAATGTTTCTCCATTAATAAACTCTTTCTTTGCCTGTTAGAAAATTTAGAATTTAACCAAGATTGAATCATAGCAACAGGAGATCTGAATTTAGTTAGTTAACTTCTTGAGGCTCAAGCTCAATATGATTTAGCAATGTAGTTACAAAGGCGAAAAGTAAAAAAGGTAGGCTTAGCACCAAGATCAATCCGACGCCTACAAGTGCAAAAATCGGTTTTGAGGATCCCATTAGTGCTAACCCTGATGCAAGGCTTACAAAAATCACAGCCATCCATGCAAGGACCTGCACATAGATATCTCCGAATGTCAGGTTGCAGCTGACTTTATATTGTGTACCTGAGTTCATGGAACTTGCCTCTTTAGATCGGCTAGGACTAGTTAAAACCTGTCTAACCACTTTCTATTGTGCCTAATAATTTCATCAATATGCACAAAGAAGCTAATCATAGTTATTTAATTGTTTCGAGTATTTCTTCGGCTTGTTCTCTTTCCCAGAGATTTTTATAGGTTCCTTTAGTTTTTATTAGCTCTGAGTGAGGCCCCTGTTGTACAAGGTATCCATTTTGCATGACTAAAATTCGATCACATGCAGCGGCAGCTGAGAGTTGGTGACTAATCATCACGACGGTACGGTTGGTTTGAGCTCTTATTGAGGAGAGTATGGATGCTGCTGTTTTGTTATCTACGCTTGCAAGTGCATCATCAAGGATAAGTACCGGTGAATTTACTAACAAAGCTCTTCCAAGGGCAGTTCGTTGACGCTGCCCTCCACTAAGGGTGATTCCTCTCTCTCCTACCAAGGTCTCAAATCCATCTGGGAAACCGTTTATGTCGTCAATTAGGCGTGCTTCCTTGGCAGAATTTTTTATACGATCTTTTGATGCGTTTGGGTCACCATAACGAAGGTTTTCAGCGAGTGTGTTTGTGAATAGGTATCCCTCTTGAGGTACAAGAGCAATATTTTTACGTAGATCTTCTAAAGAGATTTCAGTGATGTCATGGTTGTCAATAAAAAGTTGACCTTTTGGAACGCCAACCATTCGTCCAAAAGCTCTTGCCAGAGTGGTTTTGCCGCAACCTACTGGTCCAACAACCGCAACAATCTCGCCTGGATTGATAATGAAATTGATCCCTTGAAGAGTTTCCTTATTACTGTCTTCATAAGTAACTCTTAGGTCTTTGGCCTCTAATCTTCCTTGGATTGGCTCCTCGATAGATTTAGGTAATTGAGGATTGCAAATCCTTGGCTTTCTTTGCAATAATTCTTCAATCCGATCAAGGCTTACTTGGCCAAGTTGGAAAGTATTAAGAGTGAATCCCAGAAGTGCTGTAGGGAAAACAAGTCTTTCAACATAAAGAATGAGCGCTACTAGCCCTCCAATACTTAGAGAGCCCCTTTCAAGTTGCCCACTTCCAAGCGCAATTAATAATAAAAGAGAGATAGAAGATATTCCCTGTAAAAGTGGGAAAAGAGTACTTGCTGTCCTGGCAAGATTTATGGCTGAGTCTCTATATTTGTTATTGCGCTCTGAGAAAGCATTTCTTTCAGCATTTTCTTGACCGTAGATCTTTATTGCACTTATACCTGAGAGATCTTCTTGAATTAGCTCACTAAGTTTTGAGAGGGCTTCTTGTTGTCGTTTCCTTTGTTTAATCATTCTCCCTCCAAAAAGCCCTACGATGCTTAGCATTACGGGGTAAAGGGCTATTGCCGCAAGAGTTAGCCAAGGATCAATGGCAAGCATTGCTGGAAGAGTGAAGCAATATGCGAGGGCAGTATTAGTAAGACTCAGGATTGCGAATCCGAGAAGTCTCCGAATGTTTTCAATGTCGCTTGTTGCTCTACTAATTACTTCACCACTGCCAATTTCTTGAACCCACCCAGGGTCTTGCCCAAGCATGTGATCAAACAAGCGTTGGCGTAGTTCTACTTCGACTTGTCGACCGACACCGAAGACAAGTTGTCTTGAGAAAAGGCGCGCTAGCCCCATCGCGCTGGCAAGCAAAACTATCCAAACTGATTGGCGAAAGATATATGAAATTGCGAAGTCTTCCTGCAAATCATCTATTACTCTTCTCACTTCCATTGGGATAGTTACACTAAGAACATTCACAATCACAAGAGCAATAGCTCCAAGAAGAACAGTCTTCCGATGTGGTTTTAGGTATCTACCTATTAGATCTAGACGAAGTTTTGCCATGCCTTATTTTTCTATTGGATAAACCTACGCAGGAGAATGCTTCAAAGTGGGAATATTTGCTAGTAACTACACGAAGGAAAGTTTTTTTGAATGAAAGAACAAAATCATCCTCTTTATAATATTGATCGAGAAAACATTGATCGTTTATTAGCCAAGCATTCTCCTGAAGATAGTGACCTTGTTGATTTGGCAAGGCTTCTGAATCGCTACGATGGGTTTCCAGGTGCTTCAGATTTGCATGCTGATATGGAGAAAATCTTGAAGTTTTGGGAAATTTCTCGTGAGCAGCTTAACGATCGTGCACGTGAGATCTGGGAGGGAGGTTTTAGGCCTGGGAGACAGGTTGATGATGTACTGGGGTCTGGTTTTGATACTTCAGATGCTCAAGAAAATTAATTTATTAATCAAAGCTTTTTTATATGCGCTCGCCAGTTGAGCTTTTTTAGGTGATAGTAGATAAGTCCCCATCACCTGGCCCGGAGTGCATCGCACCCGGGCTTTTTTCTGACAATGTCTGTTGCTCTCCCTTCCTGGCCAGAAGTCTTAGAGATGCTTTTGGAAAGGCATGACCTTGATGAGTCTTTAGCGACTGCTCTTATGAAGGCATGGCTGTCAGAGCAGTTGACACAAGTACAGACTGGTGCATTCCTAGCAGCTTTTAGAAGTAAAGGTGTTAGTGGTGTAGAACTTTCTTCTATGGCAAAAGTTTTGAGATCAGCTTGCTCTCTACCTTGCCCTATTCCTTCTATCCCTTTGGTTGATACTTGTGGAACTGGGGGCGATGGTGCAAATACATTCAATATTTCTACTGCAGTTGCTTTTACTGCTGCAGCATGTGGTGCAAATGTCTCAAAACATGGGAACAGAAGTGCAAGTGGAAAAGTCGGCTCAGCAGATGTTCTTGAGGCGCTTGGACTTCAACTTAATGCTCCTTTGGAGAAAGTCGTAAATGCAGTTTCCAAGACAAACGTTACTTTTCTTTTTGCACCTTCTTGGCATCCTTCTCTTGTAAATTTGGCTCCTTTAAGAAAAAGTCTTGGTGTTAGAACCGTTTTTAATCTTTTAGGTCCGCTAGTAAATCCTTTAAGACCTATGTCTCAGGTCTTAGGAGTTGCAAGGCCTGAGTTGATAGATCCAATGGCCAAAGCTTTACAAGATCTTGGTTTGAAGCGTGCTGTTGTTGTTCACGGCGCTGGAGGATTAGATGAAGCTTCTCTTGAAGGCCCTAATGAGATGAGATTCCTCGAAAGTGGTCAACTAACAAAATCTTTTATTGATCCTTCTGATTTAGGTCTCACTACTGCTCATACAGATTCTCTAAAGGGTGGCGACTTATCAGAAAACAAAGAAATTCTTTCTTCGGTTTTGAAAGGTAAAGGAACAAAACCTCAGCTTGACGTGGTTGCTTTTAATACAGCTTTGGTTTTGTGGGCAGCAGGGATACAAGATGATATTCAGTTGGGAGTGGCTTCAGCTTTAAATTGTCTTGAAGAAGGACTGCCCTGGCAAAGGTTGGTTGATCTTAGAAATGCTCTTAATTCTTAGAAGCATTAGAAAAATGCATTTGTATTTGTTGGACTTTTAATTATGAATGGCTTCATTAATGACAAAGCTATTCTTGTTTTGGCTGATGGGACCCTTTTGGAGGGAATGGCCTTTGGATACAGCGGGACTGTTTTTGGTGAAGTCGTTTTTAATACAGGAATCACTGGTTACCAGGAAGTCCTAACAGACCCAAGCTACTTCGGGCAATTGGTTACTTTTACTTATCCCGAACTTGGAAATACTGGGGTGAATCCAAATGATCAAGAGGCTTCTAAACCCTTTGTTAGAGGCATGATTGTTCGTCAAGTCTGTTCAAGATCAAGTAATTGGCGTAGTAATCAGTCAATTCAGAGTTGGCTTGAACAAGAGAAAATTGTTGGTATTAGCGGAGTTGACACTAGAGCACTTGTAAGGCATCTAAGGGAGTATGGATCAATCAATGGTGTTATTAGTACTGAAAAAGAAGCATCTCCTAAAAAATTATTAGAGATACTTAAGCAGACTCCATTGATGGAAGGTCTGAACTTGGCAGATGAAGTCAGTACTAAATTTCCATACAAATGGGATACAACATGTCCAATTGATTTTGATCAACGTTTAAAGACTCATAAAGGTTCTCCTTACAAGGTTGTTGCAATTGATTTCGGTCTTAAAAAGTCAATTCTTGAACGTTTAGTTGCGCATGGATGCGAAATCAATGTAGTTCCCGCTAATTCTGACTTTGCAAAGGTTCTTAGTTTTAACCCTGAAGGAGTATTCCTTTCTAATGGTCCTGGAGACCCAGCTGCTGTTACTGGAGGTATATCTCTTGCTAGAGAATTAATTCAACAAACAGATCTCCCGATTTTTGGAATTTGCTTAGGACATCAGATCCTTGGTCTGGCTCTTGGGGGGAGAACTTTTAAGTTGTCTTATGGGCATAGGGGGTTAAACCATCCCTGCGGGACTAATGGGCGACTGGAGATTACAAGTCAGAACCACGGTTTTGCTTTGGATTCAGAATCTTTGCCCAGAGAAACGGTAGAAGTTACTCATCTCAACCTTAATGACAGAACTGTTGCAGGAATAGCTATTCGTGACAAGCCAATTTTTGGAGTGCAATATCACCCAGAAGCCAGTCCAGGGCCACATGATGCTGATCATCACTTTGCACGTTTTGTTGCTCTGATGGCAGAACGACGCTAATCGTGGAATAGTTCGCGGGTTATAACTACACTTCATCAGATTGCACTATGGGGGATTGATCTCATAACCGAACTGCAGCGATTGACCGTTTCTCTCAGAGGTGGTTTCGAAAGGCGTAAAGGCTGTCTGGTTTTTCATTTCACTGGACAGCTTGATGCTTATTCAGAAAAGCACTTCATGACTTATGTAAATGATGTACTTAAGGCGAACCTCTTATCTGTCGTCATTGATCTATCAAACATCGATTTTCTTGACTCCTCTGGCCTTGGTGCAATGGTTCAAATAGCAAAGCAGTGCAATGGATCTAAACGCTCTTTTATTGTTGTAGGCAATGCCAGAGTTGTTCAAACAATCAAACTTGTTCGACTAGAGGAATTTCTTAATTTGGTTCCTGATCTGGCAACTGCTCTAAATCGGCTAGCCGCTTGACCAATTGGATACGCTCTCAATCTAAAATAGATGTCCCTGACGATCTGGGGCCATTACAATTAGCTTGGTTAGGTGATGCCGTTTGGGAAATGCATCACCGATTAAGACATTGCCGTAAACCAGGTCGTTCTAAGGACTTACATAATTCTGTTGTTTCTGAAGTTAAGGCTGAAGCTCAATCGGAGGCTCTTGGATGTTTAGAGCCCTTCCTTTCAGAAATAGAACAAGATTTAGTACGACGCGGACGTAATAAAGCCGGGAGAGGACCACGTACTTGTCAACCAGTAGTTTATGGAAGAGCAACAGGGTTTGAGACAATGATTGGGTGGCTCTTTTTAAAGAATCCTGCGCGACTTGCGCAATTATTGGATCGACTGGAGAAGACCGAACGTAAACCCTTATAGGCTTTGCTCAATGAGCTCCCGCTTTAATCGTAGTTCTCGGAAAACATCTCGATCTGGCGGGAGAAGAACTGTTCCTAATGAACCAAAATTTGGAGGTAAGTCATCGAAAAGTAATAGAACAAGGATAGGTAGAGATGGCTATCGCCCCAAGAGTGACAGGGATGAGAATGAAGAATCAAAGGAAGGTTTTTATTCTTTGAAGAATCAACGAGGTCGATTTTCTCGGTTTGGTGGAGAGAGCAAATCATCCCCTCAATTTCGATCTGTTTCCAGGGCAAATTCAAGTAACTTTGAAAAACCAGAACGTAGTTCAAGTTCAAGATCGAGAGAGTCAATTCAGCCAAGACGGATTGATCGGAGAGGCAGAACTTTTTATGACACTCCAAAAATAGATCCCTACAAGACAAAAAATCTTGAAGAGAAACCTCTTTCAGAAATACATAATTTTGGACCAGACAACCGGAATGATCTTTTATGGGGAAGACATACAACTCAGGCCGCACTCGAGTCAGGTCGACCTATTCATCGAATTTGGTGCACCCCTGAATTGAGGTCTTCACAACGATTCCTTCAACTTTTGCGAGAAGCTAAGTCTTCTGGTGTTCTTGTGGAGGAGGTTACCTGGGCGCGTTTGGGACAACTAACTACTGGTGCTGTACATCAAGGAATCGTTTTACAAATTGCCGAGGCTGAGACTCTTGACTTGAAGACTTTGATTGAAGGGTGTAAGAGTTTCGGAGAAGCTTCCTTATTGGTTGCTTTAGATGGCCTTACAGATCCTCAAAACTTAGGAGCAATTGTTAGGTCTGCGGAGGCTTTGGGAGCGCATGGTTTGGTTTTGCCTCAAAGACGAAGTGCTGGCCTTACTGGTTCAGTTGCAAAAGTAGCTGCGGGAGCATTGGAGCATCTACCGGTTGCTCGTGTAGTAAATCTGAATCGCTCATTAGAAGAATTAAAGCTTGCCGGTTACAAAGTTATTGGCCTTGCTGAGGAAGGGGATGTCACGCTGCCTGAAGTGGACCTAGAAGGACCTGTTGTTGTTGTCACAGGTTCTGAAGAGAAGGGTATTTCTTTGGTTACAAGGAGGCATTGTGATCATTTGGTGAGGATTCCATTGCGTGGAGTTACTACAAGCCTTAATGCATCCGTCGCGACCGCATTATGTCTATATGAGATTGCTCGTGGTGGTTGGATGAAGGGCCTTTCTGGGCAAGCTCCATCTCCAAGAATTGTTCGTGCAAAATGTGTTCCAAATATTGATGAAACTCAAAAGATGGATTTGGGTGAAGAAGTTAATTCGAATAATGACTTACTTCAAAAAGTCTCAAAGGATTCGATTGCTCAGGGTGGCTCAATGAATTCCCCTCAGCTTGAGAATGCCATTGATTTGGATGCCCAGACCGAAAAAAATTCTTTCGAAAATAGCGTTCAACTTTGAAAAATAATTTCGCCAAAGGTCAGTTAATCAAATTTTTCAACTATCAAAACATCAACAAGAAGGCAGAATAGAAAAACATGCTTCTTTTTTTATGGGCCCAATAAGGGCGCTTCGCAGCTTGGGAAATATCCTTGGCCTGGCTTGGTGGGCACGGGTAGAGACTATGGATCCTAATGTCACTTATTGGTTTGGTCCTTTCCTTACCCGAAAAGGTTTAAAGGTAAATCTTTCCTTCTTTTTGCAAGACCTTTCTATTGAAGGTTCTCAGTCAATCAGCCATAAATTGCTTCGGTGTCGGCGTAGCGAACCACTCACGAAATAGTTTTAAGAATCGCCCAGTACTGATAGCGTCTGTTTTGTATATCGCTCCAATTTGATGGCTATCGCCGAATGGCGTCAGCAATTACAGCTCGGAAAGGTATCTGCCAGAGAGCTAGTTGACCAGCAACTTGAACGTATTAATGAAGTTGATCAAAAACTTCATGCATTTTTGGATGTAACTGTAGAAAGGGCCTACGCAGATGCCGACCGTATTGATGAGGCTCGTTTGGCAGGTGATTCGTTGCCGCCTCTTGCAGGCGTGCCTTTGGCGATTAAGGACAACCTTTGCACTAAAGGAATTAATACGACTTGTTCAAGTCGTATGCTTCAAAATTTTGTTCCTCCTTACGAGTCAACTGTTACTGAAAGACTTTGGAACTCAGGTGCTGTTTTGATAGGAAAAACAAATCTCGATGAGTTTGCAATGGGCAGCTCTACTGAGACATCAGCATTCGGAACTACTTTTAATCCTTGGAATACTTCTAAAGTTCCTGGAGGGAGTTCTGGTGGAAGTGCAGCGGCAGTGGCTGCTGGTGAATGCATGGCTGCCTTAGGCTCTGATACTGGAGGGTCTATTAGACAGCCAGCTTCTTTTTGTGGTGTTGTTGGTCTTAAACCTACATACGGAAGAGTAAGTCGATGGGGCCTTGTCGCTTTTGCTAGTTCATTAGATCAAGTTGGGCCTTTCGCAAATTGTGTAGCCGATGCAGCAGAGATTTTGCAAGTGATAGCAGGGCCAGATGCACGCGATTCTACTTGTTTAAAGGCTTCCGTTCCTGACTATCTATCTTCTCTTTCTCAACCCCTTAATGGAATTCGAGTTGGTTTGATTAGTGAATGTTTTGATCAAAAAGGTCTTCAAACTGAGGTGAAAAAATCTGTTTTATCTGCAGCAGATCAACTTAAGAATTTAGGAGCAGAAATTCAAGAGATTAGTTGTCCTCGATTCAATGATGGAATTGCCACTTATTACGTAATTGCTCCTTCCGAGGCTTCTGCAAATTTGGCTCGTTATGACGGAGTCAAGTATGGCTTCAGAGCAAAAGAATTTGAAAGCCTTTCTTCTATGACTTCATGTACGCGATCTCAAGGTTTTGGGAAGGAAGTTCAGCGGCGAATATTGATTGGGACTTATGCCCTTTCTGCTGGATATGTTGATGCGTATTACAAAAAAGCGCAACAAGTCAGGACGCTAATCCGACGTGATTTCGAAAGTGCTTTCCAGAAAGTAGATGTGTTACTAACTCCGACAGCCCCAACAACGGCCTTCGAGGCAGGAACACATGCAGATAATCCACTTTCGATGTATCTCTCAGATCTTCTAACGATTCCTGCGAATTTGGCCGGACTTCCAGCAATTAGTTTGCCATGTGGTTTTGATGAGTCTGGAATGCCAATCGGGATGCAACTCATCTCTAATGTTTTAGAAGAATCGCGTCTTTTGCAGGTTGCCTATCAATTTGAACAAGCGTCCTCTGTAATGGAAACAGCACCTGGAGGCCATTGCATTCCTTTTTAGCTTTAAGCGCTGTATGTAGTGTTTGATTGCTGAAGCTACTCTTTATCTTGTGCTTTCGCTTATTCTGGTTGCATGGGATTTGTTCCTCTTCATAACCACAGCGACTACAGCCTTCTTGATGGAGCTAGTCAGTTGCCCAAGATGGTGGCTCGGGCTAAGGAGCTTGGCTTCCCTGCACTTGCGTTAACTGACCATGGAGTGATGTATGGCGCAATTGAGCTTCTAAAGCTTTGTAATTCAGCAGGTATAAAGCCAATTATTGGCAATGAAATGTACGTGATTAATGGGTCAGTTGATGACCCACAAAAGAAAAAAGAGCGAAGGTATCATTTGGTAGTTCTTGCTAAGAATTCAGTTGGATATAAAAACCTTGTAAAGCTCACAACTATTAGCCATTTGAGAGGGATGAGAGGACGTGGGATCTTCTCTAGGGCTTGTATTGACAAAGAGACTTTGTTGAATCATCGCGAAGGCTTGTTAATTGCTTCAGCATGTCTTGGAGGAGAAATACCACAAGCGATATTGCGAGGTCGTAATGATGTAGCTAGGGATGTGGCCAGGTGGTATCAAAACGCTTTTGGAGATGATTTTTATCTCGAGATTCAAGACCATGGATCGCTGGAAGACCGGATAGTAAATGTTGAAATTTGTCGAATTGCTAATGAGCTAGATATTGATGTTATTGCTACAAATGATGCTCACTATTTAACTAAAAATGATGTGGAAGCCCATGATGCTCTTCTATGTGTACTTACAGGAAAATTAATTAGTGAAGAGAAACGACTTAGATATACGGGGACAGAATATATTAAGTCAGTTGATGAAATGTCTAAACTTTTTGCAGATCACTTAAAAGAAGAAACTATTCAAAAGGCTATTTCAAATACACTTTTAGTTGCGGACAAAGTGGAGGAGTATTCAATACTTGGAACATATCAGATGCCTAGGTTCCCAGTCCCGGAAGGATATGATTCAGTTAGTTACTTGTTGCATGTAGCTGAAAAAGGTTTGTTAGAAAGACTTGAACTTTCAAATGTAGATTTGATTGAGAATGAATACCGGGAGAGACTTTCTTATGAGATTGATGTGATTGATCAAATGGGTTTCCCAACTTACTTTTTAGTAGTTTGGGATTATATTCGTTTTGCCAGAGAACAATCTATTCCTGTGGGTCCTGGAAGAGGATCGGCAGCAGGATCTTTAGTTGCGTATGCATTGCAGATAACTAATATTGACCCTGTTAAGAACGGATTACTTTTTGAAAGATTTTTAAACCCAGAGAGAAAATCTATGCCTGATATAGATACTGATTTTTGTATTGAAAGGAGAGGTGAAGTTATTGATTATGTAACTAGTCGTTATGGAGAAGATAAGGTTGCTCAAATTATTACTTTTAATAGGATGACATCTAAAGCTGTCTTGAAAGATGTTGCACGTGTACTTGATATTCCATATGGTGATGCTGACCGATTGGCAAAATTAATCCCTGTTGTGAGAGGGAAGCCTGCAAATCTTTCGGAAATGATTAGTAAGGAAACTCCTAATCAAGAATTTAGAAAAAAATATGAGAATGATCCTACTGTAACTAAATGGGTTGATATGGCTATTCGTATTGAGGGAACTAATAAAACCTTTGGTGTTCATGCAGCTGGTGTAGTTATCGCTGCAGAACCACTTGATCAGTTAGTGCCTTTGCAGAGGAACAATGATGGCCAAATTATCACTCAATATTTCATGGAAGATGTTGAGTCTATGGGCCTATTGAAAATGGATTTTCTTGGACTTAGAAACTTAACCATGATAGAAAAAGCGATTCAACTTGTAGAACAGAGCATTGGTGAGCGTATTGATCCTGACAACCTTCCATTAGAAGATAACAAAACATATGATTTACTTTCTAGAGGAGATCTTGAGGGGGTTTTTCAACTCGAATCAAGTGGAATGCGTCAAATTGTTAGAGACTTACGCCCCTCTTCATTAGAAGATATTTCTTCTATTTTAGCTCTTTATAGACCAGGTCCATTAGATGCAGGACTTATACCTAAATTTATAAATCGCAAACATGGCCGTGAAGCTATTGACTTTGCACATTCGTCTTTAGAACCAATCCTTAGTGAAACATATGGGATTATGGTTTATCAAGAACAGATTATGAAAATTGCACAAGATCTTGCAGGATATTCATTAGGCGAAGCCGATTTATTGCGAAGGGCTATGGGTAAAAAGAAGGTCTCAGAAATGCAAAAACATCGAAGTATTTTTATAAATGGGGCCACTAATAAAGGGGTTGACTCTGGCTTGGCTAATGATCTATTTGATCAAATGGTTCTGTTTGCAGAGTATTGTTTTAATAAAAGTCATTCTACTGCATATGGGGCAGTTACTTTTCAAACAGCTTATTTAAAAGCTCATTACCCAGTTGCATATATGGCAGCATTGTTAACTGTAAATTCAGGATCTAGTGACAAAGTGCAACGCTATATATCTAATTGCAATTCGATGGGGATTGAGGTTATTTCTCCAGATATTAATGCTTCAGGTATAGACTTTACTCCTGTAGGTAACAAGATACTTTTTGGACTCTCAGCTATAAGAAATTTAGGAGAAACAGCTATTAGACAACTTATTACTTCTAGAGAAAATGAAGGGAATTTCGTTTCTTTGGCTGATATTTGTGATCGCTTACCCACTAATGCTCTTAATAGGAGGGGGCTGGAGTCTTTGATTCATTGTGGGGCTCTTGATGGAATAGATCCTGATTCAAATCGCGCTCAATTAATTTCTGATCTTGATCTGATTATTGATTGGGCCTCCTCTCGAGCACGTGATCGAATTAGTGGTCAGGGAAATTTATTTGATTTATCTGTACAAAACAATGATGAAAGTCAAAATAACGCTGATTTAAGTACTGCTCCAAAAGCTCCTAAGGTTGCTGACTATTCACCTACTGAAAAACTTAAGTTAGAGAAAGAGTTGGTTGGCTTTTATCTTTCAGATCATCCTCTTAAACAGCTTTCTTTACCGGCAAAGCTTATAGCCCCTATAGGACTGGGAAGTATTGAAGAACTCCCTGACAAGTCGAAAGTGAGTGTAATTGCAATGATCTCTGAGATGCGTCAAGTAACTACCCGTAAAGGTGATCGAATGGCTATCCTTCAGATTGAGGACCTTACCGGTAGTTGTGAGGCTGTTGTGTTCCCTAAGAGTTATGCACGACTTTCTGATCATCTCGTAGGGGAAGCACGTCTATTGATTTGGGCTTCAGTAGACCGTAGGGATGATCGAGTTCAGTTAATAGTTGATGATTGTCGTGCGATAGATGATCTCAGACTTTTGTTGGTTGAATTATTGCCGGATCAAGCAACCGACATTGAGATACAACATCGATTGAGAGAATGTTTATATCAGAATCGTCCAGCTAAAGATGAGTTTGGTGTACGTGTACCGGTTGTTGCTGCCCTTAGAGACGGAAGTAGTGTTCGTTATGTCCGTTTGGGACATCAGTTTTGTGTTCGTGATACCAATGAAGCAGTCAACTCTTTAAAACAACTATCATTTAAGGCTAGTTGTAGTGAAAGCTTATTGGTTGGTTGATAAAGAAGAAGTTTTTAAGTTAATCTTTCTGATCTGTTTTGCCTAGCTCTTTTATTGCAGCACGCATCCTCGTGAAATTTGGGCGAATATTTTCAAGTCCTAAAGTGGTTCCTTCAGACTCTTCCCAGCTAGCAGAAAGTATTCCATAGCTTAGACCTAAAAGACCTATTAAGAAACACCCTGCAGAGGTTAATAATGTTAGTACTGGAGGAATATCTGCTATTCCTTTTATTATTACCACATAGCTTATAATAAATACACTCATCCCACTTATTGTTGGCAATCCAGTTGTTATAGCTACTCTTCTAGCCATTCTATTTGCTACTGGCTTTGGGATTCCAGACCGTCTACTTTTCGACTTTTGCTTGTTTGTTGCATTGCTGGACATTTTAGATTCCTTGATTTTTGAAATAGAACTTTTTACTCACTTAACTTGTGATTTAATTATTAAACTATGGAGCATATTGTTGAAACTTGTTGTAAGTAAACTATATGTATATCAACCTCTGATTCCAAGATTTTTGATCAAGTCGGAATATCTCTTTTCACTTTTCTCTCGAACATAGTTGAGCAATCTCTTTCTACGACCAATCATTTTTAGCAGGCCTTGCCGTGAGGAAAAGTCGTGATTATTTGTTTGAAGGTGACCGCTTAGCTTCGTGATCTTCTCGCTGAGCATCGCAACTTGGACTTCGATGGAACCTGTGTCGGTTGCATGGGTCTGATGTTTGTTGATTAGTTTTTGCTTTTCAGTTGTATCGAGCGACATGTTTTTCTAAGGATTTGGACTTTAAAGATACAATTTAGCTCCTTGCGCTCCTTCTTAAGCAGCTTCTCTACTTAACCATTGGAGGCTTGCTTTTAGCCAAATGTCGCACTGCTCAGTCTCAATGGGGATTTTAGAGTGTTCCATGGCGCCTGAGCGGAAACTTTCAGCTACTGCAATCAGTGCTCTATGGACTTCAACTTCTTCATATCCAATCGATTTAAGTGTGTCTTGTATTTCGCTGAGTTTGGATGGTTGCAACGGTATTCCTTCAATGCACTCATTTTGGAGGGAAGTTTTTTGAAGAGTTGTTTGGCTGAATGCTGAAAGCTTGTTTCGAAGCTCGACAGTTATACGTTCAGCGATTCGTTTCCCGACTCCCTGAGCCCTTGTAAGTATTGATAGATCTTCGTTGATTATTGCATTCACGACATCATCGACTTTGCCTTCCTGGAGTAGAGCCATGGCAATTTGAGCGCCTACTCCGTTTACTCCTAAAAGAACTCTGAATAAATCTCTCTCCAGCTGTTCTGAGAAGCCAAACAAATTGCAACCATCTTCCCGTTGTACTTGGTGGATCCATAGAATTATTTCTATTTTTTCTTCAGCCAGTCTTAGTTGCCGTGGTAAGAGTTGGACCTCATAGCCAATCCCTCCACAGTTCAAAACAATTCCCTCACGGGAACCTTGTTTCCAGATGTCTACCTTTTCTCCTTTTAGCCAACCGATCATTAATTTTGGAACGCATGCATCCATGCTGCCTGATCTGTCTAGCCCCTCTCTTGATACTTAACAATGAGGAGATTCTTCCTCAAGTTCCTATGCCAATTCAGCTTGCTCATTTGCTTGGGCCTTTTTGGCTGTAACAGTAATACTTTGCCATCTAACAAAGTATTAATAGGAGCACTTGAGACGCAAATGCAGCTAACAGATAATAAATTGATGAAAGTACTTGCAGTAAATGATTTTGCTACTCCCGAAATCTTTTCGGTAAGAATTTATGACACTCAGATTGTTTCTCCAGGACAACAGGAAATTATTAAAGTTTCTGGTGATTTTTATTGGAAATTATCTGGTGTAGAAAGGCAAAAGAGTAAAAATCAATTTAGGCTTTTCCTTGAACGAGGAAATCAAGGAGAAAGCTGGAGACTAGCTAGCCCAATCACTTCAGGAACAGGGGCTCTAGAGTCTTGGGAGACTTACCCTTTATCTATTGAATAGTGACTTTGTCTGATGATAGCTGATGGTATAAATAGGTTTATTTTTTTTATTAATGATATTTAATTTCAAGGGGAATTAATCTTATAATATTAAATATTGATTAGTAAGTTTTTGCTCAAATATCAAACTTTAGGTATTAATTTTTAAATATTTCTTAGCCTCCATCTATTTGGCAGCCAATCATGGCTCCTGCTGCACCCCCGGCAGGTATTGCCCACCAGCGTCCATTTCCACGAGAACCAGAGGCACCTAGCCCTGCGCCAAGAAGCCCACCAATAAGGCTTCCTTGACTGCAGTCATTTGTATCGGCTACTGGTTGAGGAACTGCTTGTCTGACAGTCGCCGAACTTTTCGAGCCGCAAGGCACCTCAATTGTTTCATTCCAGCTTTTTACGTAGCCAGGTGAGTCTTGTGTTCCTGGAATGTATTCTTCGCGATATTCATTGCGAGTACATGTTCTGGAGGTTGCGTATCCAGGTTGAGATTCCCCTGCTAAAACCGGGGAGAAAGAGCTAAGGGCAAGAATTGTTGCGAGAGCTAGTTTCATTGATAGGCTCCTTTGCTTACAGCTTAGTTTGGATAATAGAAGTTGGATGTCAGCAACATTATGTTTACATTAATTAAATTTGGTTTTTTGGTCAAATCTAAGTAAATGTTAAATCAATAGATAAATTGACCTAATAAAAATATTAATTTCTTTTTTGTTGATACAACAAAGACAGCTGTGCCTTTCTTTATATGATTGGATAAAGGACCAGTCTTTATTATTGTTTAAATTTTTCACTCTATAAAGCAGTCTTTTTGTAAGTAACTATTTGTCTCCTAATTGATAAATTACCTGAGTACTTTGTTTGGATCCTTGACTCGTGAACTAATACTTATCAAAGTTGAAATAAATACAAATGATGCCCCAATGAGCATCCATTTGTTGATCGACTCGTTGAATATTAGCAATCCCCATGCAAATGCAAATAGTACTTGTGCGTAACTTATTGAGCATGCCTGTGCGGCGGGAATAAGGCTCAGGCCTTTTGTTATCAATACTTGTCCAATTTGACTTAATATTCCAATAGATAATAGCCAAAACCATTCAATTCCATTAGGGGAAAGTCCTTTCCCCCATAGAAATGGAATAGTAATTATTATTGAGACTAAAGGGAAATAATGAACAATAACTAGAGGATGTTCTTTCTTGGAAAGTTTGCGAACACACACGTAAGCAAGAGCTGTGAGAATCGCACCTGCTAGAGCAATCGAGACATCTTTTGCTGGAAGTGTACTCAGGTTGAATCCAATCCAACTTGGTTGTACAACCAACATGATTCCAGCCCATCCTATTATGACTGCAAAAACAATTCGTTTTCTCAATCTTTCGCCTAAAAGAAACCAGGCTGCCAATGTCGCAAATGTGGGATAAGTGTATTGAATAACTGTTGCTGAGGCTAGAGGAAGGTTTGCGAGTGCTTTAAAAACACAAAATAAGCCTGCAGTGCCAAGCAAACCTCTAACTAATAGCAATCCTTTTTGATATCCCCAGGGAGATATTCCGGCCTTTGCGATCATAATTCGTGTAATAAAAATACCTATAAGAGCTCTTGTAAGTACTATTTCTGTAACAGGTAGCCGGCCACCAAGATATTTGACGCAGACTGTCATTAGGCTAAAAACAAAGGCACTTCCTAATAGGAACTGGCTGCCCAATATTCCCTTTGTTCTTGTTTTAGTTGTGACTTTTCCAAACCTTTTCATCTGATGTCTGTCTTTGCCAATTTTTGCTATTGAATATGGATCAATGAGATTCGTATCTTTGTCAGCTTCTGGAACAATTTTGACTGGACCAATCTCGTCGCGACCCTCAGAATGGTGAAATGGCATCTCCACGTCTACACCCTCGCACAATTGAAGCTGTTAAGGAGCGAGCAGACATTGTTGATGTGGTTGGCGAGCACGTTGTCCTGAAGAAAAAAGGAAGAGAGTTTGTAGGGATCTGTCCTTTTCATGACGACAGCAAACCTTCTATGACTGTTGCCCCTGCAAAACAGCTTTATTACTGTTTTTCTTGTGGAGCAGGAGGAAACTCCATCAAATTTTTGATGGAGTTTCAGCGGCAGAGCTTTATAGATGTCATTCTTGATCTGGCTCGTAAGTACCAAGTTCCAGTTGAGACGGTTGAGGGGCCTCAGCAAGATCGATTAAGACAGCAACTCTCTCGTAGGGACAAATTACTTAGGACAATGGCCCTTGCTACAGGTTGGTTTAAAGATCAACTACGTTTGTCTACAGGATCAAAAGCCCTTAATTATTTATCTGAGAAACGAGGAATTACTGAAGGCACACTTGATACTTTCGAGCTCGGATATGCACCTGATCAATGGGATGGCTTACTTAACTATCTTCATAAGGTTGAGAACCTGCCATATGAGTTGTTGGAGGCTGCTGGTCTTGTTGTAGCTAGAAAAGGTGGTGATGGTTTTTATGATCGATTTCGTGATCGAGTAATTATTCCTATTCATGATCGCCAAGGACGTGTGATCGGTTTTGGTGGAAGAAGTCTTGATGGATCTGAGCCTAAATACCTCAATTCACCTGAGACAGAAATTTTTGAGAAGGGAAAGAATTTATATGGTTTAAATAAGGCAGCTAATTCCATTCGTAAAAACGATAGAGCTGTTGTCGTCGAAGGATATTTCGACGTTATTGCTTTGCATGCCTCAGGAGTAACAAATACTGTTGCTTCTTTAGGTACTGCCTTGAGCAGTCAGCAGATAACTCAATTATGCCGTTGTACTGACAGCAAGCGGATAGTACTTAACTTTGACGCTGATGGAGCTGGAATTCGTGCTGCAAATCGGGCGATAGGTGAAGTTGAACAGTTAGCAATGCAAGGTCAGTTGGAGTTGCGAGTTCTTCATTTACCTTCTGGAAAAGATCCTGATGAATTCCTTAAGGCAAATGGTGCTGGTGAATATAGATCTTTGCTTGATAAGTCTCCACTTTGGCTTGATTGGCAAATCGAGCAGGTCCTTCAGGACCTTGATCTAAGTAAGGCTGATCATTTTCAACAGGCAGTTAGCGGCTTAGTACATCTGCTTGGCAAGTTGCCTCAGTCAGCTGTTCGAACACATTATCTACAAAAAGTTGCTGAACGATTAAGTGGGGGACAAGCTCGATTAGCTCTTCAGTTGGAGGATGATCTTCGTCAACAAGTAAATGGACATCGCTGGCATGGGCGTTCAACTCGTTTTGAGAGACCAGGAGAAGCAAGTCTCCGAGAACGTAGTGAGGCCGATATTTTGAGGCTTTATATTCATTGCCCAGACTTTAGAGCTCCTATTCGAAGAGAATTGCGTCAAAGAGAGTTAGAGGATTTTGCTTTACAGCATCATCGTTTTCTATGGTCAGTGATAAGTGAGATCGAAGAAACAAATATTGGGATAGGGAGATTGGACGCGATCAGTCGAGGGGATGAGCCAGGTGCTGATCTTGGAGAACTTGATTTGCCCAGATTGATTTCTGATCAACTTATAGTTGATAACAGAGGATTGGCTTCTCGACTTACCCAACTTTTAGAGCCTAATGAAATTCAATTAGCTGCTATCTCACAACCCATGCCTCATTTGCTTGGTGCTACTGCTGTTTTAGAGCGGCAGAAATCATTAAAGCGGTGTAGACATCTGCTTGAGGCTTGGTGTGGACAAAGGCTTCAGACGCTTGAAAGATGTATCGCTGCACTACTTGAAGAAGAAAGTGAGGAAACAGAGGCTTCAATTGATATGGAAGCCAGAATTAATGCCATGTTTGATTCCCTTAACAGCGATGCACTGCATTTTCAAGAGCTTTATTACAGCGAACGCAAACATATTCTTCATTTAGACCAACAACGTTGTGCGGGTTTTCAAGATGAAGGAGGCCAACCTCTTTCTGCATAGTTTTCTTGCAGCTGTTTTATTGACTTTTAATTCAATGCATCGATAACGATGTATTAATTAAGAATGTCTAGTTACCATTTTGGGTTGTTCTCTGATTACTTAAACTTTCGATAATGATTAATACCTTAAATTGCATCAATATCTTTTTTAAGTTAACGACTTTATGAATATAGAACCAATCTTTAACGCTAATATTTGATTACTTAGTTAGTAATTATTTTGCACACACTCTCTCTCTGTTTTTTCGAACTTTTTATCTGTTAATGACTTATGGCCATGGCTCATTGACTAGTTATGTTCTCATAAGACCCAGCGAGCAGTTCAACAAACTCTCGATTTACAGTGTATGCAAGGTAATGGAACTACTTTGCATATTTTACTTGTTGAAACAAGTGGGCTTGCTTTGGCTGATATTGAATTGGTTCGTGAACATGCTGGCCTGTCTTATAAGGAAGAGGGAATGGTATTGATTGTTAGTAATCGTCGAAAAGCCTTTTAATTACTTTATGGGCATTGTAACTTTATTTATTTATGTCTTTTTAAAGACAATATTTCTTTAGTGCTGATATTACAATCTTTGGCTTGTCTTCCATTGCATATGCTTCGTATTCTTTGGCATTGCTCCCTGAAATCTCTGTTGAGCTTCTTAGGGCCTCATATTTATATGGATGTATTTTTAATTTTTTATCATTTATAATATTTAGTGGCTTGCCTTTATTGCAGCTTTGGGCTACATGCACAGCCTCATGTCTTAGCGCTCTTCTTATTTGTATCCCTGTTTGATCATAGTTATTACCCCTAGTTACTTTAGGCATGAAATACCCTCCAAATTCCATTGCATTTCTTGTACATATAACAATTGTCTTTTGCGCTCTCTTTGTGAATCCAAAGTATTTTTTACCCAATAAACATAAAGGAGTGTTTTCTTCCACTTTGAACCCAGTTTCGTATATAAGATTAAGGATTTGCTTTTCTTTGGCATTTAAGAATAGTAGGAACTCCATATTATTTAGTCGTAAGAATGAGATTGTATTTCTTTTCTTTTTGGTTGATGGGGATCGAGGTTTGGGGTCATAAAATTTCTGTAACGTTTTTGCGTGCCTTAAGTAATTGTATAACATGTAGGCTCCCGCTAGAACCCTTATGTTATTTATTTTACTTGGATTTGTTAATTTTGTTTGTCAGTTTTAAAAGACATACTTTTCCTTCTCTGTTTAGGTCATTCCACTAGTAGTTCCTTCTTATATCTTTATTCTAGAATTGTTTAATATTTGGGATTTTGCAAGAGTTATGCTCTTATTTTACATTCCTTTTCCCAGTATTATCTTTGTAGATTTACCTTTTTAGTTGTTAGCGTGCCTATGCTATTGCAATAGGAATCTCAGTTATGCGTGTTGTAGAGGCCCGGCTTAATTTCTCTCGACGCATTTCCCAGCTTTGACTTATTCCGCAGACTGCCCAGTTAATAGTTCCATCCCCGTAACGCTGGTTGAGTTGATCGATTGTTTTTAGTAGTTGTTCTCTTTTCCTTGATTTTTCTTCGTTTATTCTGAGTAAACAATGTTGTTGTAGTTGACTTGTGCTTTGCAGATTCTGCATTAATACACCTGCCTTTATTAGAGGGCGATGATTGCGGAATATTTGAGCCGTTAGGGTAAGTGACTCTTTCAGAAGGATTTCTGTGTCGTTACTTGGTAGTTCAAGTTTGACGGTCGCGGATTTGTTGTAATAAGGCTTGGCGGAGAGGCTTGTGCGTGTAAAAACTGTTATTGCACCTGCTCTTTGGCTTTGTGCTCGTAACTTTTTGGCAGCATGCACAATGTGAGTTGCTATTGCTTGTCGTAGTTCACCTAGGCTGGTGATCGGCTGGCTAAAACTTCTGCTGACACATGTCTCGCGCTTGGGTTTTAATGTGATTGCAAGCGGTAGGCAATTTTCGCCACGGAGCTCTCTTTGTAGTCGAACTCCTGCGATGCCACATTTTGCACGTAGCTGATTGCTAGGCATGTCTCGTAGTTGAAGTGCGGTGGTTACTCCTTTCATTCGGCACCAGTGAGCTAGCTTCCTACCAATTCCCCAGACGCTTTCGATGGGAATGGCTTCGAGCCATGAATCTGGTTCTTTGGCCATTAGCAAATCGAATATGCCTGCATTCGTCGCGACTGTTTTGGCTAGCCTGTTAGCGAGCTTGGCTTGAGATTTATTTGCTCCAATTCCGATCGAGATTGGGATCCCTATATTTTGATGTACTAACGCTCGTAGTTGACGAGCCCATGGACCTGGATCGTAGTCGAGTGGATGTGTTAGTGAGGCAAATGCTTCGTCAATTGAGTAGATCTCAAGTTGTTCGCAGTTGGATTCCAATAGGTTCATGAGCCGTTGGCTCATGTCTCCGTAGAGGGCGTAATTGGAGCTACGTACTATTACTCCAAGCCTTTCTAGTTCATGACGTATTTTGAAATATGGCTGTCCCATGCGAATCCTTAACTTGCGAGCTTCTGCACTACGAGCCACTATGCAGCCATCATTATTTGAAAGAATCACTAGTGGACGTCCTGCTAGAGAAGGGTCGAGGCTTTGTTCGCAGGAGGCATAAAAATTATTCCCATCGATTAAGGCTATTGCCATGGATCATGCTCAGTTATGTAATGGATTAAGACTGTGAATGGAATAGACCGCAACACCCCAAATTTGTACTTCTTCGTAGTTGCGAAGATCAAGAGATGGGTAGTCGGGGTTGGCTGCTTTTAGGTAAAGAACACCTTTCCTAAGGACAAGTTGTTTGAGTATGAAGGCTCCCTCTAGTACGGCTATTACGATCCGCCCAGGCTTAGCTTCTAGACTTCTATCGACAACTAATAAGTCGCCGTTTTGAATGCCGGCGCCATTCATTGAGTGCCCGCTGACTCTTAGAAAAAAAGTACTTGCAGGGTGCGTGATTAGTTGTTCATTGAGGTCTATGCCGGCTTCCATATGACTCTCAGCGGGTGAGGGAAAGCCCGCTGATATGGGCTCGCTTGCCAGTGGAAGTAGAAGTTGTGACACTTTGATTCTCATGGGTGCCGGCAATTGCGAGAGCTCCATGACACTTTCGAGAAAACAACCTCAATAGTACATTAGTTCTATTGAGGTTGTTTTCTCGAAAGTTGAAGGTTTAGTAATTGCGACAAGTTCAAGATGTTCGCTTGAAAAAGTTTTTGCTTATTAGCTGCGGTGGTAGGGACTCCCTGACAGGATTGTCTGTGCTCGATAGAGTTGTTCCGCTAAAAGGAGGCGGGCTATTTCATGGGGGAAGGTGAGAGGCGACAGGCTTAGGTTCCAGAAGGCCGCAGATTTTAGTTCAGGTGAAAGACCATTTGCCCCGCCAATTGCAAAAGCAAGCCGTTGGGAACCAAGTTTTTGGAGGTGCTTAGCAAAGGTAATAGAAGAGATAGGCTTGGCCTCTTCTGTAAGTGCAACTAATAATTCATTGTGTCTTAGAGAGGCTTGGATGGCTTCTGCTTCTTGTTGGGGTTCAGAACTGCGCAATTCAGTTACGGTTAGGCCAGGTAGGCGTTTTATATATAAGTTGAGGCCATCTTTAATCCAATCTTTTCGTACTTTGCCTATGGCTA
Source organism: Prochlorococcus sp. AG-363-A16 (assembly GCA_003280345.1). Taxonomy (GTDB): domain Bacteria; phylum Cyanobacteriota; class Cyanobacteriia; order PCC-6307; family Cyanobiaceae; genus AG-363-A16. The sequence continues at coordinate 29,417 of QCFB01000001.1, forward strand.
AGATTCGATACCTAGAAGGGTTAAGCACTAGTGACTCTGCGGAATTTAGATATTTTTTTGTTCTTAATCTTCTTCTTCAAGTAATAATCTTTTAAAGGAAGTGTAGAGGCTTTGTTCTTCATGTTTTTGTGCTTGTCGTTGTTGACTAGAAAGATTGGCTTTTATTGTTTTTTGGTCCGTTGATTGAGTAACAGGTTCATTTGTTCTTTGACAAAGGCTTTTCTTTTCAATTTCTTTGAGACGAACGATCATGTGCTTGGGAACATTGCCGTCAGGGCTGGCTTGCATTAACTCTTTGAAGAGGGTGGAAGGATCTTCCTCTGTTTCTATTGCATGAATTTTGTTGTTAGGTCGAACTTCTTTTGTAGATAAGGAGTCCAACTTTGAGAGTTTTTCTGGTAGTTCACGACGTATTTCTTGGAGTCGTTTCAAGCTGTGTGGGTCAAGATTCATCTGATTAGGAAGTTATATCGTTTGGAAGTTCGAGGGCTAAGTCCTTTTTTGGACCCATGCTCCACTTCATCCCTCAGGGCTTGACGGAGTTGTTCGAAAGGAAGGTCGTCGAAGCTATCGTCATCAGCAAGTGCTGTAGGTAGATCTAGATAGCTCGAGCTAGCCTCATGTTTATCTACATCATCCATTGCTGCCCACAAAGGTTGGAATGGCAACAGGAGAATAAAGGCAACAGCGGCCAAGACCGTTATGAGGTGGGCTCGCATGGTGAGAGTTATTGAATTCATTAAGCCTAGAGCTGTAAGGCAAAAGGTTTGAAAGTTGGATGTTGGAAATAATGAATTGGAACCTGAATTGCATTAACCCTTGTGACACAAGAAATGGCTTTACTAGTTTTTACTTGAGAAAGTCTTTAAGGCTTTGTCAGAGACTGATCACCTTTGCTAAATAGCACCTGAACTTGCTTTTCACAAGGTTGCGCAAGAAAATAGATTGAAGAAATCGTGTGTCATCAGCAGAAAGCACTATCTGTAGACATGCTGAATTGTTATTAGTGGTGCGAAGGTACGATTTGAAGAAATAAATCTTTGTAATATGTGCTTTGGTAATAAATACAAAGAAGATTTCGTTTTTAGGCCACTCGAAATAGGGATTCGAAATGTTGGATGATTGAGAGTAAAAAGGAATCTCTTGATATTCAGTTGGATTGGTTACGTAAATGAGTTCCTAGACCTCTTCTAATGACAATGGCTTTTTCTGGACATTCTGTTCGTAAACGTTTTGGCCAACATTGGCTAAGGGATGATGCGGTTTTGGCAAAGATTATTGCTGCAGCAGGGTTGCAATCTCAAGATTGTGTATTGGAGGTTGGGCCTGGACGTGGAATGCTCACTGAAAGGTTACTTGCCTCAAAGGCTTCATCTGTACATGCAATTGAAGTAGATAGGGACCTGATAAAGGGACTTAAACAAAGGTTTAAAAATTACCCAAGGTTTACTTTGCTTGAGGGAGATGCTTTATCAGCGCCATTAACTCTTCCAAGTGGAGCATTCGCAAACAAGGTGGTGGCTAATATTCCATATAACATCACTGGTCCACTGCTAGAGCGTCTTGTAGGTCGACTTGATAAACCTGCTGAGAGTAACTTTCAGAAATTGGTACTTCTTTTACAAAAAGAAGTCGCCGATCGAATTCTTGCTAGTCCAGGAAAGAGTAATTTCAGTGCTCTTAGTGTCCGAATGCAGTTATTGGCATGTAGTAAAGAGATATGTTTAGTGCCACCAAAATGTTTCCAGCCTCCTCCCAAGGTGTATTCCAAGGTGATCCTTATCGAGCCCAAAAAGCCTGAAGAGACATTGGACCGCGTATTAGCAAATAAAGTAGAGACACTACTTCGCACGGCTTTTCTCTCCAGACGCAAGATGATTAAAAATACTTTGGTCTCCCTTGAGTCTTTTAATAAGTTGGAAATGGTTGCTAACCAAGTTGGTATTAGCCTTGAAAAGCGGCCACAGGAGTTGTCTCCTAATGAATGGGTTCAACTTGCAAGTGGGGTAGTTCAGCTCAAAAACTTTGACCATTAGTTATGAGCAATATCAAAGGTTCTATTGACACAGCAGGTGTTTTAAAGGTGAAAGCCCTAGCTAAGATCAATCTTCATTTGGAGGTGCTTGGTCTTAGATCTGATGGATTTCATGAATTAGCGATGGTTATGCAGAGCATTGACCTGTCAGACCGACTTGAATTCAAGAACAATAAAGGAGGTGACATAAAGCTCACTTGCGATAGCCAATCCTTAGCTACTGATGATGACAATTTGATTATTAAGGCAGCCCAATTATTGCGGAGTCACTCTGGTCAGATGAACCTTGGTGCAGTAATTCATCTTCAGAAAAATATTCCTATTGGGGCAGGACTTGCTGGAGGGTCTAGTGATGGGGCTGCAACTCTAGTTGGACTTAATAATCTGTGGAGTCTTGGTTTGCCTTATGAGGATCTGGAAAAACTTGCTTCTGAACTTGGCTCTGATGTTCCTTTTTGCTTGGCTGGAGGGACCCAATTATGTTTTGGGCGTGGAGAACGATTGGAACCCTTGACTAGGAACGATAATTCCATGGCAGTACTCCTCGTAAAGGATCCATTGGTGAGTGTCTCAACTCCTTGGGCCTATAACCGTTGCAAGGAAATCAATGGGGGTAAATATTTGGATTCAGAGCATGATTTTGAGTATCGGAGAAAGACTCTGAGGGATGCGGCTTGGCTCAGAGAACCATGCAAGAAACTACCCCCTCCTTTGTATAACGACCTTCAGTTTGTAGTCGCTCCTGAGGTGCCTTCTGTTAAGAGGGCTCTAACCCTTTTGTCTGATTTGCCTGGTGCAATATCTGTTGCGATGAGTGGCTCTGGCCCTAGTTGCTTTGCTTTGTATCCGGACCTTGAGAGCGCAAAGAATATTTTTGAGAGTCATCAAGTTGACTTCAGAGAAGCCGGCTTAGATAGTTGGTGCTGCTCTCTAGGTTTTTCAGGGGTCATGGTGGAATAATGGACGACACACAAAGCAAAGATTTAGATCGAGGGAAGGTTACTAATCAAGATAATGAGGGAGATTCAGCTCCTCGAAAAGGTCCTCTAAGCTTTTTCTCTGGTGCATTAACTAGTGGTTTATTTGCTTGGTTATGCTTTGTTTTGAGCGAGAAAATGTTGATTTATTTCTCGATTCACTCCTTTGATTACAGCTCTCCAATTGCTCAAAGCATTGCTTCAGGGTTTAAAACGCTCGTTATAGGAATGTGTTTTTTGGCCACTTTCACATTTTCGTTTATAGGACTTGGTTTGTTTCTTGTCTTTATTCGCAGTCTTTTTGATGCCAATGCTTTAGACAATGATTAGTGTTTGGAGATATTTCAACTAAGCTTTGCTTAGTGGCTAAGTCGATGACACCTCACGACCTTGGTCTATTAGTGCTTTTACTAAGTCCCGGGATGTTGCTATCTATATTGCTTCTTTTCACATTTGCTGCTGGCGGCTAATTAGGCCCAGGCTGAGATAGCTTGTCTTAATTAAGCCGGTATTGCTGTAAAACCGTGGAAGGGACACTTCTATTTGACGCACTCCGTGAAGCCATCGATGAAGAGATGGCCAGAGACCCATATGTGTGCGTTATGGGAGAAGACGTTGGGCAATATGGGGGCTCTTACAAAGTCACCAAAGGGCTCTATGAAAAGTATGGGGAGTTAAGGGTTCTCGACACACCCATTGCAGAGAACAGTTTTACGGGGATGGCAGTTGGAGCTGCAATGACAGGTTTGCGTCCGATTGTTGAAGGGATGAATATGGGTTTTTTACTTCTCGCTTTTAATCAGATTTCCAACAATATGGGTATGTTGCGTTATACAAGTGGAGGAAACTTCACTATCCCTACGGTTGTTAGAGGGCCAGGAGGTGTTGGTCGTCAGCTTGGTGCTGAGCATAGTCAGAGGCTTGAGGCTTATTTTCATGCAGTACCTGGTATAAAGATTGTTGCCTGTAGCACTCCTACGAATGCTAAAGGTTTAATGAAAGCCGCTATTAGAGATAACAACCCAGTTCTTTTCTTTGAGCATGTTCTTCTATATAACTTGAGTGAATGTTTGCCGGAAGGTGATTATGTATGTTCTTTAGACCAGGCTGATTTGGTCCGAGAAGGAAAGGACGTAACTATTCTGACGTATTCACGTATGAGGCATCATTGCCTCAAAGCCGTTAAGCAATTGGAGGCTGATGGTATAGATGCTGAATTGATAGATTTGATCAGCCTAAAACCATTTGATATGGAGACAATCACTCGTTCGATTGCAAAAACGCATAAGGTAATAATTGTAGAAGAATGTATGAAAACAGGTGGTATTGGTGCTGAGTTGATTGCACTTATAACTGAAAATTGTTTTGATGAACTTGATTCTAGGCCTATCAGATTATCTAGTCAGGATATTCCTACCCCGTATAATGGAAAACTTGAAAACTTAACGATTATTCAACCTCATCAGATTGTTGAAGTAGCGCAACAACTTGTTAGGCAGGGAATTTGATTTATGGCACGTCAACAAGGATGGTTTGCACTGATTCTTGCGTTAGCAATTTCAGCTGGTGCAGTTTTCATAAGTTTTCCTCTCCAGTTAGGTTTAGATCTTCGTGGAGGTAGTCAACTTACTCTTGAGGTTCAACCTACTAAAGAGATAAGTAAAATCAAGCCTGAACAACTTGAGGCGGTAAAGACTGTATTAGAGAGAAGAGTAAATGGCTTAGGGGTTTCTGAATCTATTTTGCAGACCATAGGAGATGATCAGCTTGTTTTGGAATTGCCAGGAGAGCAGGACCCTTCGCGTGCAGCAAAAGTTTTAGGTGAAACAGCTTTACTTGAATTCCGAGCTCAGAAGCCTGGAACAGAGAAAGAAGTGCAAAACCTTAGAAGGCTTAGAGGACAGTTAAAAAGTATTTTGCAGTATCAAAAGTCTCAAGAGAAATCTGATGATGGGAAATCAGTTGGTGATGCGTATAAGGACCAACTTCTTGAGGCGCAAAGATTGTTAGGAGTAACAATTAATTCAGGCAAAATAGAAAACCAGTTAAACGAACTTTTATTTAAAACCAATGAACAAATTGTGGCTCGTTTTGAACCATCCGCTCTAACAGGTAAATACCTTGTTTCTGCAGGCAGACAGCAAGAGCAAAACTTATCTGGATGGGAAGTTACACTTTCCTTTAATCAAATTGGTGGTGAGAAGTTTGCAGAACTCACAAAATCAATTGCTGGTACAGGTCAATTGCTAGGAATTGTTCTTGATGGCAGGTCTATTAGCGAAGCAAGTGTTGGCCCACAGTTTAAAGCTGCAGGTATAACTGGTGGTGCTGCCACTATAAGTGGCAACTTTACCGCTGAGGCAGCTCGAGATTTGGAAGTTCAATTAAGAGGAGGGTCTTTACCTTTTCCAGTTAAGACACTAGAAGTTAGGACAATTGGCCCAAGTTTGGGTGCCGAAAATATTCGAAGAAGCCTTGTTGCTGCACTCTCAGGCTTGGCCTTGGTTGGATTATTTATGTTATTGAATTATCGATTAGCTGGTTTAGTTGCTGTTTTTGCTTTAAGTTTATATGCCCTTTTTAACCTTGCTTTTTACACACTTATTCCTGTTACTTTATCTTTACCAGGTATTGCTGGCTTTATCCTTAGCATTGGGATGGCTGTTGATGCAAATGTTCTTATATTTGAAAGAATTAAGGATGAATTACGACGAGGCAATACTTTAATTCGTTCTATAGAAAAAGGTTTTTCAGAAGCTTTTTCTTCAATTATTGATGGGCATTTGACTACTCTCATTAGTTGCATTGCCCTTTTCTCCCTTGGTACTGGGTTCGTTAAGGGATTTGCCGCAACATTGGGCATTGGAGTGGTTCTTAGCCTTTTTACAGCTCTTAGTTGTACGCGTACTCTTTTGAGGTTTCTAATGGGTTATCAATCTCTTAGGCGCCCAACAAATTTCTTATCTGCCAAGCAACTTCCTTCGCCGTTAACTTGACAAATGGATTCCTCTCCATCAGAAGCAACAAATAAAACGCCTCTCAAATTTCATCTTTGTAGGCAAAGACGCCGAGTTTGGTTGATCTCATCAGCACTTGTCCTGTTAAGTGCTTTGGGCATAATTTCTTCTTGGCTTAATCCTTCAATAGGCTCTCCACTCCGACCTGGATTAGATTTCACTGGCGGCACACAGATTTCTCTCGAGAGAACTTGTGATAGTGATTGTTCCTCTCTTAACTCTTTAAGTATTTCAAAGGCTTTAAGTAACCTCTCTTTGCCTGATGAAAAAGATGCTCTTGCTCCAGACCTCTCTCAAGTAAGGGTTCAATTGCTTGATGGGTCTAAAACTCTGGTTTTGCGACTTCCTTTTTTATCTGCATCGCAAGGTCAGGTTGTTATTGATGCTGTTGAACCATTTACTGGCCCATTAGAGAGTGGTGGGCTTGCTGTAGATACTATTGGCCCAAGTCTTGGCGGACAGTTGCTTAGAAGTAGCTTGATTTCTTTAATTGTAGCTTTGACTGGCATCGCTATTTATATAACTATTAGATATGATCGTTTTTATGCATTATTGACCTTGGTTGCTCTTGCTCACGATTTGATCATTATATGTGGAATATTTGCTTGGCTAGGGCTATTCATATCACTAGAAGTTGATAGTTTATTTGCAGTGGCTTTATTAACAATAGCTGGTTATTCTGTGAATGATACAGTTGTAGTATTTGACCGGATTAGAGAATTAGGTATTCAGAGACCTTCGACTCCATTTGCTGAGCAAATTGATAGAGCTGTTTCTGCAACCTTTACAAGGACAGTCTATACGAGCAGTACAACATTACTTCCTCTAATCGCCTTGATATTTTTTGGAGGGGTAACATTATATTGGTTCGCCATTGCCCTCGCTTTAGGTGTTGTTGTTGGAAGTTGGTCAAGTATTGCATTGGCACCTACATTGCTTAGTCTTGGCAGTGATTCAATTGTGATTCAAGTTAAAAACAACCAATCAATTGTTAGTGAATAAATACTCGAGATCTTCTGAGATTTTTATTGAACGATGGCTTCCTATCGTTCTAATTATTGTTGCTATTTGGGATCTAAGAGTAGAGGTTAGAATTTTGTTTGAACATTTTACTTATACTTCCTTGATTTTTGCTTTAACGTCACACCCTTTAGCTGTACTTGTAATTCTTACTAGTCCACTCTTCTTTAGAAAAAACAGGAAATAGATTCAGTTAATTAATAACCAAATCTCTTTAATATAGTGTAAATACCTTTACCATTGATCCATTATTTGTATGACAACAATCTTTTTGATTCCCACTTGAAGTACTACAGCAAGTGGGAGCGCAAGAAGAACACCTGGCAATCCTAGTAATGCGCCCAAGCTTAATTGAGACAGAAGCGCAATTGTTGGGAGTAGATTTACGGTTCTACTTAGTAAGATTGGGGTAAGAATAAATGCTTCAATATTTTGTATTGCTAGTCTGAATATTAATACTTCTAGCATCAATGTAGGTGAAATAATAAGGGCTACACTTAGTGGAAGCATTGTTGCTATTGAAGGTCCAATTGTTGGTACGAATGTAAAAATTCCACAGACAATTGAACTTAATAATGCTAGTGGGACTTTAAGTAATGAAAGCCCAGCCCATGTAATTATAAAAACAGTAGTTGCTGATATTGTCATACCAGTCAACCATCCTCCTAAGGCCAATCTGAAATCATCTAATAGTTCTGCAATTGGTTGCCTATAAGTCTTTGGCATTGCTTGTAATAAGATTCTTCTATGTGCTTCAGGATCTATTGCCATAAGAATCGCTAGTAAACAAATAAGAATAAGTTGAATAATGCTATTTGCCGCACCTCCCGCAAAGCCTAATAATTTAGAACCGACTGGTTGGATGCGATCCCAGCTAATTTGCTCGGGTATGGATTGTTGAAGGCCAATAAGGCTTGGCTGGCTTGCCATAATTGACCTTATTTTAGCGATTACTGTTGGTAAAAGTGCACCTAATTGTTTAACTTGTGTTAATAATTCAGGAACTACAAGCAGAAAAATAAGTGAACCAGCAAAGAGTAAAATTAGCAGTACGATTGCTAATGATATTGAACGAGGTAAATTAATTTGCCTTCCAAGTTTCTGAATAAGAACATCTAATGCAACTGAAATTACAATTGCACCAAAAAATACTAGTAAAACCCATCGTAATTGCCAAGACAAAATAGCTAAAAAAATGATTGTTAGATTGGTTAGCAAAGATCTAGGATTCATCTAATTAAGTGTCTTTTTCTCCATGGATCTAACAAGTCATGTATCACGGCTTCTCGTATAAAAACTTGCATTACAACTGCAAGTGGTAACGCCAAAAGAAGACCAATTGGACCAAATATTATTGTAAAAACAAATTGTGCTGATAGGGTTAGTCCAGGCAATAGCTTTACTTGTCGGTGCATCACTGATGGCGTGATCAAGTAACTTTCAAGATTCTGGATAACTATATACATAATTAAAACAGCAAATGCCTTCCATGGTGTTTCAAGTAAAGCTACTGATATCGGGAAAATTGTGCTTAGTGCTGGACCAACATTTGGAATTATATTTAGCAAACCAGCAAGTAATGCATTTGCAATTACCAGCTTGACTCCAAGAATAGATAGACCAATACCTGCTAATAATGCGACACAAAATGAACTTATTAGTACTCCAACCATCCAATTACTAAGAGATTCTCCACATTGTTGAAGTATTGCCCTAGCTCTTCTTCTATAAAAAGAAGGTGTTAATTGGATAGCAACTTCTCTATATGCCTTTGGTTGAATAGATATCATCAAACTTACAGCGATAATAAATAGAAGTTGGATAAGGCCTGTACCAAGATCACTAGCGATGTCCAATAATTTCTTTATTCCGTCACCAACTCCATTGGCAAGTGTTGATCCATCAGGTAAAGGATTGAATTCATTGGAAAGTAGCCTTTTGTCTAGACTTCCTCTGAGTGCGTCTCCATACAAAATCTCAGAAAAATTATTTATGCTTCCAATTGCGATTTCCCATAGCTCTCTTGTGGCAGCTGGTAATTGAATGATGATTTGCTGGAATTCCTCTATAAATGGAGGAACAACAATCACTAAGGCAAGGCTAAATATTAAAAAAAGTCCAGTTAGGCATACCATCAAGGCAATTGGTCGTGGCATTGGCCTTATTGATCTGATTTTTTCTACAAGGGTGCATATAGCCATTGCCAGGACAACCCCTGCGAATATTTGAATCAATACTTCCCTCAGGCTCCAAAAAAGTAATACAGCTGAAATCAGTGCTGCGAATGCAAGCCATTGGGAGAATCTCACGTTTATTTTTCTCCTGAATTTTCTGAATAACCCATCCCATGACTTTTTGCATATCGTTCTGCAAAACGCATGAAGCGTTGAAAATCATTTTCTGACTTCCATACATATGTCGCTTCTAGTGCACTCGGCTTACCATTTACAAAACGTGCTCTGACATCTCTTGTTATTAATTGGCCCTCTTCGTCAATCATGATCATGCCTGTGATGTCATTTGTCGATTCACCATCTAATGCTTCTGGTTGTTCGAATAGGAAAATTGCTTGCCCAGTATTGCCATCGCGACTTCTGGTGAGGCGAATCTCTGGTATTACAGGCTCGTCGATACCCCTAGAGAATTGAATTGAGGTAGCGGAGTTCGATTTGCCCATAGAAATCTCTTACAACAATTAGATGCTAAGAACATGTTGCATGGACTGCTCTATTTTTGTTAGCAGATCAGTCCTTGCTGGAGAAGCCTCTCAGCTGCAGTGACTGGGCTTATGCCAGTGACATCAATGATATTTCTTTTAGAGACTTTTTTTAGCTCATATTCATAACATCTGTCGTAATAATCCAGCATCTCGATACAGGCTTCACTCCATCTTTTTTCTTTAATAGCTTCTAAAGCTTTTGTTGTTCTTTGAGGACCAAGTCTACGGCTTATACGAAGAGTGGCTTGCTCAAGATCTTCTTGTTTATGATTTGCATAAACCTTAACGAGTTGATTGATTCTTTCATTAATTGATCTAGTTATTTCAATAACTGGGGCAGTTTTCATTTGATTATAAAAATTATGAGGAATTCTGCAGCAACCAAGATTTGAACTTTCTCCTTCTAACCATATTCCTCTAGAACAATTGTGTTTAAAACTTTCAAGCTTTTCTGCGATGAGATTTTCGTAATACTCTGTACTTGGCTGCTCTGGAAGTCCAAGTGCTCCAAAGGAACTGCCTCGATGATTGGCAAGGCCTTCTAAATCGATAACTGGAATATTTCTCTTAGAAAGTGCAATGAGAATATCAGTTTTACCAGTACCAGTTTGACCGCCAATTATACGAAGAGGCCAATCTTTCTCTAGTTGTTGGAGTGCCCATCTTCGATAGGATTTGTAACCACCACTGAGGATTATTGGGTTTAGTTCTAGTATGTTTGCTAGCCATCCCACACTGGCTGAACGCATCCCACCACGCCAGCAATAGATCTTTAAATGATTTTTGTTTATTTTTTTAGATTTTGCTAAGGACTCTTTACTTAGTCCTATTAAGGCTTCTTTGAGTCCTTTTAGTTTTGGATTAACTAATTGAAGTCCTAGTCGAATAGCCTGTAAGCGTCCATTTTTTTTATAAGCTATTCCAACAGCAGCTCTTTCATTATTAGTGAATAAGGGAAGGTTTATTGCCCCAGGCCAGTGCCCCTGATTGAACTCCTTTGGACTACGAATATCAATTAATGGACCGTTTAAATTGCGGAATTGTTCGATTGTAAAAACAGTGCTTTTACCCATACCTGACATAGTGGGCGAACGCAGCGCATTTTGAAGCTGATTGCGAGTTATGCCTTCTGACAAAAACGAATCAACCAAAATCAGTATTCAGGAGTTGCTAGAAGATTTCTCAAGTGGCTCCTTACGAAAACGCCGTGGTCTGATTAAAACAGTCGAATCAAGGGCTGATGAGATAAGCACTTTAGGGTCTGATGCACTCAAATCTTTTGATCCTGATGGGGACGATTGGTCTGCTGGCTGGATTCTTCAAGTGCTTTCAAGAAAGAAACTTCTGGAAGTTTCAAAACTTCTTCCACAAGAGTCGAGCGGTTGGTTTACAACTCACTCAAAAATAGGAATTGATTATGGACCTTTGCAAGCTCATTTGCTTGCAGAAGAGTTTGAACAAGCAGATCGCTTTACCAGTGCTGCATTGCGCCAACTAGCTGGTCCTCAGGCAGAGTCTCGAGGATATGTTTATTTTAGTGAAGTTGAATCAATTGCGGGAATTGATCTATTGACCATTGATCGCCTCTGGCAGGCATATTCTCAAGGTAAATTTGGATTTTCTGTACAGTCAAGACTTTTAAATTCTCTTGACGGACGTTATGACCGTTTATGGCCGAGGATTGGCTGGAAAATAGATGGAGTTTGGACACGGTACCCAAAATCATTTACTTGGTCTCTTGAGGCCCCAGAAGGTCATATGCCTTTGGTTAATCAGCTTCGAGGTGTAAGACTTATGCATGCAATTTTGAATCATCCTGAATTAGAGGAACGTTTTCATGGACATAGGTAACGATAAGTTCTAGAAAAGCGTTAGAACCAATGTTCAAAAAGAGTTTTCTTTTATGAGGTTTGCAGGCTAATTTAATGATCTAAAGCAAATTTTTAGGCCTAATTTATTTTTTCCGTGGCTCCAAATTTTAGGTGGGCTGATTTTATTATTCCTTCCACCCTTCAGTTATCGCCAATTCTCAAGCGGCTTTTGGAGCCGGTTGGTTGTAATGAGACTATTTGTCGAATTGAACTGGGTCTTCATGAAGCACTTGTAAATGCCGTTCGCCACGGAAACTTGGAAGATCCAAACAAACAACTTCGTATTAGGAGAATACTTACTCCTAATTGGTTGGTATGGCAGATACAAGATCAAGGCATTGGTATACCTGTCCAACAAAGGGTTGGTTCTTTGCCACCTGAATTAGATGCAAATAGTGGGCGAGGATTGTTTTTGATATATCAATGCTTTGATGATGTTCGTTGGAGCAGGAGAGGGAACCGCCTTCAATTAGCTTGTCGCCGATCATCCCTGATTACCGATGGGGACAACCAGGATCCTTTATTTCACGTTTGAGCCATTTCAAACTTTGTTCTAAAAGGGCCTCAACATCTTTTTGATTGCCTCTACAAATTAGTTGAACTATTGCAGCGGAGAGAAGTTCTGCGGCCCTTTTCTCAGGATTGTTTTTTTGTTTGTGCCAATTTTTGTCATTTATAGAAATTAGTTGATGAAGTTCTCTTGCTAACCCTTCAGCTTTAGCTGGCCATTCTTCATTGGGCATTTTTTTTTAGTTGGAATTTACTTAGTTGAGCTCTCTAAAACTTTCATTTTAGAGGTTTATTAGCAGTCCAAATACGTGTCATAAAGTGAGACTCTGCTGCGATACCTTTAAAGCCGCTGCTTTTCAATCTTTTTTCAATATCATCTCTTATGTAGTCATTATAGAAAGGCTCATGAAAAACTTTGTGAAAATTTTCCATTAAAGGACAGAATTTAGGTGAGTCAGAAAGTTGAATTGAATCAGCTAATACAAAAACTCCTCCAGGTTCAAGTGTTCTCCAACATTCGTCAATAACATTTTGCCTCGCTTTTCCAGGTAACTCATGTAGTAGGAAAACACATGTTATTGCTTGCATGCTCTCATTTGAAAATGGGAGATTCTCAGCATTGCCTTTTATTAACTGTGCAAGTTCTGCACTTCTATTATTCAAATATTTACTTGCTTGTTTCAGATATGCCCCAGAAAGGTCAATCCCTAAAAGTTCTACCTCTGGTAAAGAACTTCTTATTTGCTTGAGTGTTCGCCCTGTCCCTGTAGCAACATCGAGAATTTTTAGGCTTGCTTGATTTCTATCTCGAAAACGTCTAAGCCCTCTTTTTAAAGGTGCCAAGACTCTTCTTCTCATTGAATCAGCAGTGCCATTAAAGAGAATTTCTACTTGCAGGTCATAGAGACTTGCAGAATGATCACTTAGGTAACCATCTGTTTGGTGATGGAAATTTTGAAGATAATAAGGTGGGTAATTCTCGACATTGATTTTTTTGGGAATGTCCCTGATGTTTTTTGTTCTTCGTCTTTCCCAAGTTGAAGGTAAATCAAGCCAAATTAATGGATATTTTGCTAGCCATTCAATCCAAGGAGCTTCAAATAGAAGCCTTTTTGGATAGAGGCCATGCTGGGCTTCTTGCCAGTCCACTTTCTCTAATGAAGATATAGACCTACGAAGCTCAATTAATAACTCAGTTGGTATTGGCTCAATATTTGGGCTAGCACCTGGCGCCAAAATCTGCATAAGCTTTGTGCTGGCTTCTTTATGTGCTAGTCCAGCAAGTGACTTTCCTTGTTGAAGGGTCTGATATGCGATTTTTGCAATGTTAGGAGGGGACATTCTCCAATATGGAAGGAATTAGCTTGATTTTGCATAATCATATTCGATTTTCTATTAGGTCTTGCATAGATCACAAACTTTCTATTAATTAGAAGACGGATATTATATGTTTCTTTAATGAATATTGTTATTCATTAGCAATATCTTGGTTGCTTTTAATTGACGGGAATTGAACATAAAGTATCCGTCTGGCCAATATTTTATTGACAATATTTTGAGGTTACACCTAGAAGTACTTTCCTGATTTCTGTCCAGTTATAATCTGGTTCAATTGACTTTAACTTATCAAAGTTATCTTTTATTAGACTAGCAGCTTTTGATGCCTCTTCGCATGCTTGTGCCGCATTCTCTACACGTAGGGCTTCATATAGTATCTCCATGTGCATATTTATTTTTGAGAATTGTTGTTCTACCCTGTGAGTGTTGGATGACTTAGCTGGGACAGCAAGAAGGGTTAAGACTAAAGCTGCTGTCTTGATTAGATTCAGTTTTATTAGCATTTAGATTGATTGATCTTTTTATACTCCGTATATATATTATTGACATTATATGGTAAATCAAGTCATCTATATTACATTTGATTAGATGTCTAATAATAAAATTATATCAAACACTACTTGCCATGAGGTTTGAATATTATTTTCAAATTTTTTAAAAGTTTAATTCTTGCTGCGTTTTATGCGTCGTAGTACATGACAAATTCATGAGGGTGTGGTCTTTGGCGAAGTTGTTGTACTTCCTCGTACTTTATTTCTATCCAATTATTTATAAAGTCTTCGCTAAAGACACCTCCTTCAGTTAGGTATTGTTTATCTGCATCAAGCGCCTCAAGAGCACCATTTAATGATGCTGGGACTGTAGCAATATTAGCTAATTGCTCTGCAGGTAATTCAAATAAGTCAACGTCTACTCCATCACCGGGGTCTATTTGTTTCTTTATCCCGTCTATTCCAGCCATCATCATCGCGCTAAATGCGAGGTATGGGTTAGCCATTGCATCACCAGGACGGAATTCAAAACGTTTTGCTTTTGGACTTGGTCCGGTAAGAGGTATTCGAACTGCAGCAGATCTGTTGCCCTGAGAGTAAACCAAGTTTACCGGTGCTTCAAAACCTGGTACTAATCGCTTGTAGCTATTTGTTGTTGGATTAGTAAATGCAAGGAATGATGGTGCATGCTTCAAAATGCCACCTATATACCAACGGGCAGTTTGCGAAAGGTTTGCATAAGTTCCTTCTCCAAAGAAAAGAGGTTGACCTCCCTTCCATAGGCTTTGGTGAACATGCATTCCAGTTCCGTTGTCGTTGAAAACTGGTTTTGGCATGAAAGTTGCAGTTTTGCCATATTTGCGGGCTACATTTCTGACTACGTATTTGTATGTCATCACGTTGTCAGCAGCTTGTATTAACTCGGCAAATTTCATTCCAAGTTCATGTTGACCTGCTCCAGCTACTTCATGGTGATGCTTCTCAATTGGTATCCCAAGCTGACCCATTAGGAGAAGCATCTCGGATCTAATGTCTTGTGCTGTGTCGTTTGGAGCGACAGGGAAGTAACCTTCTTTGATTTGAATTTTGTAAGCAAGGTTGCCTCCTTCTTCTACTCGTCCGGTGTTCCAAGGGGCTTCAATTGTGTCAACGCTATAGAAGCAACCTCCTTCACTGGAGTTGTAGCGAACATCATCAAATAGGAAAAACTCTGGTTCAGCCCCAAAAAATGCTGTGTCAGCAAGGCCAGTACTTGATAAATATCCTAATGCTTTTTGTGCGAGAGCTCTTGGGCAGCGTTCATAAGGTTCTCCACTCCTTGGTTCTTGTATTGAGCAGATCAAACTAAGTGTTTTATGACTATAAAAAGGATCTACCCATGCTGTATTTGCATCGGGAACCATTGCCATATCTGATTCATTTATCGCTTTCCAGCCTCGGATTGAAGATCCATCAAATGCTAGTCCAGTGTCGAAGGCTTCCTCGTCGACCATGTCGGAAGTCACAGTTAGGTGTTGCCACTTACCGTGGAGATCTGTGAATTTCAGGTCAATGAGTTCAATGCCCCCATCTTTTATTTGACGGAGAACGTCCTGGGGAGATTTGCCCATTTGGAACCTTTGGCTTAGCCACGATTGCAACTCGACCGTAATCAGCGAGGCTCATCATTTTTGTATCAAAAAGTACTTTTTTAGACAATTTTCTTCTTGACTTGCCTTCAAATCTAAATATTTTTGTTAATTCCATAGACCTGATTTCACGCAGATGCAAGTGACAGCTATATCAATCTCTAAAAAAACGTTTCTTAAGTAAAGCTCGCCTGTATAGGCTCAGATCCATATGTGATAGGCCAGGGCCTGGTGAAAACACAAACCTTCCCCCCTGTGGATCAAAGCCATAAAAAAGCTTTTGGACCAATTACAACTCCTGAGCGACTTCTATTTGGCCCTGGACCGTCTAATTCCCACCCTTTAGTCCTTAAGGCGCTTTCCTTGCCTCCAATTGGCCACCTTGATCCTTTCTATGTGCATTTAATGAGTGAGGTTCAAGAACTATTGAGGTACGCATGGCAGACAAATAACCGCCTAACACTTCCTATGAGTGGCACCGGTAGTGCTGCAATGGAGGCAACTATTGCAAATTCAGTTGAACCAGGCGATACCGTTCTTGTCGCTATTAATGGTTATTTTGGGAACCGTTTGGCAGATATGGCAGATAGATATCGGGCAGAGGTGAAAACAATAGAGAAATCATGGGGCGAAGCTTTCTCGTTAGATGAGATTGAAGCTGCATTAATTAAGTACAAGCCATCTGTTTTTGCTTTGGTTCATGCTGAAACATCAACTGGCGTATGCCAACCGATGGAAGGGATAGGAGAGCTATGCCATAAATTTGACTGTCTTTTGTTGCTTGATACAGTCACTTCTTTGGGAGGAGTTCCACTTTTCCTTGATTCTTGGAATGTTGACCTTGCTTATAGCTGTAGTCAAAAGGGCTTGAGCTGCCCTCCAGGTTTGGGACCTTTTACAATGAGTTCAAGAGCCGAATCTAAACTCAATAGTCGTAAAGGCAAAGTTCCTAATTGGTATCTGGACGTATCTCTTTTAAATAAGTACTGGGGGAGTGACCGTGTATATCACCATACGGCTCCAGTAAATATGAACTTTGGTATTAGGGAAGCACTTCGATTGCTAGCAGAGGAAGGATTAGAAAACTCTTGGCAGCGTCATTTAGCTAATGCTCAAATGCTATGGGACGGACTTGAACGTCTTGGGCTTCAGTTGCATGTGGATAGGAATTTGCGGTTGCCTACCTTAACGACTGTACGGATTCCAGAAGGGATAGATGGAAAAGCTTTTACTCTTCACCTATTAGAAAAACATGGTATTGAAGTTGGTGGTGGTTTAGGAATGCTCGCTGGCAAGGTCTGGAGAATTGGTTTAATGGGCTACAACTCAACCTCAGAGAATGTAGAGAAAATACTTGCTCTTTTTAAGTCCGAACTACCTAAATTTAGAGACAATTCTGACGTCGCTGCTTAAACCATCCCTCTAGTAGCTTTTTTGCTTTATCTGCTAGTACCCCTCCTTGAACGTACATATGATGATGAGAACTCTTGTGCTTGGATAGATTCAATGTTCCTCCTAAGCCTCCTCTTTTTAGATCTGCAGCTCCAAAAATGACTTGTCCCATTCTTGCTTGTGTTAGAGCACCGGCACACATTGGACAAGGCTCTAGGGTGACTATCAAAGTGCAGTCATTGAATCTCCAATCACCTTTTATCCATGCTGCTTGTTTTAATGCAACTAGCTCAGCATGACCAAGTGGGTCCCCTAGTCTTTCTCTTCTATTACTTCCATGGCCTATGCAATGACCATGTTGATCAAGGATTACAGCACTTACTGGAACTTCTCCCAGTGATCCAACATGTTCTGCTCTCAAGAGAAGTCTTTGCATCCACTCCTCGGATAGCACATTGCTTATATCCAGAGGTTTAGACAATTTCTTGCCTATCAACTAGTAGTGATTGCTCGAAAATGACCTTCAGCATGAAAAATTAAAAATGATCTTTTATAGTTTTTTGCTGGCAATCCCAAAATAAATATGAGGCCAGCATCTTCGTTAGAATCGTTTGCCTCTCCGGATCATTTTGATCCAGAACTGCAGTTGTTTCTTGAGAAGGCATGTTTGCGATTATGTGAGTGGTTTGCTCAGGCTGGGGACAGAGGACCTTTGCCAATGCTAAGTGCGTTGCCTGATGTAGCACCATCTCTTAAAGGTCTATCAACTGACTCATTGTTAGATGATCTCCAAATAGTGATGGAAGGTTCCTATCAACCTTCCCACCCTGGAGCACTAGCTCATTTAGATCCACCTCCACTAACAGCATCAATTGTTGCTGATTTGATTTGTGCAGGCCTAAATAATAATCTTTTGGCGAATGAACTTTCTCCTAGTCTTTCCAGGTTGGAGCGAGGTCTTTGTAAATGGTTTGCTGACCGTATTGGAATGTCTCCTGAATCAGGTGGCGTTGCAGCAAGTGGTGGAAGCCTTAGCAATCTTATGGGATTAGTTGTGGCACGACAGCAGGCGAAACTTCAAAACAATTCAAATGCTGTTGTTCTTGCTAGCAAAGATGCGCATGTCTCATTAGATAAAGCAATTCGTGTTATGGGGCTTAGTTCAAATGCTCTGCAGAAAATCCCAACTGATCAGCAAGGCAGGATTTGCTTGCAATCATTGCATGAAAAGTTGAAATCTCTTCGGATAGATGGAAGAGAATGCTTCGCTGTCGTTGCTACAGCAGGAACAACTGTAAGAGGTGCTGTTGATCCATTGATTGAGATCGGTAAGTTTTGTTCCCGAGAGGGGTTATGGCTTCACATTGACGGTGCAATTGGCGGTGTATTTGCGCTTTCAAAAACTACTTCTTCTGTTGTTGAAGGAATGTCAATGGCTGATTCACTAACTTTGAACCCTCAGAAATTACTTGGAATTGCAAAAACATCATCACTGTTGCTTGTAGCGAATCGTGCACACCTTGTTTCGGCTTTTGCAACTGGATTGCCGTATATTGATCCTGCATGGGGAGATGAGTCTCATGGAGGAGAAATGGGGCTTCAAGGTACTAGATCTGCTGAAGTGCTAAAGCTTTGGCTTGGTTTGAGACAGCTTGGAGAAGAGGGGATTCAGAACTTATTAGAAGCATCAATTTATAGACGTAGTTATTTAGAAAAAAAACTTGACCAAACATTTATGACATCTATAAGTGGACCTCTACATTTAATAGCTTGCACACCAAAGCATGTCGATTCAACTCTATCTGCATATTGGTCAAAAGCTACTAGAGAAAAATTGTTAGAAGAGAACTATATGCTTTCTAGACCTATTCATGCCGGTCGTTATTATTTAAAGATGGTTATGGGAAATCCACATACACAACTAAGGCATCTAGATAAATTGGCAAGTTTGTTAAACCAGTCGATGGAGACTTGAATTTTGACTGAGGATCGCTCAAGAGGTCGTTTGGTTGCAGTCTTGACAGGTATTTTTTCTATATTCATAGGAATTATTTACTTGATTCTTGTCACGCTTCTGGATGCTCGTGGCCCTCTTCTCCCTCCTCCACTCGAAGCCTTTGGCGCGGGGGTAACTGCCTCTTCTTGTTCTTTTGTAGCGGCTCAACAACCTTACGAATAGCTATGTCAAGAAATTGTTTAAGTGATGACTCTCGACGATTTAAATCATAGTGGTGTTGTACAACTTCTTGCATTCCTCCATCTCCCCAGTCTTGATCTTGTTGGAAGTAAGTGATGAAACTGGCTCCGGCCAACCGAGTTAGCCATGCTGCTGTGACCCCTTGCACTACACGTCCAACAATTAATGTTGGCAAGTTGAGACTGAGTGCTGTACCGATTAGACCTACACCTCCTTTTACTATCCCTAAACCAGCAAGAGTTCTTCCTACTGAAATGGCCAACTCTTGTGCCCTTTCTCTCGTTATCTTTACCCCATAAATCTTGGAAATCTCCATGACCATTTGCGCATTTACGGCAGCTGTTCCTAGTAAGTCGATACCTGGTAGGGGTGTTGCAAGAATGACTCCGCTACTTATCCAGCAATATCGGTCAACACATGACCTTGCACTTTTTTGTCTTTGTTTGCCAAGTAATTTTCTTCCTGTGTCGCCAAGATTTCTGCACTGAAGAAGTATGTTATCTGCCAGCAACTCTTCTCCATCTTCGTAAAGGGTTTTTGCTAAACGTGATAGCAACTTTTCTATTTCAGGTTTCGGTTGCCATGGCCGACCACCAGGTATAGGAACAGATTGAGGAGAGGCCGAGCAAGGAATAACATCCTCACTAGCTAGAAGACTCTTACATCGTCCTCTCAAGATAGATAGGAGTTTGCGTTCTTCTTGTTCTCCACGAAGATCACATTTGTTAAGTACTAATAAAAGCCTTTTGCCAAGACTTGCAAGACTTCTAATTATTTCCAGCTCTGATAAACGCAGATCACTATCAACGACTACAACCATCAAGTCAGCTTTGCTTGCTCTTGCACGTGCTTCCTTTTCTCTATTTAACCCCTCTTTACCTCCTTCAAGGATGCCTGGTGTATCAGTTAATTGCAATCCTCTTTCGAGTCCCTTTAAGCGCAAACGATATGTCTGGCTATTTGATGTAGATCCCATTGGGGCTCCAACCTCGCCAACCATTTCTTTAAGAAGTGATCTTATAAGTGATGTTTTACCACTAGAACCAGTTCCAAAAATAACTACTACGAGGTCTCCTCTAGCAAGTTCCTTGCCTACTCTTTCTCTTTCTTGTTTAAGTCCTTTACTTGCAACATTATCTTGTAGACGTTCAAGTAGCCGATCAATACTTTCTAAGCTTTGTTTTGCTGCTTGTTTTCGGTTCTTAGGAGGCGCTTTGAGATTTTTCTCTATGATGATTTTTTTGTCTTTCTTTTGAATTATT
This sequence comes from Prochlorococcus sp. AG-363-A16, assembly GCA_003280345.1. Classification (GTDB taxonomy): domain Bacteria; phylum Cyanobacteriota; class Cyanobacteriia; order PCC-6307; family Cyanobiaceae; genus AG-363-A16. The sequence continues at coordinate 49,874 of QCFB01000001.1, forward strand.
TCTCTAAACCATGGCAAACCTACCATAAAAATAATTGACACAATTAATATGGCAGAAAGGAATAAGACAGGGCTTACGATCCAGTACGGTAGGAAATACTCGAGTGTATATCTTAATTCATTTAGCAGTCTAAGAAATGTTCCAATTATTCCTCCTATTACTAATAGAGCGATAAGTACTACACAGATTAGAATTAGTAGTCGTTTGTTTTTTATTTGCATGGGTTTGCCTCAGCAGAGAATTATTTGATTAACTTGTGTGTTAATAGTGAACATTTAAGAGTTTTTGGGAGCATAACTTTGTGTTATGTTATCGATAAGAAAACAAATGACAGCTATATTTATTGCTATATCTGCAACATTAAAAATAGGGAAATTAATAGGTATCAACTCAAGGAAATCGTTAACATAGCCAAGACGCCAACGATCTATTCCATTGCCGATAGTTCCTCCTAGAAGAAAGGCTATTGCTAAACCTTTCCATTTTGGTATTGGAGGGCTGCGCAATACCAATATGAGAAGTGCCAATGATACTAAAAAGCTTAGAAAGCCTAGGAAGAAAATATTTCCACTTAACAAGTTAAATGCGGCACCTGTGTTCTTGATAAGTCTTAATTGAAGAAGGAAAGGGATAAAAGGGGTAGATATATCCTTGTTAAGGAAATGAATAGCCCAGATTTTACTGAGTTGGTCAGTAAAAACTATAACCAAACTAAGAAGAAGTAGTGATTTTCGATTTAAATAACGCTTTTTCATTCGACAAAAAGTAAATCGCGTAAGAACACGGCTATCATCCCTACAGCTGGGCAGAGCATAATTTGAGCCGGTAGAGGAGCCATTGAATAACTAAAAATTAGTTCTTGAAGATCAATGGGCCATCGTCCCATTGATGTTCCAACTATCAGGTTAAGTAGTCCACAGGTTTGAAGCAGGAGAAGGCCTGCCAATGCTGCCAGAGTCAAACTTACGAGATTGTTCATATTAATTTGACTTGCAAGTCGACCGGTTAACCATGCTGCTGGGATAAAGCCAAGCAAGTAACCAAAACTAGGACTCGAAACATAATCGAAACTTCCGCCATCACTAAAAACAGGGAGATAAAAAAGGCCAATTGTGAGATATGCAAAAGAAGCTATTATTCCTGCCCTCGCCCCACAAACAAGAGCACACATCAATAGTGCGGGTACTTGCCAAGTACTAGGTAAGCTAATGACTTGAGATGAAAAATCAGCACCTGGAACTAAAAAAGCAGAGGGAATCATCCCTCCTAAAAGGATCAACATGAGACCCATAAATGCTCCACTCCAGGTGGCTAATGCACGCACAAGGCAATTGCAGCTCTTACCATCCTGCAACAGACAACACACAATTTCTAGCATCTATGGAATTCTCTATTGGCGATAAGGTCTTTCTTTCTGTTCCTATGCCCTATCTCAAGACTGCTGACCCAATGCCAATGCTTCGTCCTCCAGAACTTGTGTCACCTGATGAGCAAGGGCTTATTGTTGGATTGAGGGTTAATGATATTGCTGAGGTACGTTTCAGAAGAGGTAATTTTTTAATTCCTATTCAGCGGTTGACAATTTACAATTCCAAGAATAAAAAAAGTGAATCTTGACTTTATTTGGCTAATTATTTTTACTATGGATCAATCTTCTATCTGCCAATTTATTGATAGTGGCTTTTGGTCCGCAGAGACTAAGAATAGGTCCTTTTAGTTGTTTATAAGCTACTTTTTGAAGGTCTTGACTAGTGATTGATTCAATTAATCCCAGACTATCTATATCGTAGTCGTCATGTAATGACATACCTCTTAACTGTGCCTTTCTTTCAGCTCTCTGCGACGTTGTTTGTGAATTGTATGCTAATTGCCCTCTGAACTTTGCCTTAGCAAGCGAGAGATCTTCTTCTGAAATCAACGTTCGCGAAACACTATTCCAAATTTCTTGGAGAAGTTGCAAGCTTAATAAAGCCTTGTCTTCGCTTGTTGAAGCGTGCAGTAAGAACGGTGCTGGCCCTTCTCTGACTGGATGATGCACGCCTACATCATAGGCCACACCATGTTTTTCTCTGAGTTGCTTGAATAGTACGCTCGACATCCCTGACCCCAAGTGACAACTAAGTAGACGTAGTGCAATATCATCATTATGGCCATGAGGGATAGTTGGACACCCAAGTATTAGAACTATTTGTTCTGTTTCTTCAGGATTAAGACTCAGCTGTAAATCTTTTGGTTTGTCAACACAAAAGTAGCTTTCCGCTAGAACGTTGGATTCATCTTTTTGTTTGTTCTCCCAATATTTGAAGGGCTCAAAATTATCTAGGCACTTTTCGATTCCATTAGGAAATGTGCCTGATATCGCCATATTTAGTTTCCTATTACGTAGAGCTTTTGCTAGTGGTAAAAGTTCTTTATCACTTAAATGTTTTATATCGTCAACGACTCCTAGAGGGTCATGTCCATATGGACCAGAACCATAAGCCAAGTGACGCCACCCATCGAATGCAAGATGAAAAGGATTCTCTTTCTGCCTTTGTAGTGCTTGAAGACTTAGACCTTTTTCAAGTTCTATTTGATCAAGTTTTAGATGTGGATCTGCAACCATCCATCCAATTACTGGCAGTAGTCGCTTGGCATCAATGTCGGCACATTTAAGACTAATAAGAAGGCCATCCTCATGAGTATCGCAACGCAAACCTGCTCCACAACCTTCTACGAGATCGGCTAATTGAATGTTGTTATAGGGTCCACACCCTCTACTTAGTAGAGAGGCTAGTAGTTGGTGAGCACCTTTTTGGCCAATAGGATCTGCTCTACTACCATCTCGAATCCATACTTTGGCTGCCATTACTCCTGGGGAGCTGGTCGGATCTAGAGCAATATCAAAAAGTGGCATTAGCAAATATCGATGGGTTTGGCTATTAAGGTGCAGCTGAGCTCAGGTTTTATGAGATTAAAGATCTCAGCTTTAAGTTTTTCACCAGTCCAATAGTCAATGTTTTTTAAAGGAGCTAATAATGGTTGTCTCCGATCCCAAAGAGCTTGTGCTCCGGCCAGCCCTGCTACATGGCTTGCAGATTCAAGGCTGAAGCAAAGTCCATTTCTTACTAAATGCTTTGCTCTTTCAACTTCATGAATCTGTGGCACAGATTCTGAACTTTCAAGAAGTATTTTTTTTATTTCGTTTTCTACTCTTTCTAATTGTTCCTCTAGGCAGCATGCTTCAAGAACAATCAGCCCTCCTTCTTCGAGGACAATTGCATCCATTTCTATAGATTCAACAATTTGCAAGGTCTCTCTTAGGTGTTCGACCAAACGACTGCGACGTCCTTCTGATAGCAATGATGTCGCAAGATCTGCACCCATAATCATTAATTGGTTTCTGGCAGGTGGAATGGGCCATGCCATTAAAAGTCTTGCTGATTCAAGTCTTTTTACTTTTATCTCTTTACGACCTTTTTGAAAAAAAAGATTTTGTCTAATTGGTTCTGGAATTTCTTCTTGTGAAATTCTTTTTACTTTTGAAAGAAGGCTATTGGCGATTGTTTCTTTTATCGTTGGAGGTATGTGTCCTGCAATTGCAAGACAACAATTATCACTTTGGTAGAGGCGCTTATGAAAAGCTTTCATTCTTTCTGGACTACTAGCTTTGAGACTTTTCACTCCTCCGAGTATTGGTCTTCCATATGAGTGTTTCGCTCCCCAACAGGTCTCTAGTAGTTGTTTGAAGACTTGTTCATCTGGTTGATCTTGGTACTGTGCGATCTCTTCAAGGACTACTTCTCTTTCCATAGAGAATGCATCTGGTCTAATTGCAGGACTTAGAACAAGATTGAGTAAAAGTTCAATTGCAGGAGAGAGTACTTTTGGTGGGATCAGAACGTGAAAATGTACATCATCAAACCCTGTTGCGGCATTGCTGCTACCTCCAAGAGCCTCGATTTCTAGATCAAACTCTCCTTCTCTTAGACAGTCACTCCCCTTGAAAATCATGTGTTCTAGGAAATGTGCCAGTCCTTCTTCCCCGGCTTTTTCAAAAGAGCTACCTGCTTTGCACCAAAAATCAATGCAGGTCAAAGCTGTATCAGGCATATCAGCTGTGACGCAATGGGTTCCGTTCTTAAGAGTCCAATAATTAAGTTTGGGCTCATTGATGGAGCTCAATAGAGGTCCGTAGCAAATTCCCATTCTGACTCTTTAAATCCTCGTGTTGCATTCTTTCTCAAATAGCAGTCAAAGACTTCATTCGCTATTGGAGTTGATGACAAATAACATTAGTTCCAGAAGGGATGAATTGCCTTGTTTGATCCCTTTAGAAATAGAGCCTTCTTTACGTCAGATATATGGGGAGCTGAATGGGGAAGAATTGTTTGTTTGCAATGAATTACATGCTGCTAAAGGCTTTAGAAAACTCCACATAGAGATTGCTTCTTTAGGCGGAGGACTGCAGATCCTTCATTGCGTATTTTTTCCTGACCCTTGCTATGACCTTCCTATATTCGGTACAGATGTTGTCATAGGTCCTTCAGGAGTCTCTGCTGCAATTGTTGACCTCTCGCCAGTTGATAAAAGCTTGCCTCATTTGGTCAAGAATGAACTCGAAAAGATTGCAATGCCTGAATTTCAGAATGTTAGAGAACTGCCGGTTTGGGGAAACATCTTTTCTAATTACGTTCACTTTATTAGGCCTGATCGGAAAGAAGAAGAATTTATTTTTCTGGATCTAGTTGATAGCTATTTAAAAATTCTAATCAATACCATGTCTTTAACTGACCCTGATGGCCCCCTAGATCCTCCTACGATTAGAAGGTTCAAAGGTCAGCAGTTCTATTGTCTTCAACAGAAACGAAACGACAAAACGAGGAACGTCTTGGCGAAAGTTTTCAGCTCTCAATGGGCGGATCGCTACATAGAGACTCTGCTGTTCGACAGTCCAACCTCGATAAAAGGCTAAAGATTCTTCTGTTGCTTCTTGCGCCAGGGTTTGGCTTTTTACTTGCTCTTGGAATGTCAAAAATTCTTTTGAGTCCTTCAACAACTCAAAGGAATAAGGCAATAACTCAGCCTGTAAGAAAAATAGAAGCAGTAGCAGCTTTGGGACAGTTGACCCCATCTGGCGAGGTTAGAAAGCTTGCTGCGCCAGTTAGTGGATTTGGAGGTACACCTCGAGTTGCTCAACTTTTAATCAATGAAGGTGACTCGGTAACTCGAGGTCAAGTATTGGCAATATTTGATAATCGTCCTCAGATACTTGCAGATATTCAAGGTGTTGATGCTCGGATAAAAACACTAGAAATTAAAATTGTTATGCAAAAACGTGAGATTTCTCGTTATAAGGAAGCTGCTCTTCAAGGTGCTACTCCACTTGTACTTCTTGAGGAAAAAGAAGATGAATTGATTAAATTACAAGGACAAAAGGAAGAATCTTTGGCAGAACGTAAAGGCCTTGAGGCAGATCTTTCTAATAGTGAACTTAAGACTCCTATAGATGGAATTGTTCTTCGAGTAAGAGCTAGAGCAGGAGAGAGGCCAGGTAGTCAAGGTGTTCTTGAAGTAGGCGCAAATCAGGAGATGGAAGCTCTCATTGAAGTCTACGAATCAGATATAAACAGAGTTAAGATTGGTCAGTTAGTTTCCCTAGAGAGTGAAAATGGAGGGTTTGTAGGAAGCCTTAATGGAAAAGTAAAGCTTATTAGTCCTCAAGTTCGTCAAAGACAAGTTCTGTCTACTGATCCAACTGGGGATGCCGATGCAAGGGTTGTGGAAGTTCGAGTTACTCTTGATTCTAAATCTGCAGAACTAGTAAATACTCTGACCGGCATGAAAGTTATTGCTAGGTTCCAACCATTGTGATAGATAGATTTTGGCTAAAAAGACGTATCCCTCTGGCTTGGTTATTACTTTCTAGGCAACCATTAAGGTTGTTAGTAGCTCTGTCTGGGATCTGCTTTGCTGGAATTCTTATGTTTATGCAATTGGGATTTCGTGACGGTTTATTTGATGCAAGTGTAACTGTCCATAAGTTATTTGATGCAGACTTAGTTTTAATTAGTCCACGCTCAATGAGTTCTATAAGTATGAGTGGATTTCCTAGAAGAAGACTGGTACAGGCTATGGCTCATCAAGATGTGGTTGGGACAACACCAGTGAATTGGAATTTTCTTCTTTGGCGTAACCCTGAGACGCTTACAACGCGCTCAATCTTGGCATTAGGTTTTGAGCCAACAGATCCTCTTTTAAAAGATCCACAATTTTCGTCAAAAGCTCAACTGTTAACTAGTCGAGGACGTGTTTTATTTGACGACCTTTCTAGATATGAATTTGGGCCTATCTCTAAGTGGTTTTTAGAAGGGAGAACAATTGATACTGAAGTTGCTGGTAAAAGGGTGCGTGTTGCAGGACTAGTAAGCCTAGGCCCATCTTTTGGAGCAGATGGGAATTTAATTACTAGTCGCGAGACTTTTTTGCAATTGATGCCTGGAACTCCTTCAGGAAGTATTGAGATTGGATTGGTTAGGCTTAGACCTGGATCAGATGCAGAGGCAGTTGCTAAAACTTTAAGTGCCAGTTTGCCTAGAGATGTAAAAGTTCTAACCCGAAAAGGATTTATTGAGTTTGAAAAAAATTATTGGAGAACAAGTACTTCTATAGGTTTTATCTTTACTCTTGGTGCTGCGATGGGGTTTGTTGTTGGATCAGTAATTGTTTACCAGATTCTTTATAGCGATGTTAGTGATCATTTGCCTGAATATGCAACTTTGATGGCGATGGGTTATCCATTAAAGACTTTATTAGGGGTAGTTGCTCGAGAGGGAATTTTCCTTGCAGTTATGGGTTATATCCCAGCCTATACATCAGGATTGGCTTTATATGCACTGGTTAGAAATTCCACAAAACTGCCTATTGCTATGGACCCTCATAGAGCATTAGTCGTTTTTTCTCTAATTTTGCTTATGTGTATGGGCTCAGCGTTGTTGGCTATGCGTCGTTTAGCTGATGCTGACCCCGCTGAAATTTTTTAATGAAATCTTCCCGACCTTCTGTATTAATTAATGGTCTTTGCCATTGGTTTGGTAAAGGCTCAATGAGGAGACAAGTACTTCAGTCAATTTCAATGGAAATTGCACCTGGAGAAGTTGTCTTACTAACTGGACCTTCCGGCTGTGGAAAAACTACCTTGTTAACACTTATTGGGGCACTAAGAAAGGTTCAAAAGGGTGATCTATCTGTTTTGGGTTATGAACTTCTTGGTTCTGGTCATAGAAAAAGACAAATCTTGAGAAGTCAAATAGGAATGATTTTTCAGGGCCATAACCTTTTGCGTTGTCTAACGGCAGAACAGAACGTCCAAATGGGTAGTGATTTAATCAAAGGTTATTCATATAGATCAAGAAGAGATCATGCTCGTGAATGGTTAAGAGCTGTTGGTCTCGATGATCATATGAGTAAATTTCCACAAGATCTTTCTGGTGGTCAGAAGCAGCGAGTTGCTATTGCAAGGGCTTTGGCAGCAAGACCAAAATTATTGTTAGCAGATGAACCAACAGCAGCACTTGATAGTGTTACAGGCCGGGAAGTTGTTGATTTGTTGAAGCGTCTAGCGCTTGATCAAGCTTGTTCTGTATTGATTGTCACTCATGACCCAAGGATTTTGGATGTTGCTGATCGGCTTTTAAAAATGGAAGATGGGAGATTAATAACCTCTATTGGGTAGGCTAGTGGAACCATTGAAAATAAAATCACTTAAGCATGTCTAAGCGCAGAAACCTCAAAAAAGAAAAGCAGGAGCGCAACCGCGCTTATGCACGAAAATTTAAAAAGCGCAAACTTCGTAATGATGGACGCGGAGAAGGTGCAGGAAATGGTGTAACTGGAACTGCAAATAATGGTGGTGCAGCAGATTAAATAAATTCTATTTATTAGGCTATGGGAACCTATAGCTTTTCAATCGTTTATAAAGCCTGGTAGGTTCATATAACCTTGGGTTTTGGGGATGTTTGTAAGCGTCATCATCCCTACCTACAATCGGAAACCGATTCTTGAGAAGTGTCTTTTAGCACTGGAGAATCAACAGAGCATTTCAGAGATAGAAAATTACGAAGTTGTTGTTGTTGATGATGGATCTACTGACGGTACAACTTCGTGGTTAGAGAAAAATCCACAAAATTTTCCTCATGTTCGTTTGATTGAACAAGTTCATGGAGGTCCTGCTGAAGCACGCAATCTCGGAGTGAACAATTCAAATGGCGATGTAATCGTATTTATTGATAGTGACTTAGTAGTTACAAGTTCTTTTCTTGCCTCACACATTAGTGCTTTAGTTAGATTTTGGAATAGTAGAGGAAACAGACTTTGTTTTACTTATGGTGCCGTGATTAATACTTCAAATTTCCAACATCCTACTTCAGAATCCCATAAGCTTCAAGATAATTCATGGGCCTATTTTGCTACAGGTAATGTAGCTATAGATAAAGATGTATTGGTAAGATCAGGACTCTTTGATACGTCTTTCCGTCTTTATGGATGGGAGGATTTGGAACTCGGGGAGAGACTTCGCCAGATGAGCGTAGAGCTTATAAAATGTCCAAGGGCAGTTGGATATCATTGGCATCCTGCACTTACTCTTAATCAAATTCCTGATTTGATAAGAATTGAAAAAGAAAGAGCAAAGATGGGCTTAGTTTTTTATAAGAAACATCCAACTATTAGAGTTCGATTCATTATTCAGTTCACATTGTTACATCGTTGCCTTTGGGAACTTTTAACTATTGGTGGAATTGTTAATCACAGGACTCTTAGACCTTTGTTGTCCTTTTTGCTTCGTAAGGGCCATTCTGGAGTGGCAATGGAACTTCTCCGCTTGCCATTGAACCTCATATCAGTGAGAGAATTGTTCAAAGAAGCTTCTTTGCAGGGCTTGCGCTAATAGCAGTTTGATAGATTTATAGGGTTCTTACTAATCCGCACACCTGTCTGTTTCGGGTGGTGATCGTTTAAATCGAGTTTACTGACTTGGTTTTCTTTCATACCTGACAGGTGGAGGCGAACCCGAAACCTCAAAAAACATGGCTGTTGTAACTCTCTCCGAGATGATGGAGGCTGGTGCTCACTTTGGTCACCAGACAAGAAGATGGAATCCAAAGATGTCGCGATACATCTATTGCGCAAGAAATGGAGTCCACATTATTGATTTAGTTAAGACAGCTGTTTGTATGAACAGCGCCTATAAATGGACGAGGTCTGCAGCCAGGAGTGGTAAAAGATTCCTATTTGTAGGTACTAAGAAACAGGCTTCAGAGGTTGTTGCTTCGGAAGCATCAAGATGTGGAGCTGCTTATGTCAATCAACGTTGGCTAGGAGGAATGCTCACTAATTGGACAACCATGAAGGCTCGTATCGATAGGCTTAAGGACCTTGAGCGTATGGAATCCAGTGGCGCTATAGCTATGCGTCCTAAGAAAGAAGCTGCAGTTTTAAGAAGAGAACTAGAAAGGCTTCAGAAGTATTTAGGTGGTCTTAAAGGTATGAGGAGATTGCCTGATGTAGTCGTTCTTGTTGATCAAAGGCGCGAAACAAACGCAGTTTTGGAAGCTCGCAAATTGGACATTCCTTTGGTATCAATGCTTGACACCAACTGTGACCCAGATCTTTGCGAGGTTCCTATCCCTTGCAATGATGACGCTGTTAGATCTGTTCAATTGGTTTTAGGAAGATTAGCTGACGCTATTAATGAAGGCCGGCATGGATCTAATGACCATCGTGGTTCCGAGGACAATGGCAATTAGCTATTCCTCTGAAGCAAATTTCAGCTACTGAAATCATTAAACTCTTTCAGTAGCAAACTTGATCACCTTTTAACTCACATTCAAATGGCGGCAGTATCAGCCAAGCTCGTTAAAGACCTGCGCGACAAGACAGGTGCAGGAATGATGGATTGCAAAAAAGCTCTCGCTGAAACAGAGGGAGATGTCATCAAGGCCATCGAGTGGTTACGCCAAAAAGGTATCGCTAGTGCAGAGAAAAAATCAGGAAGAATTGCTGCAGAAGGTGCAATAGGAAGCTATATCCATACAGGCGCAAGAGTGGGCGTTCTTCTAGAGATGAATTGTGAAACTGACTTTGTGGCGCGAGGAGAACTTTTTCAAGGGCTATTAAAAGATGTCGCCATGCAAGTTGCTGCTTGCCCAAATGTTGAATATGTGACTACTGATCAGATACCTTTGGATGTTGTCGAAAAAGAGAAAGCTATAGAAATGGGTAGAGATGACTTAGAAGGGAAACCAGCTCAGATGAAGGAAAGGATTGTTGAAGGAAGGATAGGAAAACGCTTGAAAGAATTAGCATTAATGGAACAACCTTTTATAAAAGATAGCTCATTAACAGTAGAGCAACTTGTAAAACAAACTGCTGGTAAAATAGGTGAAAATGTGAGAATTAGGCGTTTCACTCGTTATACCTTAGGAGAAGGGATTGAAGTAGAAAGAATGGATTTTGCTTCGGAGGTTGCTTCTATATCTGCTGCATAAACATTGACTTCAAGAAAAGAGGAACTAAAGTCTTATAAACCAAAGCAGCAACTTGAGCTTTTAGAGTTGCAATGTAAAAAATTAGCCCCTGATTTATATCGAACCTACGCACTATATCTTCAAGATCTAAGAGATATTATGTTAAGTACTGTACATAAAGCAGTATTATTTTTGTTGACAAATCAAGAACAAAATAATTTTGGCAAGCTGAATATTGATGCAAGAAAAACTTTCCAATCTAAAATTGATGCAATAACTTCGCGTTGTATTTCCTTATTAACTGTAGAACATTTAATGGATCTATCCCGACACCTGGAGGAGGAAAAACAAATCAGGTTGAATCAAGTTAAGGAAGAAGTATTGATGGCATTAAGTGAGGAAAAAAAGGATATTGATCACGAATTTGGAGAAGATGATATTCACCTAAGTCTTTACCACCCGCTAGACCAACTTTCTAGCCTTGACGATATCAATGATGACGCTTCGATTAAACTCGAAGACAATTCAGAGTATTCAGATCAAAGTACTAAGCAATATAAAGAAAATGATTTTAGCAGTTTAGATTCGTCTAATTCTTTAGCATCTAATTCAAATAAAGACGATATTCAACAAGTTGATAAAGGTAGTTTAAGTATTTTAAAATCATTATTTTTAATGGCTGGAGAGACAATTACTAATAATAAAGATAATAAAGAAAAAGAGGATCCTCTGCTTTCAGATAAATCTGGGGATTCCGATTTTGCTGATACAAAAAAACATTCTAATAATAAACTTATGCCTCAGACGCCTATAGAGTTGTTTGACTGGACAGATCATCTAGAGATTGCTTTAACCAGAAGACTTAGAAATCTCTCACATGCAATTAATGTTGAGCTACTTAGAGTTGGAATCCTAAACAGTATCTTCCCTTTAAGCCTTCTTGATGCATCCCTCTCTGGACAGGTTCACTCCCAAGACTCAGAATCAAATCTTTTAAAGCTAAAAGTTCCTTTGCAAAACGGACCATTGGCAGAAGAAATAGATATTATCTGTTTGCTAATTCGTGTTTCTGATCTTGAGTTCGATGATGTACGACTAAAAAGTTGTCGTAATCAAATAAACCAACAGCATAATTTGTTGTTAAAAATGGTTAAGCAACAACGTTATTGGCAAAAGCGCTCTATCGCTATTGAGGTACATCAACAGTGGTTGCAGACCCCAAACGAAACCTCGTCAGTGAATCCTCAAGACAAATAACTGATGGTCTATTACAGGATCTGCATGGTTGGTTATCTCCATTAAAGCAAGCTCTTTCGTTAGAAGCTGAACGTGGTTTCGGTAATCTTTTAGGACGTGATGAACATTTTCATTCGTTTGTATCTAGGGAGTTGTCATCTCCACCGAATTATCTTCATAAGAATAATCTTGAGCTTAAAAAGCAATTACTTGAATTAGCTGAATCTTTTTCTAATTATCAAAATAGTACTGACTCTGCTCGTAGACGAATAGTAGCTAAAACTAGAAAACTACTTTACAAACTTACCAAAGAATTAACTCCATCAATTCCTAGTAAAAATCCGACATTAAGAATTAATGATTCTACTGTTCATAGCCAACTTGAATCTAATTGTATATTGAAGGAACATGATATTAATACTCCTTTAGTTGCAATTAAAGGTATAGGTCCAAAGCTTTCCGATAGACTTGCGAGTCTTGGGATTTTATTAATCCGTGATCTACTTCAATATTACCCTCGAGATTATGTTGATTATTCATCTCTTAAAAGAATTGCTCACCTCCAGCCTGGTGAAACAGTAACAGTATTAGCGACAATAAGACGTTGTAGTGCTTTTAAAAGTCCAAGAAATGTCAACCTATCAATATTAGAGCTACAACTTCAGGATTCAACTGGCCGCCTTAAGGTGACTAAGTTTTTTGGAGGCAAGAGGTTCTCGAACTATTCATATTTACATAGTCAGGCAAGCTTATACCCTATTGGTTCAACAGTTGCTGTTAGTGGGCTTGTAAAAAAAGGTCCTTATGGAAAAAGTATTCAAGACCCTTTAATTGAAGTTTTGGAAAATCCAAACTCTCAAATAAATTCAAAGTTTATTGGGAGGCTATTACCCGTTTATAACTTAACTGAGGGAATTACTGCTAATAAATTCAGAGATCTCATAGATATTGTTCTTCCTTTTACCTCCGAATGGTCAGACCCTTTATCGCCTGGTCAGTTGAAGGAACATTCTTTGATTACTAAAAGTGAAGCAATGAATAGCATTCATAAACCACTTGATCAAAAATCACTTCGGTCTGCCAGAAGACGTTTAGTCTTTGATGAATTCTTGCTATTGCAATTAGGCTTGTTAAGAAGAAGATCTGAACTTCGTAAAAGTGCCGCTCCAGCTTTAAATATCTCAGTGCAAAGTGAAGGTTTGGTTGACAACTTTTTTAGATTATTACCTTTTGAATTAACAAAGGCACAAACTCGAGTTCTTTTGGAAATTGAATCTGATTTAAAATGTACAAAACCAATGGCTCGCCTTGTTCAAGGTGATGTGGGAAGTGGAAAGACAGTTGTGGCAATTGCTGCACTTCTTAATGCTGTACAAGCAGGGTGGCAGGGTGCTTTTATGGCGCCTACAGAAGTTTTAGCTCAACAACATTACCGTACATTATGTAAATGGCTTCCTAACTTACATGTCACTGTTGAACTACTTTCTGGATCAACTCCACGTGTAAAAAGAAGCAAAGTACTAGATGATTTAGCTAATGGATCGTTGAAGATACTTGTAGGCACTCATGCCTTAATTGAGGAAAGAGTTTCTTTTTCTCGTTTGGGACTTGTTGTCGTAGATGAACAACATCGCTTTGGTGTACATCAGCGTAATCGATTGCTTAATAAAGGTCTTCAACCCCATCTCTTGACTATGACGGCGACTCCAATTCCGCGTACTTTGGCCCTTTCTATTCATGGTGATTTAGATGTTAGTCAGATTGATGAGCTTCCACCCGGTCGAACACCTATAAAGACAAAATTATTAACTAACTCAAATAGAGATAAGGCCTATGAGCTTATAAGAAGTGAAGTTAATCGAGGGCAACGCGCTTATGTAGTTTTACCTTTAGTAGAAGAATCTGAAAAATTAGACCTTCGTTCGGCCGTAGAAGTTTATGAACATTTATCTACCAATATTTTTAAGGAATTATCTGTAGGCCTTTTACATGGACGAATGAACAGTTCTGAAAAAGCAGCCATTATTAGTGATTTCACATATGGAAACTGTCAGGTGCTTGTTTCTACGACTGTTGTTGAGGTTGGTGTTGATGTCCCTGAAGCTACCGTTATGGTAATTGAACATGCAGATCGTTTTGGTCTAGCTCAACTACATCAACTACGTGGCCGTGTAGGAAGGGGAGCGAAGACTTCTTATTGCGTTCTCTTGAATGATGGGAACAACCCTTTATCTAAACAACGTTTAGAAGTTTTGGTTAATACTAATGATGGATTTGAAATTTCTGAAATCGACTTAAGACTACGAGGACCAGGACAAGTATTAGGCACTCGTCAGTCTGGACTACCTGATTTTGCTTTAGCAAGTCTTGTCGATGACGTGCAGGTCCTTGAAGAGGCACGACAAGCAGCCGTCAAAATTATGAATATTGATCCAGAACTCCAAGGTAATTTGGTTCTTAGGAATTTGTTAGAGGAATATTGGAATCGGCTTATTGTCAAAGCACAATTAAACTAGGCTATGTTTTCCACAATACTGAGTCTAGAATTAGTCTCATGATTCTGGCCTGGTAAATCTAAACCTTAGAAAACCTTAGAAGAATAGCTTTTCATATTCGAATCTTGTCAGTTGCTTGCCCAGAGCCTTTTTGCACTATCGCTTAAAAGCACCTTTTTGCAATTGATTTGAAGAAATGCCTCTGAAAGAAACAAGTTGAAATTTTAAGTTGATCTTTTTTCAATTGTTGGTGCCTCATTATCCAAATAAATGTATCTATACTTTCAATTGAAGAACATAGCGAGATTCTTTCTGTGGAAAACAAGAGATCTGCTGTGGAAATATGTTGCTTTGACTACCGGTGTTACGACCTTGGACTACATACCCAATTCGAGATTGTGGTGAAAACCTTAAGGATTTGCCCTCGGATCTTTTCCGTTTAGAACCACATCCATACCTTTCATTAGGTGCTCCTTATATAGATGGTTTTGACCCATGGAGGTTGAGGGAAAGTGTCGTAGAGAAATTGCTTTTGGTGCAGCAAACTCTGCTGCTTCAGACTCCACCACTTCGATTGGCCATCTTTGATGCTTGGCGCCCAATACAAGTTCAATCTTTTATGTATGAACATTCGATTGTCCAAACGTGTCTTAATCGCGGATTGGATAGCCATGAGGATAGAAATTCGCCTGCTTTTCAATCTGTTTTAGATGAGGTAAGTATGTTTTGGGCTGAACCAAGCTTTAACCCGAAAACACCACCTCCACACAGCACAGGTGGTGCCGTAGATCTAACTCTTGCGAATGCAAATTTTATTCCAGTTGATATGGGAGGAGAGATTGATGAGATTTCATCGAAGTCTTTCCCAGATTATTTTGCTAAGGCTTATAAAGCTAATCCGCAGTCAAAGTTTCGAGTATTGAATGAAAGAAGATCATTACTTGCGAATGAAATGGAGACATTAGGCTTCGTACAGCATCCATATGAATGGTGGCATTTCAGTTATGGTGATCAGCTTTGGGCTTGGCAAAGTAATTCTCATGAAGCTATTTATGGCTCTTGTGCTCCTTCAGAGAGAAGTGCTAATACCTTTTGATCCCCAAGCTGTATTACGTATTCACCAAAACTTTTTTTGCCTCCAAAGTTTTTCCAACTAATGAATAGAGGTCTCAATGTTTTTTCAAGGTTTTGAATTGCCATTTTTTGTAGATAAGGCTTAGCCAGATTTTGCAAGTTAGGAGTACCGCCAAGCCATAGTTGGTATTGATTAGGCCCACTACCCACTAGCCCGAGTTCAGCCATATATGGTCGAGCACAACCATTTGGGCAACCTGTCATTCTCACAAGGATTGACCTTTTCAAGCCCAATGAATTGAGTAGGGATTCTATGCGCTCTAGTACTGAAGGTAGAACACGCTCAGCCTCAGTGATCGCTAGTCCACATAAAGGGAAAGCCGGGCATGCCATTGCATGCTTAGTTAGTGATGAGTGATTAACTTTGCCATCAATACCTATGGAATTTAGTGCTTTTGAGATGCTTGCTTTTTGATATGTTCCGATATTGCAAAGTAGTAAGTCTTGGTTAGCTGTTAAGCGAACTTCTAATTGATAGGTTTTCACAATTTGTGAAAGGATCCTTTTCTTTTCTCCTTTCAGGCGTCCAGACATTAAAGGTATGCCAATAAACCACATGCCTTTTGATTGTTGATGCCAACCAAGGTAGTCTTCAAATTTTTTCTTTACTTCAGAACGTAGTGGTTTGATTGGTTTCGAAAAATATTTGCTTTTAAGTTCTTTTTTAAACCATTCAATACCTTGGTCGTGGATGAGATACTTCATTCGAGCATTCCTTCGTTTTTGACGATCTCCATAGTCTCTTTGAAGAGCAAGTATTGATTGAATTAAATCAAGAACATTTTCTGAATCTACGTAACCAAGTGGTTCTGCTAAACGGGCAAAAGTCTTTTCGTTGTTATGAGTTCGTCCCATGCCTCCGCCCACGTAGACATTGCAACCTTGTAGTGAACCATTCTCCTTAGTAAAGACAACTATGCCGATGTCATTTGTAAGAAGATCAACTGAGTTATCCCCTGGAACTGTTACGGCACATTTAAATTTACGTGGTAAATAAGTTGGGCCGTAGAGAGGCTCATGATCATTTCCACTAAAAACTCCGCCGACTTTTTGTCTTTTGCGCACACTTCTTACGATTCTTGATGGACGGATGCGGTAACTCAAATCTCCATCTACCCATAGATCTAGATAAGTGCTTTCTGCTGCAACAGGAGCTAAGAGATCAGCAATTTGGTTTGATAATTTCCTTGCCGCTGGATAGGCACCTTTTTCATAGGGGGCAGCCGGGGCAGTTACGTTTCTAGAGATATCTCCACATGCCGCAAGAGTGGAACCCATTGACCGAATAATGGTTCCAATTACTTCGCGAAGATTTTCTTTTCTAATCCCATGCATCTGAAATGCTTGTCGGGTAGTTGCACGGAGTGTTCCGTTGCCAAGTTGGTTTGATAATTCGTTTAAAGAAAGAAATAATGAAGCAGGTATTCGTCCACCAGGGCTTCGAAGCCTCAACATCATTTGCCAATCTCTTCCTTCACCTTTGTGTCTAGCCTCTCGATCATCTTGTTGGTAGCTTCCGTGGAACTTGAGAAGTTGGACAGCGTCATTAGTAAAATGATCACTTTGATTGTCAAGTTCAGTTTTTAGTGGATCTTTTAAAAACTTGCTTTCTTCTTTGAATTTCTCGAATTTCGTCTGTTCTGTTCCAATAGCAATGCATGGAGAGAAGCTTTTGGGATCTTTCAAGTCAGATTTTTTCCCTCCTTGTGTCACGGCATCAATTTTCTCCTATTACACCGTAGCTAAAGGAAGACTATTTTCTTGCCCTGTATTTCAATAAAGTGTGAGCCTTATTGTTTTTTATCTCTGTGTCAACTTTTCTACTTGAGATTGGGACTGAGGAGTTGCCTCCTGATTTTGCTTGCTTGGCACTGGCTCAACTCGAGCAGATTGTTCGTCAGACCTTTGCAGACAAAAAGCTTCTACATGGTTCTATTCATGTCACAAGTACTCCAAGAAGAATCGCCCTTCTTGTTAATGAACTCGCAGATTCGGCTTCTGATCAGGAGATTGAAAGAAAGGGACCTCCTGCCAGCCATGCTTTTGAAGGAGATACTCCTACAAAAGCTGCTTTAGGTTTTGCAAGTAGATTTGGTCTAAGTACAAAGGATTTAGAAATTCGTCAGACTTCGAAAGGACCTTTTGTTTTTGCAAAGGTTTTAGAAAGAGGCGCTGATTCTGTCGAGTTATTAAAAGAATTCATTCCTGTCTGGATTACCTCTGTTCAAGGAAAGCGCTTTATGCGATGGGGAGAAGGAGAACAAAGGTTTTCCCGGCCAATACGTTGGCTTGTCGCTCTTCTAGAGAATCAAGTAATACAAGTATGTCTTAACGATTGCGACCCTAAAGTTTTATCTGGTAATACCAGTAGGGGACATCGACTTTTTGAAAAGACTGTCGAAATTTCTTCAGCAAATTCATATGCGAATGATTTAAAAAAAGTTGGTGTGATAGTTGATCGTAATGAAAGAGCTTCTTCGATTAGAAACCTTATCGAGAAGAAAGCAAAGGAAATTAATTCGGTCCCCGATATTTCGGATGATCTTTTTGAAGAACTGGTTGATTTGGTTGAGTCACCATCTCTCATCACAGGTCAATTTGATGATTCCTTTCTAGATCTTCCCGCGGAAGTACTTAGCAATGTTATGCGTTGTCATCAGCGTTATGTACCACTTTATCTATCTAACGCAATAAAAGATCCTTTATCCCTTAATGCAAGGAATGTACTTGCTCCTAAGTTCTTGTGTATTTGTAATGGACTAAGTCATTCTTTAAATATAGTGAAGACTGGCAATGAGAGAGTCCTAAAAGCAAGACTGGCAGATGCAGAATTTTTCGTAAAAGCAGACCTATCTATATCAAAAAAAGAGCGAAGAGAGCAATTGAAAAATGTTTCTTTTGCTAAGGGTTTAGGATCATTATTTAATCGAGTAGAAAGGATTGAATGGGTAGCTGAACTTCTTATTAAAAAACTATCTATTTCTGACTCTGAGATTGTTCATCTTAAGAGAGCGGCTCATTTTTGCAAAAATGACTTGGTTAGTCAAATGGTAGGAGAATTTCCTGAATTGCAAGGAGTAATTGGAGCTAAATATTTGCTTGCAGAAGGTGAATCAAGAGAGGTTTCTTTAGCTGTTTTGGAACATTATTTGCCGCGAGCATCTGGTGCAAGTCTTCCTCAATCAGTAGGCGGCTCTGTTCTGGCTTTAGCAGAAAGAGTAGAGCTTTTAGTAAGTATTTACTCTAAAGGAGAAAGGCCAAGTGGATCATCTGATCCATATGCTTTAAGAAGGGCAGGTAATGGAATATTGCAGATTCTTTGGAGTAGAAATTGGAAGTTGGATCTAAATAAATTAATAATCCAATCACTTGATCAATGGTCAAAATTGTTTCCAAGCTTACAAATTGATAACACTACTCTTTCCAATGATTTAAGTGAATTTTTCCGACAACGGATAATTAGTCTTTTGGAAGAGGGGGGAATTGATCTAGATCTCATTAATGCTATAGCAGGACAGACAGTATCGATTAAGCAGCTACTTTCTGATCCTGAAGACGCTAGATTGCGCGCTAATTTGCTTGCAAATATGCGTTCTTCAGGAAAACTTTCTGCTGTTCATGCAGTGGTTACTCGGGCAGCTCGTTTGGCCGATAAAACTTCATTATCGTCCTCAGTCATAAGTCCTTCTGAAGTTGTAAATCCAGATTTATTTGAAAAGTCATGTGAAGCTGACATGTTGGACATTCTTAACTCTCTTGAGCCAATTGTAAAAGGTCATTCTGAAGAACGTTATGCCCTTTTAGCAGATCAGCTTGCGAATGGATCTAATACTTTATCTGCGTTCTTTGATGGTGATCAAAGTGTAATGGTAATGCACGAGAATAAAGACATTCGTATTAACAGACTTAATCTTCTTGCCGTGTTAAGAAATCAGGCAAGTGTATTGGCAGATTTTAATCAAATATGCACTAAGTAGGAAAGCTAGTTTTCTTTTTTTAATGAGATTTTATTTATTACTAGATACTTTGATTCCACCTTTAATGCTACTTACAGAAAGCATCTTCTCCACTTCTTCTTCTTCTCGGACTGCACTTGGGACTGGCTTGTAGTCACTTGGAGCGAGTGCTCGACCTCTGAAAATTGAGCAAATTGTAAGGAACGTCAGCTTTATCTGTTGCCATGGCTTCATGGTAACAACAGTCTTGTAAAGGTAGCTATCAAAAGTAAGTCTTTGAACATCCATGTCATCACACATTTCAACGAATGCTTCTCTGGCTCCATCATTTGAGTAGAAAATATTTTGGAGTATTTCTAGAACTTTGTATGTCGTGCCATATTTCTTATCCCATTTTTTGAGATATTTTTTTAAGTCCTTTTCTGATGGAATTATCTTCCCACTTTGACTAGCTTCAACAATTTCTTCTGCGCACATTCGCCCACTCTTTGCAGCAAAGTAGATTCCTTCTCCTGAACTTTTGGTGACATACCCGGCAGCATCCCCAACTAAGGCCATTCGCCCTACAACTCGACGAGGGCGAGGGTGCTCAGGAATTGGATGTGCTTCTACTTTAATAACTTCACCATTAACCAATCTTTTTTGCGCTCTATTTCGTACGCCTTCTTGCAAGCTCTTGATTAGCGTTTGATTTTTTTGCATTGTGCCTGTTCCAACAGCGACGTGATCGTATTTTGGAAAAACCCATCCATAGAAATCAGGAGAAACGTCTGTTCCTACGTACATTTCAGCTAGATCTTCGTAGTAGGACATTTCTTTTTCCGGAAGTTTGATCCTTTCTTGGAAAGCAATTGCAACGTTGTAATCACCTGCATCCATCGCCTTGGCAACGCGACTATTTGCTCCATCTGCACCAACTATTAGATCTACCTCTAGATTTTTTGTGACTCCAGTAGATTCACCACTTGAATAATCTGAGTAGGTCAGATTGTATGGACCTTGACGACTTTTTCCAGTGTCGATTTTTGTTACTAGACCATTTATTAGTGTCGCGCCTAGTTCAGCTGCTCTGTCGCGCATGAATGCGTCCATAACCTCTCTTCGACACATTCCAATGAATTCCTTGTCGCTTTCTTCGTAAACCTTGTCAAGGCTTATATCTACTTCACGATTTGAAGGGGAGATCATTCGCATATTCCGCACTTTTCTATCGATGATTGAATCAGGCAGATCAAATTCAGCCACCATGCAGAGGGGTATGGCTCCACCACAAGGTTTTGCATTGTCAAGCTTGCGTTCGAAGACCCAAGTCTGTATGCCAGCTTTTGCAAGAATTTCAGCGGCGCAGGAACCGCTTGGTCCACCACCAACAACTGCTACACGCAACATTTCTTTGGCCTAATTTTTGAATTGTTTTTTGAAAACTAACACCGTACGAAGAATTATCGTAAGTAGTTTTAGGTTTGGCCGTTACGATCGAAACAACAATCCTCCTAAGATTTTTGGCTTTGTAAGGTGCAACGTCGTCGAAATAACAGTGATGACATCCCTCTCGCGCTTCGTGCTAGTCCCAAAAGACTAGTTCCTTTGAAGGGAGTCAGATATGCATTTGCAATTTTCATAGTGACATGTTTAGCCGTAGTTTTTATTGGAACTTATTTCTTATCAAACTTTAATTCTCAAGTTTTTTTTCAAGGGAACAAACAGGTTCCGAGTGCCGATGGACGCTTATTAGGACATTTCCCATATCCTGAAGCATCAAGTGAAGATCTAATTGCGGTTTATCCAGATCTTGAGATCCATAAGGATACATACGCAGCTCTTAAATTGATGAGAAAGGCTGCTTTGAATGATGGAATAAACTTGATTCTTCTAAGTGGTTATCGCTCTCATAAACTTCAAAAGCAAATATTTTTTCAAGTTAAATCACATAGAAATCAGACTGCTATTGAGAGGGCTAGGGTCTCGGCTCCTCCAGGATATTCAGAACACAGTACCGGTTATGCAATTGATTTAGGGGACTCGATAAGGCGAGACACAGATTTAAGCGTTGAATTTGAACAAACAAATGCCTTTCGTTGGTTAAAGAGTAATGCTGCTAAATATCATTTTGTTCTTTCATTTCCTGAAGGCAATGAACAAGGGGTAAGTTATGAACCTTGGCATTGGAGATTTGAGGGAACAGCGGATGCTTTAAGACAGTTTGAAGCAGCACGTAGACGTTTTGATGGCTCTTAACCCTTTAAAACGATAGGAAAGCTTTTCCCTCTTTTATAAAATTTGTTTTTAGAAGTTTTTATTTAACTACTTAGTTTGTCTTCTGTTCTCTTACTGAGATAGCCTGCTAGCACTCCGCCTTAGAGCGTTGTCCTTCAATATGAGAATTTAGTTTGCTATGAGTCCCCAAAAAAAAGCGATTCGTAATATTGCAATCATCGCTCACGTGGACCATGGAAAGACAACCTTGGTTGATGCTCTTTTAAATCAGTCTGGAATTTTTCGTGATAACGAGGAAGTCCCTACTTGTGTTTTGGATTCCAATGATTTGGAAAGAGAAAGAGGGATCACAATTCTTTCCAAGAACACAGCTGTTACTTATAACGATACACGCATCAATATTGTTGATACTCCAGGCCATGCTGACTTTGGAGGTGAAGTCGAGAGAGTCCTTGGGATGGTTGATGGTTGTCTATTGATAGTCGATGCTAATGAAGGTCCAATGCCTCAGACTCGATTTGTCTTAAAAAAGGCACTTGAACAAGGTTTGAGACCAATTGTTTTTGTCAATAAGATTGATAGACCGAGAGTTGACCCCGAACAAGCAGTAGATAAGGTCCTTGATCTTTTTCTTGAGCTCGGAGCGGATGATGATCAATGTGACTTCCCATATCTTTTTGGAAGCGGATTAGGGGGCTTCGCAAAGCCAGATATGGCTACTCATAGCGAAAACATGATGCCACTATTTGATTCAATTCTCCGTCATGTTCCACCACCAGTTGGAGATGAGACCAAGCCTTTGCAACTTCAAGTGACGACGTTAGATTATTCTGAATTTATTGGTCGAATCGTAATTGGTAGAGTTCATAATGGAGTTATTACTAATGGTCAAAATGCCTCATTAATTAAAGAGGATGGTCGTGTTAAGCGAGGAAGAATTTCTAAACTTCTTGGATTCCAAGGGTTGCAAAGAATAGAAATAGAAAAAGCTTATGCAGGCGATCTAGTAGCATTAGCTGGTTTTGAAGAAGTAAATATTGGGGAGACGATTGCATGTCCAGATGAGCCAAAGGCTTTACCTCTTATAAAAGTGGATGAACCAACACTACAAATGACATTTGTAGTTAATGATTCCCCCTTTTGCGGCAAAGAAGGAAAGTTTGTTACTAGCCGCCAATTGCGTGATCGTTTAATTAAGGAATTACTTACTAATGTGGCCTTACGTGTGGAAGAAACTGACTCCCCTGACAGATTTTCTGTTAGTGGAAGGGGGGAGCTGCATTTAGGCATATTGATTGAAACAATGAGACGCGAAGGTTATGAGTTTCAAGTCACTCAACCACAGGTTATCTTTCGAACAATTGATGGAACACCTTGCGAGCCTGTTGAATCTTTGGTGATGGATGTTCCAGAGCATGCAGTAGGTGCATGTATTGAACAATTAGGTCTACGCAGGGGTGAGATGCAGAATATGGAAACTAGTAGAGATGGGCGCACTCAACTTGAATTTATCGTTCCATCTAGAGGCTTAATTGGTTTAAGAGGTCAATTTATACGTGCTACAAGAGGAGAGGGCATTATGAGTCATTCCTTCTTCGAATATCGACCAATGATGGGTGATTTTGAATCTAGAAGAAATGGAGTACTTGTTTCATTTGAAGAAGGAACTGCTACATTTTACGCATTAAAAAATGCGGAAGATCGTGGCCAATTTTTTATATCTCCTGGCACTAAAGTTTATAAAGGAATGATTATAGGAGAAAATAATAGGACACAGGATTTAGAAATTAATATCTGTAAGACAAAACAATTGACTAATATGAGGTCAGCTGGTGCAGATGAGCTAGATACTTTGCAATCACCTTTAGAGATAACACTAGAACGTGCATTGGAATATATAGGACCTGATGAGATGCTAGAGGTTACTCCAGAATCGATTCGATTGAGAAAACTTCCTTCTAAAAAACCTCTTAAACGATAATGAAAAAATGACCCTTATTTATTCTTATTTTGAATAAAAAGAAATTCTATAAAGCGGTTCAACTTTTTAATGAATTAAAGTGGTATGAATCTCATGATGCTTTTGAATCTCTTTGGCATGAAGCCGAGCCTAGTGAGAGGCTTCTTTTGCAGGGCATCTTGCAAATTGCTGTTGCACAAGTTCATCTTGAAAGAGGAAATACAAATGGGGCAACCATTCTCTATGGGGAAGGTTTAGGGCGCCTTCGTAAGGCAGATGAGTCTTGTTTTGGCTTGGATATTAAGAGGTTCAGTGAATGTGTAGAGCTACGACTTAAACTTCTCCAAGAGGGAAGGGATCCGGATGCTTTTACTGTCCCTATCCTTTTTGAAATAAGCAAAGATACTAGCTAAATTGTTTTAACTCAAATATTTATTAAACAATTGTCCTTCCATATACAATTCGGAAAAAGGGGGCGCAATACGCTTTGTTTTCTGATTGGCCTTTTGCTGTGGGGGCATCTTCCAATTTCTCTAGCTCAAGAAACTCCTAACGAAAAAATATTCCCTGAACCAGCAGGCGATATAAGTATTGAGTCAGAGAAACAAACAAATGACCCTGTCAAGGGAGTTTTTACAGCCATTGGTAATGTCCGCATTGTTTATCCAACAAAGGGAATAGTGGCAACTTCTAGAAAAGCAGAGTATTTCAAAAATGAAGGCATGGTCGTTCTGACAGGGAATGTTGATTTGGTTCTAGAGGGAGGAGACTCTCTTAAGGGAGAACGAATTATTTATATGCTTGAAGAAGATCATTTCATGGCAGATTCAAAGCCAGGTTCTCAAGTCTTCACAAAAGTTTTGCTCGAAAGACCTGAACCTGATACGAGGCTTCTTTCAAAATGAGCTTAGTCCTTAAAAATGTCACTTTAAATATCTCTGGAAGGCCTTTGGTTGATGATGTTTCTTTAGTGGTGGAACTTGGAGAAGTTGTTGGTCTGCTTGGTCCAAATGGAGCGGGTAAAACTACTACATTCAATCTTTTAATAGGTCTATTAAGGCCTGATTTTGGTCAGGTCTTACTTAATCGAAAACCCGTAGCCAACCTACCAATGCCTTATCGGGCTCGCTTAGGGATTGGTTACTTGCCTCAAGAACAAAGTATTTTTCGTCAACTAACTGTTAGGCAAAATTTGGACTTAGCTCTTTCGCAAAGTTCCTTGTCCCCATTAATGGCTTCTCAGCGTAGAGAACAATTGATAGAAGATTTTAATTTGAGTTCATTTATGCATCGACGTGGGTATCAACTTTCGGGTGGTGAAAGACGCCGATGTGAAGTCGCGCGAGCTCTCGCTGTAGGGGAAAATGGACCTAGATACTTATTACTTGATGAACCTTTTGCAGGAGTTGATCCAATGGCAGTTTCTGATCTTCAGGGTTTAATTCAAAAACTTCGTAATCGTGGAATGGGAATTCTTATCACTGATCACAATGTTAGAGAAACACTTGCCATTACAGATCGTTCTTATATCCTCAATGATGGGCAAATTCTTGCATCTGGGGGGTCGAAAGAAGTCTCAAATGACCCTCTTGTGAAACAGCACTATTTGGGTGAGGGGTTTAAACTTTGATTAAATCAATTTTATCTAAGGCTAAAAACTTAATTTCTTGGTTGTTAGATTTAGAGCTGCCAAGCATTAGTTTTCCACGATGGAGAAAAATACCTTTAATTGATAGATGGCTCTTAGGCGAGTTAATACCTCCACTTCTTTTCGCGATAGCAGCTTTTACGGTTGTTTCTTTGTCTGTAGGTGTAATGTTTGATCTGGTAAGAAAGATTGTTGAGGCAGGTCTTTCTCCCAAAATTGCATTGCAAGTATTAATACTTCGTCTTCCTAGTTTCCTTGTACTTTCTTTCCCTATGGCTGTTTTGATGGCCACTTTACTTGCTTATAGCAGGCTTTCTGCAAATAGTGAATTAAAAGCACTTCGTAGTGTAGGTGTTAGTACAACACGAATGATTGCACCAGCTTTGATATTAGCTCTATTTATGACTGGACTAACTTTTGTTTTTAATGACAGCATCGTACCAATGGCAAATAGAAATGCTGAAGTTACTTTGAAGAGTGCTTTAGGTAAAGCAATAGCGACTGAAAAGGGTAATGACATTATTTATTCACGGTTTGGCATTGTTACTGACCCAATCACATCTATGAGAAGAGATGGCCTGACTCATTTGTTTTATTCCAGGAGATTTCGTAACAGCGAAATGCAAGAAGTTACACTGCTTGATTTCTCTAGATATGGCCATACTCAAATGCTTGTAGCGAAAAAAGCTTTCTGGAATGAAATAGAATCTAAGTGGGAGTTTATTGACGGAACAATACTTACACATTTGCCAAATGGCAGTACTAGTACAACTCAGTTTGAGCGTTATTTATATCCACTTGGGACTGGACCTACAAAGATTGCTGAACTTCCTGATGATGCAAATGATATGACAGTAAATGAGGCACTTAGAGCTGAAAGATTATATGCAGAAACAGGAAATGTTAAAGAATCAAGAAGAATGAAAGTTCGTATTCAGGAGAAATTCACATTACCTATGGCTTGTTTCGTTTTTGGCTTGGTTGGTAGCAGCCTCGGAGCCAAGCCAAATACTAGAACAAGTAGAAGTCAGGGATTTGGTCTTAGTGTTGTCTTAATTCTTTTTTATTATGTGCTTAGTTTTAGCTTTAGCTCTCTAGGCGTTAAAGGAACATTGCTTCCATTTGTAGCGGCATGGTCACCTGTTCTTATCTCTATGTTTGGAGGTGTGATGTTGCTAAGGCAGGCTAGTCGTTAACTCTAACTATCAGAATTTGACTGTTGCACGCAATTCTTTAGTGTTTTTATTACGCTTGCTTTTATGTCATTCGAAATAGGCGACCCAGTTTTAGCTCTTGGACTGGCTAGCTTTCTCCTCCTTTTAATCTCTCTCCCATTTGCTTTTTGGGCATTAGGTGGAGGCACTAGTTCTTCAGTTGTTCGCTTTTTAGTATCAATTGCTAACTTTTCACTTACTGCTCAATTGATATTTAGATGGTGGGACTCCGGACATTTCCCAATTAGTAACCTTTATGAATCTCTTTGTTTCTTGGCTTGGGCTTGTTCGCTTATACAGTTGATTATCGAAAGATCCTGGCCTTCGCCATTGGTACAGGCTGTTGTTACCCCAATGGCATTACTTTCTATTTCCTTTGCAAGCTTTGCTCTTCCAGAGAGGCTTCAAGAAGCCTCTGTACTAGTTCCTGCTCTCCGCTCTAGCTGGCTGATTATGCATGTCAGCGTAATTATGTGTAGTTACGCAGCATTGTTAATTGGATCTCTTCTTTCCGGGGCCGTTCTTTTTACAGATAAAAATCAACCTATTGAAATACGAAGTAGCTCTATTGGAGTAGGTGGCTTTAGAAGAAGTATTAATAACAGTAGTTTATTTGAAAATTCTCAATCACTAAATTTAACGCCTATAAATATAACTAATATTGAAAGATTAGATACTCTTAGCTACAGAATTATCACGGTTGGCTTCTTGTTGTTATCTATAGGACTTGTTAGTGGAGCTGTTTGGGCTAATGAAGCATGGGGGAGTTGGTGGAGTTGGGATCCAAAAGAAACATGGGCTTTGATTTGTTGGTTGGTTTATGCTGCTTACCTTCATATGAGGTTAAGTCGTGGTTGGCAGGGCCGGAGATCTGCTTTGGTTGCTATGGCTGGCTTGTTCGTGATTTGTATTTGTTATATAGGTGTTAACCTGCTTGGTGTTGGATTACATAGTTATGGTTGGTTCTTTGACGCTTAAATATAGTTTTCATTTATTTAGTGAGGTTATCAAATGACTGTTTGCTGTCATTTATAAGTATAAGTAAATTACCTTTTACTGCTGCGTATGCCTTCTATTGCCGCTGCATAGTCTGGTTGATTAAATACACCTGAACCACTAACAATTGCATTCGCTCCTGCTTCAATTACTTTCCATGCATTATCTGCTTTAATTCCTCCATCAACTTCTATCCATGGGTCAAGGCCTCTTTTGTCACAAAGTTGACGCAGTTCAATGATCTTTTGAACCTGACTATCAATAAAGCTTTGTCCGCCAAAACCTGGGTTAACACTCATTATTAGAACAAGATCGCAGAGCTCCAAGCAATATTCGAGTGTGTCAAGGGGAGTACTTGGATTCAGGACTGCCCCTGCTTTTACCCCGAGGTCTTTAATTTGAGCCAAATTTCGATGTAGATGAGGACAAGCCTCTACCTGAACGTAAATATGATCAGCACCTGCTTTTGCAAAGTCTCCAACATATTTCTCAGGTTCAACAATCATGAGATGAACGTCTAATGGTTTTTTTGTTACAGGTCTTAGAGCCTCAACAATTAATGGACCAATTGTGATGTTGGGAACAAAACGACCATCCATCACATCTACGTGGATCCAATCTGCCCCAGCTTGGTCTACAGCTCTTACCTCTTCTCCTAGGCGAGAGAAGTCCGCAGAAAGGATTGAAGGGGCTATTACTAGCGATTTTGTGCTCATTGCTGTTGGATATTTGTCTGAAGATTCTATAAATCAGTCGCCACACTTTTGTCCGCGTTACTTGCACTGATACAGTATTCGGCGGCTAAGAGCCGAGAACCATTGCGGCACCGGGTCCTTTACTCCATCAACGAAATCCTTTTCGTACGTATGGATCATGCCCTTTCTCGTTCCCTTAGCGCAAAACTATTCTCCGCCGCTTACCTGTGGATCGCACTCTTATCCAGGAAATTCTTGAAGTTGTTGAGCAGGCTGCAATCGCTTCTGCTGAGCTGACAGGTTTAGGCAAGAAAGATGAAGCGGATGCCGCAGCTGTAGAAGCGATGCGAAAGCGCATGGGAAAAATCCAAATGCAAGGAAGGATTGTTATCGGTGAAGGTGAGCGTGATGAAGCACCGATGCTCTACATCGGTGAGCAAGTTGGAAGTGGAACTGGCCCAGGAGTTGACTTTGCTGTCGACCCTTGTGAGGGCACAAACCTTTGCGCTAATAATCAAAGAGGTTCGATGGCAGTTCTTGCCGCATCAGATCGTGGTGGACTTTTTAATGCTCCAGATTTTTATATGAAGAAACTTGCTGCTCCTCCAGCAGCAAAAGGCAAAGTTGACATTCGTAAATCTGCTACAGAGAACATAAAAATCCTTTGTCGCTGTCTAGAGCTTTCAGCCAATGAGCTAACAATTGTTGTAATGGACAGGACTAGGCACAAGGATTTGATTGCTGAAATTCGATCTACTGGAGCAAAAGTTCAGCCAATTTCTGATGGTGATGTACAAGCTGCAATTGCTTGTGGTTTTGCAGGTACAGGTACCCATTGTCTAATGGGTATAGGGGCAGCACCAGAAGGAGTGATATCTGCTGCTGCCATGAGAGCCTTAGGTGGTCATTTTCAAGGGCAATTGGTTTACGATCCAGCAATTGCTCAAACGACAGAATGGGCTGATTACACGAAGGAGGGCAATATTGCGCGCTTAAAAGAAATGGGTATTACTGATGTTGATAGGATTTATGAGGCAGAGGAATTAGCTTCAGGTGAAAATGTTGTATTTGCTGGAAGCGGAATAACAGATGGCCTACTTTTTCATGGTGTTAAGTTCGAAAAAGATTGCACTAGAACAAGCAGTCTTGTAATTAGCACTCTCGACAATTCAGCTAGATTTACAAATACTGTGCATATAAAAGATGGTGCCAAAAGCATCACTTTGAGCTGATAGACCTCAGAAATTACTTAAGGAATTTTATTTATGCACATTGCCGTTGTCGGTCTTAGTCATCGCACGGCGCCTGTGGAAGTCCGTGAGAAGCTCAGCATTGCTGAGCAAAGCATGGGTCAGTCACTTCAAAAAATAAAAGAAAGTTCTCAAGTTCTTGAGGTCTCAATTCTCAGCACATGTAATCGATTAGAGATATATACCTTGGTTAGAAACCCTGATCAAGGTGTAACTGCCATAAAGGAATTTTTAAGCTCACACTCTGGGCTTCCTGATGAACAACTTTCACCCCATCTTTTTGTTTATAACCAAGAAGAAGCAGTTGCTCATTTGATGAGAGTTGCAGCTGGGCTTGATAGTTTGGTTTTGGGCGAAGGACAAATACTTTCTCAAGTTAAGAAGATGCTTCGTCTTGGACAAGAACATAAATCTATGGGCCCAATTCTTAACCGCTTACTTACGCAAGCTGTAAGTACAGGTAAGAGAGTTCGAAGTGAAACTAATCTTGGAACTGGGGCTGTTTCTATAAGTTCTGCGGCAGTAGAACTTGCGCAACTAAAGCTTGCTCAATCATTGGGCAGAGATCAAATGATGACATTGGAGTCAGAGAAAGTTGCTGTCGTTGGTGCTGGTCGAATGAGCAGGCTTCTTATTCAGCATCTTCAATCTAAGGGTTGTAATGGAGTAATACTTTTAAATCGCACGCTTAGTCGTGCTGAGACTCTTGCTGCAGACTTTCCAGACTTCAGAATTCAATGCAGGTTATTAGAAGAACTTGATGATTGTTTGATTAACTGTTCATTGGTTTTTACAAGTACTGCAGCCGATCAGCCGATTATTGATGCATCTCGTTTAAGTCAATTAAAAAGGAGTAATTCTTTGCGCCTCATTGATATAGGTGTTCCACGGAACATATCAGCAGATGTTTCTGATTTGTCTGACGTTGAGTCCCATGATGTTGATGATCTCCAAGAGGTTGTTTCTAGGAACCAGGAGGCTCGTAAACAACTTGCAATGGAAGCTGAGGTTTTGCTAGAGGAAGAAGGAAGATTGTTTCTAGAATGGTGGGATAGTCTTGAGGCTGTCCCGACTATTAATCTTTTAAGAGCGTCTTTGGAATCAATCCGAAGTGAGGAGCTTCAGAAAGCCTTAAGTCGCATGGGTCCAGATTTTTCTGCAAGAGAGCGCAAAGTTGTTGAGGCATTAAGCAAAGGAATAATCAATAAAATTCTTCATACCCCAGTTACAAAACTAAGAGCTCCTCAAACTCGAGTAGACCGTCAAGAAGCTTTGAGGCAAGTGGAATCTCTCTTTGATTTGGAATCTCAGACTGATGGAAAATAACCCTATGTTGTGTTTCCGTGTCGTTTTGATTCTTAGCGGACTTGCTAGATCTGCATCACTTTTCTACTTTTTTGTCCCTTTCTCAATTAGGTTTGCACCGCAATGCAAGACAAAGGAGTTTGAATGAAGCGTGTACTGGCAATCATTCTTGGAGGAGGCGCTGGAACTCGCCTTTACCCCCTTACCAAGATGAGGGCTAAACCTGCAGTTCCGCTTGCAGGCAAGTATCGCTTGATTGATATACCAATAAGCAACTGCATCAATTCCAACATCAACAAGATGTATGTTTTGACTCAGTTCAATAGTGCTTCTCTGAATAGGCATTTAACCCAGACCTACAATTTAAGTGCTCCTTTTGGCCAGGGATTTGTTGAAGTATTGGCTGCGCAACAAACGCCAGAAAGCCCATCTTGGTTTGAAGGAACAGCTGATGCAGTAAGAAAATATCAGTGGTTATTTCAGGAATGGGATGTTGATGAATATTTAATTCTTTCTGGTGATCAGTTATATCGAATGGATTACAGCCTTTTCGTAAAGCATCACCGCACTTCTGGAGCTGATCTAACAGTCGCTGCACTTCCAGTTGATGCACAGCAAGCTGAAGGGTTTGGTTTAATGCGAACAGACGACGAGGGCAATATCAAAGAGTTCAGTGAAAAACCAAAGGGAGATTCACTTAAGGCGATGGCGGTTGATACATCTCGTTTTGGATTGACTCCTCAGTCAGCCTCAGAACGTCCGTACTTAGCCTCTATGGGCATATATGTTTTTAGCCGTTCTACATTATTTGACTTACTTAATAAAAACCCTGAACATAAAGATTTTGGGAAGGAAGTTATCCCTGAATCTCTAGGAAGAGGGGATCGATTAAAAAGTTATGTTTTTGATGACTATTGGGAAGATATTGGAACAATTGGAGCTTTTTATGAATCAAATCTTGCTTTAACACAGCAACCCAACCCTCCGTTTAGCTTTTATGACGAGAAATTCCCTATTTATACGCGCCCTCGTTATTTGCCGCCCACAAAGTTGGTTGATGCCCAGATCACTGAATCAATCATTGGAGAGGGGTCTATCCTTAAATCCTGCAGCGTGCATCACTGTGTGTTGGGAGTTAGAAGCAGAGTAGAGAGTGAAGTGGTTCTTCAAGATTCATTAGTGATGGGTTCTGACTTTTTTGAATCTTCTGATGAACGAATTGCTTTAAGAAAAGGAGGTGGAATTCCTTTAGGTGTAGGTGAAGGAACCACAGTTAAGAGAGCAATTCTTGATAAAAACACACGAATTGGCAACAATGTCACAATCGTGAACAAGGATCGAGTTGAAGAAGCCGATCGTCCTGAAGAAGGTTTTTATATAAGAAACGGAATCGTCGTTGTAGTTAAGAATGCCACTATTTCTGATGGAACAATTATTTGAATTTATTTTTCTAGCCTGAAACTCTTCAGGCCAATTAAATAGATATTTCTTCTGAACAATATCAAGATAATCGTCCTTCATCCCTGACATTCCTTTGTTAAACGCAGCCGAAACGATGCGACAACGTCACACTGGCCAAGTAGAAAACTTCTTCATTCATGTCCAAGGCTCATTTTGGTTTAATCGGTCTTGGGGTTATGGGCGAAAATCTCGTCCTAAACGCTGAGCGAAATGGATTCTCAAGTGTTGTTTATAACCGCACTTATTCCAAAACAGAATCTTTTCTTCGAGGTCGTGGATCAGGTAAATCTATAAGTGGAGCAAAGAGCCTCCAAGACTTTGTTGACAAGCTTGAGCGCCCTCGCAGGATTTTGATGATGGTTAAAGCTGGCGCTGCTACCGATGCAGTAATTAAAGGTATATCTCCTTTCTTAGAGGATGGAGATTTGCTTATAGATGGAGGCAACGCGGAATTTAGAGATACTGAGAGACGTGTTCAAGAACTTGAGAGTAAAAGATTTGGATATATAGGAATGGGAGTTTCAGGAGGTGCAAAGGGAGCTTTGGAAGGTCCAAGCATGATGCCTGGAGGCACAAAAAATTCTTATGTCTCAATAGAGCCTTTGCTCAGCAAGATGGCGGCTCAAGTTGATGATGGGCCATGTGTGACCTATATCGGACCAGGAGGTTCAGGACATTTTGTCAAAACTGTCCACAATGGAATTGAATATGGGATTGAGCAAATTCTTGCTGAGGCCTATGACCTAATGAAAAGGGTTGGTGGAATGAGTGGAAATCAAATCGCCGACATAATGAGTTTTTGGAATAAAACAGATGAACTTAATTCTTATCTTGTAGAGATTACAGAGACTTGTTTGCGTACTAAAGACCCAATAAATGGAGAAGATGTAGTTGAACAAATTTTAGATAAAGCTGGTCAAAAAGGAACAGGACTTTGGACTGTCCTTAGTGCTTTAGAGCTTGGGGCCTCCGTTCCAACTATCTATGCCTCTTTAAACGCCAGAGTAATGAGCTCGATCAAATCTCAAAGGCTTTTTGCAGAGACTATATTGGAAGGTCCCAATATTAAACATTTTGATATAGGTAAATCAGATGATGGTATGTCTCCAATTATGGATGCGGTTGTATTGTCAAGTATTGCAAGTTATGCCCAAGGGATGGAACTCTTGCGCATTGCTTCTAATGAATACAATTATAAATTAAATATGCCCTCTATAGCCAGGATTTGGAAAGGAGGTTGCATTATTCGTTCCCGTCTTTTGAACCGAATACAGGAGGCGTTTCAAGCTGAACCTCAACTTACAAATTTACTTATTAGTCCTTGGTTTTCAGAAGAAGTTAATAAGCGTTTGCCCGGTCTTACAAGGATAGTTGCAGGAGCTGCAGAATCTGGAATACCAGTTCCTTGTTTTAGCAGTACACTTGATTACATAAATAGTTATCGCACTGGTCGCCTTCCTCAAAACTTAGTGCAAGCAATGAGAGATTGCTTCGGATCACATACATATGAGCGTATTGATAAAGAAGGATCATTCCATACAGAATGGCTAAAATAACTTTTACTTAGTAATGACTACCTACAACGTTTTTAGAACTTCTGAGGAAAAAGATTTAGCAACTCTTGCTAAGGAGACAATTGCATCACAGATAAAACTTATCCTTGAACAAAAGGAGCGTGCACAAATTGCACTTTCTGGAGGAAAGACTCCTTCAGAAGCATATCAATTGTTAAGTAGAGAACCTTTATCTTGGGATAGGGTTGATATTTTTTTAGGAGATGAAAGATGGGTAGAACCTAATAATGAATTAAGTAATGTAAGGATGATTAGAAGTACATTGCTGGGCTCAGAACCTGGAGATAAAGGAAGGTTTTACCCAATTCCTATAAGTCAATCCTCTACCCCTGATGAAAGTGCATTTGCTTATGAAAATTTAATCAAGGAAATCTGTCATGGTAACCCCCCTGTATTTGATTTGGTCTTATTAGGATTGGGGTCTGATGGACACACAGCATCTTTATTCCCAGGTACTGATTCAGTTCAGCAAACTAATCGTCTAGTTACTGTTGGTATTGGCAATGGGCTGGAGCGCATATCCCTTACCGCTCCAGTCTTAAGTGCTTCTAGAAAAGTAATCTTTTTGGTTGGTGGAGAGTCAAAGCAGGTTGCGTTGAAAAGACTTTTGGACCCCTCAGAATCTTCGGAACGTACGCCAGCTCGTTTGGTACAGCCTCTTTCAGAAGTAATTGTTTTGGCTGATGATGCAGCCTTAGAATTGTATTAGTGATTACCTTATATTTTTTAATGCTTACTCTTTCTTCCTTAGGCATGCTTTGCGTTTGACAAACATCAATCGATCTGAACCTCCTTCTCAATTTGTAATTTCTAGTCAGGAGCAGTTTGAACTCTGGGAACCACTCAATGACACAATTATGGGAGGTTCAAGTCAGTCTTTCTGCAGATCTACACATGATGGCTTACTGATTGAAGGTGAGGTTATAGAAGAAGGAGGAGGTTTTATAAGTTGCCGGTCCCCCGTATTGAAGGAACCTTTGAACCTTTCAAAATATCGTGGAATAAGAGTTGAAGTTGATGGGGACGGCCGGACTCTCAAGCTTGCAATGACTTGTCGGGACCGTCTTTTAGGCCTTACAGGTTTTATTTCTGGTGGCATCTACTGGGTGGCTTCAATTCCAACTAAGCCAAAAGGAACAACTTGTGTTGATATTCCATTTTTAGACCTTTTACCAACTGCTTTAGCCAAGCCTGTTTCTTTGCCAATTAAATTTAATTCTTCTAATGTCACGCAATTTCAATTACTACACTCAAAGTTTGGCCAACCTGGAGAATTAAATCCTGGATTTAAAACAGGCCCCATAAAAATTCTATTACGCTCTATAAGTGGATTCAGCTGACTTAAATATAGATTTCCATACCGCAATTGCTGCAGCTGCAGATATATGTTTTAAACCATGGTTGCATGCAGTATTAGATCATGATAAGAAATCTTCAAATCCAATTAATGCTAATAAAAGTTTAGATCTCCTTTTGACTATTGAGTGTCGTAATAAAGAAGGTGTACGTCAACCATCTAAAGATATTGAACTTGAAATATATAGAAGTGGAAATGATTTGAACCTTATTTTATCTTGGCTTCACATAGATGATGCTCCCATCCTTTGGCAGGGTAAGCATTCTATCTGGATGGATTCTGTTACTGGAAAGCGTTGTGCCCCTCCTACAGATGGACATTGTTTGGAATCTTTTGCTAGAAGATTGAGATCATTATTTGTTTCTCAAAGCAAATATTGACTATTTAAAATATTCATTATTGATCAGTCACTGCTCCTTTGCTTGAACTACTTACTAGTCGCGCATATTTACCAAGAATGCCCGATGTGTAGCGTGGTTTTGGTTTTTCCCAATCTTGGCGTCGCATAGCTAATTCATCTGAATCTACATTTAACTGAATTAATCGTTTATCAGCATCAACGGTGATGCTATCTCCTTCCTTTACTAATGCAATATTTCCACCAACTGCAGCTTCAGGAGCAACATGTCCTACAACTAGTCCATAAGTGCCTCCGCTAAAACGACCATCTGTAATAAGTGCAACTTTGTCACCTAAACCTTGCCCAACAATTGCAGAAGTTGGAGCAAGCATTTCTCTCATTCCAGGACCACCTACAGGGCCTTCATATCTCACAACAATTACATCACCTTCATTTATCTTGTTAGCAAGAATTGCGGCTAAACATATTTCTTCACTTTCAAAAACCCTTGCCGGTCCTGTGAGTGAAGTGTTCTTTATTCCACTAATCTTTGCTACACAACCTTCATTTGCGAGGTTGCCTTTAAGTATTGCCAAGTGACCTTTTTTATAAATTGGGTGGGATAATGGACGTATAATATCTTGTTCTTTAGGAGGGATTGAAGGGACATTCTTTAGTACCTCTTTAATGGTTTTTCCTTCTATTGTTTTACAGTTTCCGTGTATAAGCCCTGCATCTAAGAGCAGTTTCATAACTTGAGGTATCCCTCCTGCCTTATGTAGATCAACAGTCACATACTTTCCACTTGGTTTTAGATCACAAATAACAGGTACTTTTTGTCTAATCCGCTCAAAATCATCTATAGAAAGTTCTACTCCAGCAGTTCTCGCAATTGCAAGTAAATGAAGAACAGCATTTGTGGAACCTCCTACAGCCATTATTACACTAATGGCATTTTCAAATGCATCTTTGGTGAGTAAGTCTAGAGGTCTTATTTCACTTTTAATTGCTTTAACAAGAACTTCTGCACTTCTTGCGGCGCTCTCTGCTTTCTCCTCATCTTCAGCAGCCATTGTTGAGCTATAGGGAAGACTTAGTCCCATAGTCTCTATTGCTGCGGACATTGTATTTGCCGTAAACATACCTCCGCAACTTCCAGCTCCAGGTATTGCATTCTTCTCAACAGCTAAAAGTCTATCTTCATTTATTTTCCCACTTGCATGCTGACCAACTGCTTCAAATGCACTTACAACTGTTAAATCACAACCTCCTAGTTTACCTGGCTTTATTGTGCCACCATAGACAAATATCGCTGGTATATTCATACGTGCCATTGCAAGCATTGCACCAGGCATATTTTTATCGCAGCCACCTATAGCCAGAACACCATCCATGCTTTGTGCATTACATGCAGTTTCAATTGAATCTGCAATTACTTCTCTAGAAACCAGTGAATATTTCATACCTTCTGTACCCATAGATATACCATCACTAACCGTAATTGTGCCAAACATTTGAGGCATAGCACCTGCAAGCTTTGCTGCTTTCTCTGACCGAATAGCTAAGTGATTTAACCCGACATTGCATGGAGTGATTGTACTAAATCCGTTTGCTATTCCTATAATTGGTTTGTTGAAATCTCCATCTTCAAAGCCTACTGCGCGTAACATCGCACGATTTGGAGAACGCTGTATACCTTTTGTTATTGCACTAGATCTGAGCATGATTCGTTTTGATGAGTTTTAATTATCTTTAACTAATTTAAATTACCTTACTAATTTTTCGAGCCAAGTTCTTCGAGTTGTTTTCTAACATCTGCAATAGCAGCATTTAATTGTTCAACTCTCTCTTCTAGGTGCTCACTGCTTTCTTTTTTCAATGGTGAGTTTGTAGTTTCAAATGCTTCTGATCCGTCCTGCATACGAGGTGCGTACAACATCGCGCGCTGCTTCCTTGTCTGTTGTCGTTTCTCTGCTTCAGAAAATAACCACCAAGCTAGGCCTGCGGCTCCTAATACCGCTCCGCTTATCAATGAAGAAAGACTCCCACTTGATGTTTCACGATATTGAGCCATGGCAACAATTTGTTTGATTTAATCTTAGTTCGAGCCTGCAATTCTTGTGTTTAATCGCAATGCTGGATTTCCGATCCCGGGAACTATCTCTCCATTTTGGTTTAGTTCTGCATCAATGCAAGCCGAATATATCGTGAGTTCTGGGAACGATTCTCCGATGGTTGTGAGTCCTTTATTTGAGGATAATGAAGTAATCACTCTTACCCTTTTTGTTTCTACTTTCTTCTCATGAAGCTTTAACAATGTTTGGAGTAGAGACCTGCCAGTTGCAATTTGGTCAACATAAATAATTACTCCGGCATTGGTTTCTATAGAATTTGGAACGCCACCAATGCATAAATGTGCATTAGGAAGAACATTTCTCCCTCCTTGCCACAACTCAAGTCCACCTGGCATGTTTGGGATTGCTAATAAAGGAATATTTGCCTCGATTACGATCCCTTCACCTTTGCCATGGGACGTCTCGAAAGCTTCTTGTCTGGTCGGCAACCATTCTCTCAAGGCTTCATAAGTTAGCCATCGACCAAGTTCTTCCAGTCCGGTTGAATAGAGAGCTCCTGGGGTTGAGACATTACGAAGCATTGTGAGCCAATGCGCGATTAGAGGATGAGGGGGTACTACTACCTTTAATGTCATTGCCATCTGTCTTCAAAGGGCATTTATTTGCCATAACGTGATTAAACAAACTACTGGCTCGCGGCCAAGCTTTTCTCTCATGCCTTTCCCTTTTCAAGTATGGAATCGTTTTAGATCCATTTTGCTTTTATCAGTTTTCCTTTTTGTTTTGATTTTGCCTGCTCCCGAGGCTTTGGCTAAAAGACCCCCTGAAACACGAAGCCTTGAGGAAATTGATATTTCTCAAGACATGCATGGGAAGGACCTGAATGGATATGAATTTGTAAAAGAAGATCTTCGAGGAATTGATTTCAGTTCGGCAGACCTTCGAGGAGCAATATTTAATAACAGTGAATTAGGTGGAGCTAACCTTATGGGGGCTGATTTAGAAGATGCAGTTGCCTTTGCTAGTGGTTTTGAAGGTTCAGATTTAAGAGATGCAAATTTCACTAATGCCTTACTTATGGAAAGCCGTTTTTCTGATGCTCAAATTGAAGGTGCTGACTTTACAAATGCTGTTTTAAGTCGTATTCAACAGAAGCAACTATGTTCTAAAGCGGCAGGTGTTAATTCAGAAACTGGGGAAAGCACAAGTTACAGTCTTGGTTGTTAATCCATACAAGTTTTTAATTCTTTTATATGCCTAAACGTCTCCCTGTAACCATTATCACTGGGTTTCTTGGCGCCGGGAAAACAACACTCCTACGCCATTTATTGACAAACAGTGGCAAACGTTTGGCTGTAATGGTTAATGAATTTGGTACTGTTGGTATTGATGGAGATCTAATTAAAAGTTGTGGCTTTTGCCCTGATGAGGAAATTGAAGGGAGATTAATTGAATTAAATAATGGCTGTTTATGCTGCACCGTTCAGGATGATTTTCTGCCCACTATGGAGAAGCTATTGACGCATGCTAATCAATTGGACGGCATTGTTATAGAGACCAGTGGATTAGCTTTACCGCTTCCTCTCATTCATGCACTTGATTGGCCAGCAATTCGTCCAAGTGTTCATATTAATGGGGTCATTACTCTTGTTGATGGGGAAGCATTGTCATGTGGCAGTCCTGTTGGTGATAGCTCGGCAATTGAACAACAAAGAAAAGATGATCCGAGCCTTGATCATTTAACCCCAATTGATGAATTATTTACTGACCAACTCTCTTCTGCTGATTTGGTTTTAATTAGTAGGGCTGACTGCGTTTCTTCTGCTGCGCTAAAAAGTGTTGAAAATGATTTGAAGGACCGTATTCATGATAAAACCCCAATATTACCTATTAGCAACGGAAAAATTGATACCAAATTAATACTTGGCATTCAACATTTCGAAGAACATTCAAGGCATAATGAAGTATTAATAGATAATGCTCACCATGATGATGATCATGATCATCATCATCATCATGCAAATGTATCTAGTGCTTTCTTACGTCTAGATTTAGTAGTTGATCGAGAGTCTTTCGAGGCTCTTTTGCCTGAACTTGCTAAAAGCTGTCAAATTTTACGTTTAAAGGGCCGATGTTGGCTTCCTGGCAAGCTATTGCCCCTGCAAGTTCAAATGGTTGGCAATCGTGTAAGTACCTGGTTTGAACAAGCACCAGAAACCGCTTGGCGCCCTAAAAACTCTGGATTTGAAATTGTTGTCCTAAGCTTTAATGAAGATGCAGCAGAAATTATTCAGTCGACTTGCGAGAGAAATTTTGAGCCCTGTAAAAAGTAAATAATATTTATATGACTATTGGGTTGTTTATAGCTTAAAAGTTGGCAATCTTGAACTTATTAATGCAGAATGTCGAACAAGACGTCTCTACCTCACATTTCTTTGGATTGACAATCAGTGATTTCTTCAGAAAAAAAAATTAAGGCCAAATATCACTCTTCAGACATGTCCTCTAAGAGAGACTCTCCGCTTTGTACACAATGCGGGGGGAATGGATACATGAAGACAAATCCAAATTGTTATCACACCTGTCTTGATTGCTTAGGAAGAGGCTTAGTTCATAGTGCCTAAATCACTGGAGCTCTAATTTTTCGTCAATCACCCTTTGATTTTATTAAATTCATTCTTGATATATTTTTTATATGACTCAATTAATCAAATTTTTTAATCGGGACTAGCCAGTGTCATTTTTTCAAGCAAGCATTGAAGTCAGTCTTCGCTCATCTGTACTTGATCCAGCAGGTGAGGCGGCAAGATCTGCTGCACAAAGTTTGGGGGTTGAGGGCATCACCAAGTTACGAATTGGCAAGTCCATACAATTGGAAATTGAAGCTCCTACAGAAGCTGAGGCTAGAAGAAGGGTTGAATTCTTAAGTGATCGGTTACTGTCAAATCCAGTTATTGAAGATTGGAGTTTGGAACTCAAGAATTCTTCTTTACCCAAGGCTCCGTAAACTTCAATGGAAATAGGTGTTGTAGTTTTCCCTGGTTCAAACTGCGATCGAGATGTTCGTTGGGCTGCCGAGGGTTGTTTAGGCATTAAAACAAAATTCTTATGGCATGAGACACGAGATCTAAGTGGTTTGAAAGCGATTGTTCTCCCAGGAGGATTTAGTTATGGCGATTATCTTCGTTGTGGAGCCATCGCAAGATTTTCTCCTGTACTTGAGTCTGTTGTTGAATTTGTTGATCGGGGAGGAAAAGTCCTAGGAATATGTAATGGCTTTCAAATTCTTACTGAATTGGGTTTACTGCCAGGTGCTCTTACAAGAAATAAAGACCTTCACTTTATTTGTCAGGATGTTGCTTTAAATGTAACTAGTAGTCGTACCGATTGGTTGTCAGGCTATGAATCAGACTTATCAATAAATTTGCCAATCGCTCATGGCGAAGGTCGATTTCAATGTAATCCAGAAACATTGAGGCAATTAGAAGATGAAGATTGCATTGCACTTCGATATTTAACTAACCCGAATGGTTCGATTAATGATATTGCTGGAATAACTAATAAGAAGGGCAATGTTTTTGGCTTAATGCCTCACCCTGAAAGAGCTTGCGATCCTTTACTAGGTGGAATTGATGGTAGATCAATAATACAATCACTAATTTATTAAGCATAAATATCTTTACTTTTAATTATTAGGCTTTATCTCCTTTAAAAATAGATATTCCAATGTTGGAGAAAATCTATTCCTTCCTCCAACATTTTCCACTAGCGAACTTACGCAGCAACTGCAGTCTTAGGGTCTAGTTCTCCTTTTGAGTATAGATCGGCAAAGTAGTTGATACTTTGTTGCTTTATTTTGCTTGCTTGTCCTGCACACCAGAACTGCTGATAGCGATCCAAACAAACTTGCTTCATATATTTGCGAGCAGGTTTGTTGAAGTGACGAGGGTCGAAGTTGGTTGGGTCTGCAAATGCGGCTTCTCGAACAGCAGCTGTGAATGCAAGGCGATTATCTGTGTCAATATTTACTTTCCTTACTCCATTACGGATTCCCTCTTGTATTTCTTCAACTGGAACTCCATAAGTTTCTGGAATAGCACCTCCAAATTTATTGATCATGTCCAGCCATTCTTGTGGAACTGAACTTGATCCATGCATTACTAGATGAGTATTTGGAAGTGCTTTATGGATCTCAGCAATCCTACTTATTGCAAGGACTTCACCAGTTGGTTTTCTAGTGAATTTATAGGCACCATGACTAGTTCCTATTGCAATTGCTAATGCATCAACTTTTGTTCTAGAAACAAAATCAGCAGCCTCAGCTGGATCTGTGAGAAGCATGTCTTTTGATAGCTCTCCTTCGAAACCGTGTCCGTCTTCTGCTTCTCCCTTCCCTGTTTCAAGAGAACCAAGGCAGCCTAATTCTCCTTCCACACTCACCCCTACGGAATGAGCAAAGTCAACAACAGTTTTAGTTACGTTTACGTTGTATTCATAACTTGCAGGTGTTTTTGCGTCAGCTTCTAATGATCCATCCATCATTACGGAAGTAAAACCGTTAATTGCTGCCGAATAGCATGTGGATGGTTCGTTCCCATGATCTTGGTGCATTACAACAGGAATGTTCGGATAAGTTTCTGTGGCAGCAATAATTAAGTGCCTTAAGAAAATCTCTCCTGCATAGCTCCGGGCTCCACGAGAGGCTTGAAGAATTACTGGGCTATCTGTTTCTGCCGCAGCCTCCATAATTGCCTGAACCTGTTCAAGGTTGTTTACGTTGAAGGCGGGAATCCCATAGCCATTTTCGGCAGCGTGATCGAGAAGAAGTCTTAGAGGAACGAGGGCCATTGCTGTATCCAAAGTTTCAGGAGGACCCAGTACTTGTTAAAAGCTTGGGGCCAGGGCCCAGAACTTTATAAGATTGAGGTGTGAAATGTCACGTGCTCCTTAGCCTTTTTGCAAGATGTGTTCATAGCTGGTAAAAGTAGGGGCATTGATTGCGATTTAGTGGAGACTATAAAAAAGTTTTAAATATACTTATGTATATATAATTTATGATTCTCAATTCTGATAATAATTTACTGCTCTAAATATAATAAACTACCTGTAACTTGTTCTTAAATAATCACTTAATCAAGTAAAAACTTTTGACCTGAAGTTGATGAGTGTATTGCTAAATCACATAACCTTTGACTGGCTACTCCTTCTGATAGTCCGGGGATCATTGGCTCATTGTTCAAGATGCTTTCAGCCCACCAATGTTGCAATCTTCTTACAGGAGCTATTCTGCCATCTGACCATGTTTTGTTGAAATTAAGATCTTGGTCAGGGCTTATTTTATGAGGCTTTTCTCCTTCCTTAGCAAGCCATAAACCGAATCCGTGTACATAATCTTTTTGATTATCGCTTCCGATTATCATTGTGCTTTGGCTACCGTAAATTTCCAGCCAAAAACCACGTCCATGCCTTGAGACAGCGGAAAGCGCTACTTGAACAGGTATAGCCTTATTGCTGTTGAAATCATTTGCCTCCAGTTGGATCAGAGCTATATCTTCACTCGTTACCTTAAGTACCTCCCCTGATTGAGTATTTGGACGTTCACTTATAGCCGTAGATAGTTGCGCATTGATTGATTGAGTTGGTCCTATTAGCCAATGGATAATGTCAAATGCGTGAGTGCCTAGAGCGCCAAGCACGCCTCCTCCTTTCTCTTTTTGTGAATACCAATTCCAAGGTCTTGAAGTATTTGCTCTACTACTCATCAACCAGTCGAGCTTAACCATCCATGGCTCACCAATTACACCTTGTGAGATTAATTTTTTTGCTTGCATAAATAATGGGACAGCTCGATATTCAAAGTCAACGGCAACGCTTAAATTATTTTGAATAGCTAGTCTGCGAAGTTCAGCTACCTCTTCAGCATTTAAAGCAACTGGTTTCTCCAGAAGTAAATGTTTACCCGCTTTTAGGGCTTTGCTTGCCAGTTCGAACCGTGGTTCAGGCGGAGTTGCGATAATTATTGCGTCAATGTTTGAGTTATTAATAAGAGACGACCAGTCGTTGAATCCAAGAAGATTGTGAGCATTACATGGTCTTTCTAGACGCTCACTTTGTGGATGCCATAAAGCAACTGGTTTAAAAATTCCGTTTGCTTGTATAGCTGGAAGGTGTACTGCCTGTCCAAATCCCAGGCCTGCAATTGCTACATGAATAGAAGAGCTATCTTTGGATATATTATTTATCATTAAATTACCTCATTTGAGCATGCTTCTTTGATGGCACCATCCATGAGAAGGGCAACATTTTCTTTCCCTGATTTAGAATTCATATTTAGGACCCCATTTATTTGTGAGTCTTTATAAAGTCTTTCCTCACAGCTTATATCCTTTAGGTAGATTTGTTTTCTTGAAGAATCTTCAATGATTCTTTTTGTAGGCATTAATCGACTAGCAATTCT
The DNA here is from genome assembly GCA_003280345.1 of Prochlorococcus sp. AG-363-A16. GTDB lineage: Bacteria > Cyanobacteriota > Cyanobacteriia > PCC-6307 > Cyanobiaceae > AG-363-A16. The sequence goes on from QCFB01000001.1 coordinate 93,749, forward strand.
TTTATTACTGCTTCTTCTTTTTTGTGTATTTGCTTTTGCAAACAATTGAAGTCCAGAATTTGTTGATTGTATTTCTTCCAAATTTTCAGATTGAGCAAAGGCAGCCTTATTTGTAAAAATAAATGGTTGTGTTCCAAAAACTAAAAGTATAAGGAAAATTAAATTAATAAATAAATTGATTGTTTTCATTTTTGTATAGTGCTTTATCTTTTAGCTCCAGTTGGATGGTGCCCATGAAATTTTAATAAAGTGCTAAGTGTTTGTTTTAATTTTGTTCGTGGAACAATAGTGTCAACAAAGCCGTGATCTTGTAAATATTCAGCTGTTTGGAAATTTTCTGGAAGTTTTTCACGAAGAGTTTGTTCAATAACTCTTCTTCCTGCGAAGCCTATTAGGGCTTTTGGCTCTGCAAGGATTAGGTCTCCCAGCATTGCAAAGCTTGCCGTTACTCCACCTGTAGTTGGGTGGGTTAATAGCGGCATATAAAGTAGTTCGGATTCACGATGCCTTTCAAGGGCTCCTGATATTTTTGCCATTTGCATAAGACTGAGCATTCCCTCTTGCATTCGTGCTCCTCCAGATGCGCACACGATAAGCAGAGGTAATTTCTGTGATGTAGCTCTTTCTATAAGACGGGTGATCTTTTCACCTACAACCGATCCCATCGATCCGCCCATAAACCTAAAATCCATAACAGCTAAGGCAAGAGGTATGTTCTCTACTTTGCATATCCCAGTTATTACTCCATCCTTCATCCCCGTATTTGCTTGGCTTTCTCTTAGGCGATCGGCGTAGGCCCGACGGTCTTTGAACCCAAGTGGATCTGTAGGACTAAGATTTTCGTCAAAAGTTTGGAAACTACCAGGGTCGGCTATTAAACGAATTCTTTCTTCACTATGGATTCTGTTGTGGTGCCCACAATTGCTGCAAACATTTGCATTCGCTATTAGATCTTTTCTATATACGACCTGACTACATTCTGGACATTTGCCCCATAGCCCATCACTATCATCAGCTTCTTGGCTGACTTTGCCAACAAACTGACCTTTGCGGCGGTCAGCAAACCAATCAAAGAGGGACACGAAAACAAAAAACCGTATAAGACTATTAAAAGCCCCAAAGGGGCATCTAATTCTCCCAGCAACTGATTAAATATATAACCAAAACAACCAAAACAACCAAAAACTAATTGAGATAAATGGTCAGAACTTAAATACTTGCAAAGTTATGACTATCCTATTTAATGGGATCAACGTTCTAAAACAACTTATTCAATGCATTATTAAATGCCATTGTTAAATTTAATCTAATCCCTTTGAACCATTCCTCGCCGACCTTTTAAAGCTTTTCAGTCCCTAGTCCTAAAAATTGCTTTACTTAAGCTTTGAATTATCTATAGATATCATTGTACTCAATTTTGTTGAATATTAACAAGGTTAATATATTTAATACTGATGAATTCCAATAAATACTAGATGAATATAATTTATATATTTAAACTAAGTTTCAAGTATTATTCAGATTTAGTTTATTTTGGCATTTAAGTTATTGTTAAGCTGTAAAAATATATCATATTTTGTTTATTTACTTTAAAGGGCATTTTTCTTGTCTTCAATCATTCTGTGGATTATAGGAGTAAGAATTAACTCCATTGCAAAGCCCATTTTGCCGCCATTTACAACAATACTGGTTGGGCTAGACATGAATGAATCGTGAATCATTCCAAGTAGGTATTGGAAGTCTATTCCCCATTTTTCACGTGCTCCTTTTCTAAAGTGGATGATGACAAAGCTTTCATCTGGCGTTGGAATGTTTCTACAAATAAAAGGGTTGGATGTATCTACAGTAGGTACTCTTTGGAAATTGATATCTGTACGACTAAACTGTGGACAAATATGATTTATATAATCAGGCATTCTTCTTAGCATTGTGTCAACAATTGTCTCTGCTGAATATCCCCTTTCTGCATTATCCCGATGAATTTTTTGAATCCATTCAAGATTTGTTATTGGTACAACCCCCACTAGCAAATCTGCTGCCGCAGCAACGTCATAATTTTTTCCGACAACTCCTCCATGAAGACCCTCATAAAAGAGTAGGTCGGTTTCACTTGGAATCTCCTCCCAAGGGGTGAATTGCCCAGGCTCTAGGTTTGTTCCAAGTCTTGCATTATGTTCTTGGGCTTCTTCAGGGCTATGAAGGTAATAACGCTTTTCTCCACTCCCTGAATCACCGTAAGAACGGAAAAGCTCTTCAAGTTTGTCAAATAGATTTGCTTCTGGTCCAAAATGAGAGAAATTTTCGCCTTTTGCTAGAGCTTCGGCCATTGCTTCTTTCATTGGCATTCTTTCGAAGCGGTGATAACTGTCGCCCTCAACGACTGCTGGAATGATGTTTTCTCGAGCAAAAATGTGCTCAAAGGCTCTTTTTACAGTGCTGGTTCCGGCTCCGGAAGAACCTGTCACTGCTACTACAGGGTGACGTTTAGACATCGACGCTTTTATGACACTCTCAGAGATTTTGGCAGGTCATCAGACACTCTGATGAATTGTCATAGCTTCGTGTTTACCCTTGTTGGGTTTTTTAAATGAATTAAAGAGCTTTTAAAAGCTGTTCTCCCATTTCGGCACAACCAAGTTCAGTACTACCTTTTCCCATCAGGTCAGGAGTCCTAAAACCTGCTTCTAAGACTTTGTCCACTGCTTGTTCGAGCATGTCAGCGGCAGTTTTTTCTTTAAGTCCAATTCTTAACATCATTGCTGCAGAAAGTACCATTGCTATTGGATTTGCCTGATTGTGACCTGCGATATCAGGGGCGGAGCCGTGCACTGGTTCAAATAATCCAGGTCCATTAGTTCCTAATGATGCTGAAGGAAGCATCCCGATTGACCCAGTAAGCATTGCTGCTTCGTCGCTTAATATGTCACCAAAAAGATTTCCTGTGAGTATTACATCAAACTGAGTTGGATCTTTAACAAGTTGCATTGCTGCGTTATCGACATAAAGGTGACTAACTTCAATATCTTTATTTTTATCAGCGAATAAATTTATTACTTCTCTCCAAAGTTGACTGACCTCGAGAACATTTGCCTTGTCAACTGAACATATTTTCATTTTCCTTTCTCTGGCTAGTTCAAATGCTACGTGTGCTATTCGTTCAATTTCTGATTTTGCATAGCACATGGTATTAAATGCTCTTACATCTTTTTCTGTATTAATACGACCCTTTGGTTGACCGAAGTAAATTCCTCCAGTTAATTCTCTTACTACTAAAAGATCGACCCCTGATATAAATTCTTTTTTTAAGGTACTTGAATCAATTAAGGCTTCTCTGATTTTTACTGGCCTTAAATTTGCAAATAAGTTAAGTCCTGCTCGAAGTCCTAATAAGCCTGTCTCTGGTCTTTTGTCACGAGGGAGAGAATCATATTTTGGACTCCCTATAGCTGCCATTAGAACAGCATCACAGTCTTTACATGATTCAAGGGTGATTGCTGGTAATGGGGAACCTGTTAATTCAATTGCTGCACCTCCAATATGTCTTTCCTCGAATTTGAGCTCAAAACCTTCTTTATCACTAACTGCATTCAGCAGTTTTTTTGTGACTGCAGTGATTTCTGGTCCGATCCCATCACCAGGTAGTAAAACTATTCGGTGCTGTCGCATAGTTTGAACTCTATAACTTGATTGATTGATGGGATTAACGAAAGGTCTCCCGATTTAAGTCTTTAATGGACTTTGAAATCTCAGGTAATTTTTTAAAGTTTGCTGAACAGCGTAACCATTGACGGTTGGGCATCGCTGGGAATCCACTGATAATTTCTCCTGATTTGATATCAGCATGGATACCACATTTTGAGCTTGCTATTACATTATCCCCAACGTTTACACGATTACCTACACCTACTTGTCCTGCAAGAATCACACCATTTCCAAGACGGGCACCTCCTGCTATTCCTACTTGTGCTGCCATGGCACAACCTTTCCCTGTTTTTACACCGTGTCCAATTTGAACAAGGTTGTCTATTTTTGTACCTTCCCCAATTCTTGTTTCTCCAACGGCTGGTCTGTCAATTGTTGAGCTACATCCGACTTCTACATTATCTTCAAGAATTACTAATCCTGTTTGGGGCATTTTGTACCATCCATCTTTTGTTGGGACAAACCCAAACCCTTCAGAACCAATAACAGCATTTGAATGAACAACACATTTTTTACCTATTTTTGAATTTGGGTGAATTACGCAATTTGCATGTAGCTCGCTTTGATATCCAATTACAACATTTGGATAAATCACAACACCTGGGTGAATGATTGCCCCTTCTTTTATATGACAGCCACTGCCAATACTTACATGAGGGCCTATAAAAACGCCCGTTTCTATTTTTACACCCTCTTCTATTACTGCTGTTGGATGTATACCTTTTTGGGGCTTGAAAATGGGATTAAGTAAGCCAAGGGTTTGAGCAAATGCCAATCTCGGATCTTTAAGGGTTGCCCAAGCTATTCCTTTTTGGATGGCTTGATTACGCAAATCTTCATTGATTGGTAGCAAGACTGCACCTGCTTTACTTTTTTCAAGCTCTTTTGCGAAGTTGCTTCCATGTTCAACAAAGCTGATTTGGTTCCAATCAGCAATTTCTAACGAAGCGCCTTCTTGGATGTTTGGGTCGTTTGCAACCTGGTGGTCTTGTAGGCCAGCATTCCCTTCTCTAAGGGCAGCTATTAATTCACTAAAAAGCATTGCTAAAGAGTTTCATGCAGGATGGTAGTTGTGTTTGGTTTATTTGCCTTGCCCTTCCCCTGTTAGCACAAGAACATCTCGATGAATTACAACAGGGGATCTCTCAAAGGTTAGTGGAACTCTTAGTGCTCTAAGCAAGAAATCACTGCTTTTCGAACTTATACCTCTAGCAACTTCACGACCATTTGCGTTGATAACCTTTACTGGTTCATTAGCGGCAAAGTTACCTTCAATCTTTTTGACTCCAACCAATAATAAAGAGGCACCTCTATTTTGAATTGCTTCGCATGCTCCTTGGTCTAAATGAAGAGCACCAAGTGGCTTCAATGCATAAGCAAGCCAGCTCTTTCTATTTCCTATTGGTGAAGGGTTCGGATGAAATACAGTTCCTCCCCGAGAACCCTGTAATAACTGTTCAAGCATGTCTGGTTTACGACCATCTGCTAGATGCACAGTTATTCCACTTGCTGTTGCTATGCGAGCTGCTGATAACTTTGTTTTTACTCCTCCCGTACCCCAACTTCCACTTTCATTACTTTCTTCTTCTAGTTCTTTTAGTTCATTAAGCGAGTGAACATCTGTAATCGGCTCAGCAGATGAATTGGTTCTGGGATCAGAAGAGTAAAGCCTATCTATATCTGTAAGAAGTATTAGTTGATCTGCCGAGACAGCAGCAGCAACAAGTGCAGAAAGAGTGTCATTGTCGCCGTATCGCAGCTCTTCTGAGGAAAGAGCGTCATTTTCGTTGACGATTGGCAAAATTTCCCATTCCAATAGCTTCTTTAATGTCAATGAAGCGTTTTGGTATGAGGCTCTTGATCTAAGGTCATTTCTTGTAAGAAGTATTTGGGCAACCTTATATCCATGTTTGTTCATTGCTGAGTCATAAAGAGACATCAGTTGTCCTTGCCCAACAGATGCAGAGGCTTGTAGTGAAACAATGTCTTCAGGGCGCTTCTTTAGTCCAAGTAGGTAACAACCAAGACCGACTGCACCACTTGTAACTAGTATTACTTGGTCTCCTCTATCTTTGGATGATGCTATAGATGAGCTAATCTTGTTTATAACTTCAGAAGTCGATATTTCATTAGTACCCCTAAGAATACTAGTGCCAATCTTTATAACCCAGAGGCTCATACTCTGATAGCTCCAATTAGATTAGCGACTACTTTTTCTAAACGCTGAACCATATCATTTTGATTTGGATTTCCATCTTTGCCCAAGGGCTTAACTAAAACTGTATATAGTCCTAATCGATTTCCTACCAGTACATCAGTAAATACCCGATCGCCAATTATTGCGATTTTGTTAGGGCTAACTTTAAATTCATTTAAAATAGGAATCAATGAATTTTTGCTTGGTTTTGCTGCCCCAAATGTGAAAGCAAGGTTTAACTGACTTGCAACGGCACCGACCCTCTTTTTAGAAGGGTTATTACTCAACAAGTGAAGAGAGAGTTGATGATTTGCTTTGGTTACCCAACTTTTAACTGAGTCATGGAGATCTATTTTTTTTCCATGAAGAAGAGTTCCATCAACATCAAGAATAATTGCTTTGATGCCTTTTTCCTGAAAATGAGTTAGTGGAATACTTGGCAAGCATAGGCCTGGCTCCCAGTTAGGTTTAAGCCAACTTTGGCTCATGAATCTGCTAGCTCCCTCTCTTCCAGTTCTGATTCAATAATTGGTTGAATTTTGTCAAATTCATCTCCTTCTACCAGGCTGGCGTGCCCATCATTTAGTTTGCCTACTATGAAAAAAGGATCAAGTGGTATATAAAGACCATACTCTTGATCTTCGACTCTGAAACTGACTAGGAGCTCATAGCTCTCTGAATCGCCATCAAATTCCTCTTCCTCTAATTCTTCAGGTTCTGGCTCATCTAACTCACCTGTAACTGTGAGTGTTACTGCAGATCTAACTAGAGTTAAATCGTGTTCTTGTAAAACGACATCTGCTACAGCAAGAATTGGTTCATTGCTCGTTATGGTTTCAATTAGCTCTGGATCTCCATTCTCAGACAATCGGAACAAGGAAACTGGAGTATCAACTGGTGTTAGAAGAGCATAGTCAGTGCCATCTAGAGGGATCAGTTGTTCTAGAAAACAAAGTAGTGCGCTTCCGCTTTTATCCCTTATTTGGATTGTCGGGATATTTGCATCGTTACTGGGACCTTTAGAAGACATTGGATGGCTTTTTCCTTTTATTAGAACCCAGCATCGCAGTCAGATTGTCTTGTTGGATAGCTTCTGTCGCTTACTTGTTTTAATTCGGGACCTTCTCTCAACCATTGTTCTAGGAGTATTGCTGCTGCAGCACTGTCGAGTATGCCAGTTTTATCTTTGTGAAGGTTGTGTTTTTCAGCTGCCATCCAGGTGCTGCTGTGCTCATTTACAAAAGCCATTGGCAATCCAAGGGCTTTTGCAATTCGCTTGCCATATCTTTCGCAGTGATCAGATTGTGCGTTTGGCATACCATTTTCATCAAGTGGAATACCAATTACCAAACCTTTGACTAATCTTTTTTGACAGTAATCTTTTAAGGTCTCTATATCTTCGGAGAAATTCCTTCTATTTATTGCGGGGAGACTTGTAATAGTTATTCCTAGAGGGTCACAGCCAGCCAGTCCAATTCTTCGATGCCCAACATCTATTGAGAGTATTGATTTTGGCTGTGGCTTTTTTATCAAACTATCGCCTTCCAAGACTTGGTGTTGGAAGTGGAGGTGTTTGTGGTTGCAAACGACCTAGGATTGCTTCTAGTGACCTGGCTTTATTACTCATAACAGTATTATTTTGACGTCTCCATAGTGACCTTCCTACAAGTAATTCTTGTGTCCTATTTGTCCACCCGTTCTTCTCTAATAAATTACTAATTTTATCATCTTCATATGAGGTTTCTAATGCTAAATTCTTTGATTCAGTAGTAAGAATATCTAAAATAATGGGCAATATATCTACAAGTCTTTGATCCCACATAGTATCTCTATAGATTTCAAATGACAATTTTTCTTCAAAGTTTGAGCGACATATTAAACCTGCTATTGCGCTTTTAGAATTAGAGGCATATGAAAAAAGAATACCTTCTGATGGATGATTTTGATTTAGTAAATCAGAGGTTTGTCGATCAAGTATTTGACGGAGATGCGATGATTCACCTGAATTTTCTAAGGGCCATAAATGCTGTACATTCCCACGTTTGAGCTGTTGCCATTCAAAACCATCAGGAAATTTCCTATTGCTTTGACTTTTAATTGTGTTATTGGGAGGTTCCCATATGTTTAATAGTTTTAGTGGTTGGAAGCCAAATTCTCTTGTTAAGGCAACTTGGTCTAAATCATCTGCAGGGCATCGCATTAACCAACTGTTAGCGCGGCTGTTTTCTTGTTGAATGGCTTTTTCAATAAGACATCGTTTGATATCAGTTAAGCTGCATTCTTTTGGAGTCGTTAGGATTTCAGGGAATGAGAGTGCCCAACAAGTCCTGCGTTGATTTATGGGTTTAACAATCGCAATCGAAACTAATTTATTTTTTTCAAGAGCTGTTAGGCAATATGGCTGCCTAGATTGAAGAAAACTAGGGAGATGGTTTTCTGCTTTTGCTAGCCAACCACGTAAGAGCATTATTTGTAGCCATGCAAGACGATTTGATTGCTTGATAGAAGCAATCATTGTCATGTGGTTAGCGTTGAGCTGTTCCACCCTGATGGAGCTGCTGGATGCCTTGATCAAGTTAATTGCAAGACCTTTTCTTAAATCTATCTATTTTTAGATGCATTTTGCTAGGTCTCTGTTTTTATTGGTCTTAAAAGGACAATAGGGGTTTGTTCATTTGCATTTCCTGCTGGGTTTTGCCTTAATGCACTTTTTAAAAACTTCTTGTTGCAATTTTTACTTGATGCCAGAATTTTCACACGTCCTAAATCATTGACATCTACAACTGCAACTTCGATTCCATATTGAATTGATAATTGTTCGCATATTGTCTTTGGCTTTTCTGGACCTAGAACAATTGTTTGATCATATGGAGGTGTAGTACCAGTAATATCATCTATTAGCCTTGCTTGTGAACCTGCAAGTCGATAAAAGACACCCTTAATACCAATACATTTCATCGCGATACCAACTATCCATGCAAATATAACTCTGCTTGGACCAACTATATTGATAAGAGTTTGAAGGCCACATGCTGTCGCTAAACTACTAGTAGGGTGAAATGCAGAGCATAAAATTCTTGTTAATATATTAGGTTTAATTGTGCTTGGATGAATATATCTTCCTTGTGTTATTGCTAATGGCGTTTCTCCGATTGTAATAATATCGCCAGGACTAATGATTTCAGATATATAGTGATTAATTACATCATTTAAGTCATCAAGAGGTCCTAAAAGATGAGTCTTTACTGGTAGTATCTGACATTTAGCTCCTTTTTTGAAATAAGCTTCTGCTTGTGTTATGGGTTTTGGTTGTTTTATAGGTACGAGAATTCCTTCTTTAAGTGATAATCTTCCAAATGGTCCATAATTTACCCAGTTGATTTCTAACCAAATATTTTCTGCAGCTTTTTTAAGCTCATCAGAGGCTTTATTCTCAAGGTGAACTTTTACTAAAGCTCTTGTTTTTGCCTTGCTTTTTACAATATATGCAGGCCAGTATCCGTCTTCTCTAGTTTGTTCATCTGAGTGATAAGGAGTGACACTAGTAGTTACTTTGATCTTCTTAACTGCTCTTTTCCCGAGAAGCACAGGCTTTACAGTAAGTTCAGGCACCATCACTTCTATTCTGTGATGTGGGTTGTAGATTTCTATCCAGCCAGAAAGTTCTTCCCCGAGCTCTGTTTCTTTTATTTCCCAGTCTAGGGTTTTAAGCAAAAGAGGTGATTTCGGCCTTAACTTGTGGTTTGTCTCAAGCCAAATAAGCCAAATAACAAGAACTAGAATTAAGAAATGAATTCCTTGCATAGTTGTAGTTGAATTCTGCAGTGTTCTTATGTTTAAAGCGTAAGTGGTTTGGAACTTTTGGCTTTAGATTTTTGGATATACCTAAGGTAATGAAATCTTGTTGGGTTTTACCTGCCTAGGCTCTGCATATCCTTCTTTGGATGGCTCACTGTTGTATTCGTTAAATGTTTTGATGCTGATGTTGAATGGAGGAGCTTCTACTCCTAATGCAGAGCTAATTGCTTTGTTGACTTTTTCAATACTCACTAAACCATCTTCATCTAAAAGAACATTTCCTTTTCCATCAATTACGACTATTTGTGGAATATTGCCATGCCAATAAAAGGAGGGATCACTGGCATCTACAGTTGATTGACCTTGAAGCTCATCAGTTGTTAATGGTATTAGATCTATATTTGCCCCCCATACCAATTTGATGCCAGAGACAACAGGTGCAAAAGCTTTGCTGTATGCACTGTCGTCTAAATAGAAAACAATCACACTCGTTCTTTGATTCCTCAGAGCTTCTGCAAGAGTTGTTGTTGGTGGGACTAGTGAACCATTTGCAGCATATATTGGGAAAATATTACCGTCATAGCTATCTGTGTCCCTTGCTGCATTAACGGGGGATACAGCTAAGAGGAAGGCTATGACAATGGTAAAAATTGCATGCCTCATATTAGCAATTGCTTGAGCCGTGAAAGTGACAATATTCATTTGGCAATGCTACAGGGAATAGTGATGAGACTTAACTTCGACCTAGATTTCGCCCCATACCTTGTGCAATACCTCTTCCTATAAGCCCTATTGATCTTCCAATAACCTTTGTCAGTAAAACAACCATAAGACTTCCAATTCTACTTACGAGAGTTTGTAGTTGAGGGGCGATAGCATCTCTGGCTTCAACTAAAAGGGCAACTTGCTGTTGCCACCAACCTAATTGGCGCAGCTCATAATCTCTTGGCTCGGTAAGAAACTTAGGTTCGATATGGCCTTCTCTTAATACAAAAAGAAGCCTTTTGCTTTCATAAAGTTGTATTGGACGTTGAATTAGATTTTCCCACCTATTTTGGCTGTTTAATTGATTACGTAACCTTTCTAGCTCTCTTGTTGAGATCAACTTGGATTGAAGGAGGTAAGTTCTAAGTTCTGGCCACAAACCGCATGCTGCAATTACTTCAGAGCTGATTAGCTCTGCTGAACGTATTAACCAATTAACTAAAAGCATCTCAATATGAATTAGTGCTCTTGGATCATCTGGAGGCAAATTTTGACCATCCACTAAAGTGGGTTTAGATAGTAATAATGGCTCTAGTATTAGATTTGAATTTGGGAGTTCTTCATCGGTAGTAGATAAATCACACAGATCAATTAGTTTTTCAACTACAGGAATAAGTTCGCCAGATATAGGAAGCCTTACATAGCTCCCCACCATTTCTCTTAGTGCTTCCTGACGAAGTTCTTGTTGTAGAGATAACCAAGTTTCATTTAATGAGCCATCAATTTCAGAAAAGTTACTTAATTTATGCAGGACATTATCTAATTGCTTTATTAGTGATTTAAGCAAATCAACTTGCCTAGCTTCATTAATCCCTTCTATTGCTAATAGTTTTCCCGTTGAATTGATTAAACCAGTTTCAACTGTTTCTTCTAAACGTTTGCGTATTGCCAACCATACTGCTTGGGAAGACTTTTCCTTAAGGTCAATACTCGTTCCGAAAATATATTTCTTAGATCTGCCTGAAGCTTCCGTCGCTAGTTCTTTGCCGATGGATGAATAAGAATTCTGTTTTAGTGATTGTTTGGAAAATCTTATTGGCCCCCATAAAATTGAGATTAAAGCTTTTGCCGTTTTTAATTCTCTTTCCCTTCCATTTAATAGAAGTAAAGTTAAGATATTTGGAGATTGTTTTTCCCTTAACTCTTTTAACCTTTGGAGATCATTATCAATTTGTTGAGTACCACTAAGAAGAAGCCATTGACCTAGCCCCATTGGAGGTTGTGGATTAGATCTAACTCGTTGTGCTTGATTTTTTAGACGTACTACACGTCCTCCTTCAATCACAATTTTGATTGAATTATTTAAAGTTTTTAAATCAGGGTCTTGAAGAAGACCTGGACAATTAAATTGAAGTAATTCGTTAGTATTTAATGATAACTCACCAGGAAGTAGTAGTAAAACAGGAGATGGATACCAGTGATCTTGAAGCTTACGGAGTTCATTTTGTATTGCAATAGGCACTTCTACATTTTCTAAATACCAAATAACAAGAGATGGGTTTTGGGTTAAGCCCTTAATATGTAGTAAAACATCGACTTTCTGACCAGGAAGTTTAATTTGATTAGCTAGTGACTCTCCTAGAAGTTCAGGGGCCAGCAAGAGAATCTGTTTTGATGCCCCTTCAGCCAAAATCGTCTCCGAGAATTTCTTTTACCCAAGGTAACTAGTTATAAGCAAATACTCCAGTCCTTGACATCCTTAAATGTTCTGTTTTTTGATGATTGGCCTATTAGGCAAAAAAGGTTTCAGTTGATGGTACATCTTGCATTTTCCCTTGGTTGATAGCTTTGGATGCTTCTTTCAGGTCAATAGCTCCTTCATAAAGAGCTCTACCAAGAATTACACCTTCAATTCCATAGTGCTCTAGCGACAAAAGCGAAAGCAGGTCAGCTATAGAGCCAACTCCTCCAGAAGCGATAACAGGGACGCTGCTCACCTCTGCTATTGCTCTCATAGCAAGTAAGTTTGGACCATTTAATGTTCCATCAGTGTCAATATCAGTTGTGATAATCGCTGCAATACCTGATTCTGAGAAACTCTTTGCCATATCAGTGGCATTTATTTCACTCTCTTTTACCCAGCCTCGAGTAGCGACTTTCCCTTTCTTTGAATCAATACCTAAAATTATTTTTCCTGGATTTGATTTGGCAATTTCTTTTACTAGTTCTGGTTCCTCAATCCCAATAGTTCCAAAAATCACGCGATTAACCCCATACTTTAGTAGTGACTCGGCTCGTTCTTTAGTACGAATTCCTCCTCCAACTTGTATTGGAATTTTTATCGCAGAAGTAATTTCTTGAATTATCGAATCATTTGTGGGTTCACCTGTTCGCGCTCCATCTAGATCAACAAGGTGTAGCCGACTAGCTCCTTCTTCTTGCCATTGAAGCGCTTGTTCTAAAGGATTACTGCTGAACTTAGTTACTTGGTCGTAATTGCCTTTATTCAGTCTTACGCAATTTCCACCAAGCAGATCGATGGCTGGTATTAACTCCATGACTTAGGAAAGCTATTTTATTTAACCATCCTGCTTCGTATTAATTGAAATGTCTTTAGTATTTACGAGGATCAATAGTTTTGTGCGTTTTTAGCTTTGAAAATTCTTGTAATGGGAGGAACTCGTTTTGTTGGCAAGAGTCTTGTCAACAAATTGGCTTTAGGTGGTCATGAGCTCATTTTATTTACCCGTGGAAAACAAAGTGTTCCAGCTGGTGTAGAACATTTAAAAGGAGATCGTAAGGATGATGAAGCATTAAACCAACTTAATGGTCGTACCTTTGATGTAATTATTGATAGTTCAGGTAGAAATCTAGATGATACTCAACGAGTAATAAATCATACAGGGATTCCATCTTATCGGCTTTTATATGTCAGTTCTGCTGGTGTCTACAAAAGTTCAAATGAGTTACCTATAGACGAAAACTATGAGATAGATCCATTAAGTCGACATTTTGGCAAGGTCCAAACTGAATTATGGCTTGAGAAAGAGAAAATTCCTTTTACTAGCTTTCGCCCTACCTATATTTATGGACCAGGTAATTACAACCCTATTGAAAAATGGTTTTTCGACCGCATATCAAATAATCGCCCAATACCCCTTCCTGGACAAGGAAATACAATCACTCAACTTGGTCATGTAGATGACTTGGCTGAAGCGATGCTTTCTTCTTTAGAAGTTGATATAGCAAGAAATAGTATTTATAACTGCTCTAGTAATAAAGCAGTTACTTTTTTGGGAATTATAGAAGCAGCTGCTTTTGCATGCGGAAAAGATCCGGATTCAATAGATCTACGTCCTTTTGACGCTTCTGGTTTAAATGAAAAGTCTCGTAAAGTATTTCCACTACGCCTTAGTAATTTTTTTACAGATATATCTCGCATTGAGCAGGAGCTTAGCTGGTCCCCTAAGTATGATTTAAAGTCTGGATTTATGGATAGTTATACAAATGATTATTTATTAAATGATAATGAATATGTTGATTACAGTATTGATAAAATAGTACTTAATCTTTAAAATAACTAATTGCAGACTCTATAGCAACTATTAATGATATCCAATATATCCACCATCCAACTTCATGCATTTTAGTCGCATATATAACTCCTCCCCAATTAACAGGCCAAATCATTAGTAAAATGGACATAAATTGGAGAAGAGTTTTAAGTTTTCCACCTATAGATGCAGGGACGCCATCTTTTTCTCTAGAACGTCTTAATGAGACAACTAACTCTCTTGTAACTATTAACCATATTGACCATATTGGTAAGACACCCTCGCTTCCTAACCATATCAATGGTGCAGAAATTAGGATTTTGTCTGATAGAGGGTCGAGTCTTGCTCCCCAACTGGTTCCACCCCCCGCTTTACGAGCAAGCTTGCCATCTGCATAGTCAGTAAGCCCTGCAATAAGGAATAAGATCCATGCAAATTCAAAATTTCCAAAACACAAAGCAAGTATTAAGGGCAGGCCAGAAATTGCTCGTAAAACTGTCAGTGCATTAGCCCAATACCTTAATGTGGACATGTTGGTTTTTCGTTGAGAGGGGCGAGTTCTGTTTTTGTATTCATATTCTTATAATTAAATCACCGATAATTTGCACTTACCATTCATTGATGCGATGGTATCAACCAACCAACTTTCATGCCACCAATGACTCTTTTCTTACTTTTGGTTTTAGCTGGCTCTCTTATCGCTATGACCTATATCGTTCGCAGAATGGAGGGCAGTTGAGCCTATAATCTTTTTCTTATCAATTGGTTTTTTAATTAGCCTTTCAGAGGATTTCAGAGAAAAAAATTTCTTTTCTATAAGGACTAGTTAATCAACCCCATTGCAAGAAGGCATTTTGACTTGCCAACCCTTAATCTTTCCAATGATAACGAGTTAGTAATGCGCTCATTGCCCTTAAAGCTTGATCCAGGTAGCGACCTAAGAAAAACAATTGAGTTGGTCGGCCAAAATGAGAATTCATCTGGTTTTGTTCTTGGTGTTGTCGGTAACCTTGCCAGAGCAGCATTTCAATGCCCAGGCAAGTCAGAACCAACTGTTCTTGAAGGGAACTTAGAGATAATTACCCTCAATGGGATGTTTACACCAAATGGGGTTCATCTTCACCTAAGTCTTTCTGATAGTGACTGTCAAGTTTGGGGAGGTCATCTTGAGGAAGGCACTTTGGTTCTTAAAGGAGCAGATATTTTGGTTGGTTTATTGAATAGAGATGAAACTCATCCTTTAATTCCTGCTAAAAGTTCAAATAGTGAAAATCAGCGACTTGAAATTGCTGTTTTACCAAATTGCCCATGGTCAGCAAGAGCCTTAAGAATGTTGAGATCATCAGATATCCCATATTTTGCCAAGACTGTAGACAATGATGATATTTATCAATCTTTTGTAAAAAGAAGTCAATCTTCTACTTTCCCACAGGTATTTATTGATGGCAACTTTGTAGGAGGATATGAGGACCTGGTTAGGCTTTTCTCATCTGGTGAAATTAGAAAGGTTTAAGTTAGAATGAGATTGATACTTGATAGAATCTAGTGGCCCAGTATTGGGAATCTAAACCACCATGGTGTCAACCTTGGTCAATTGTATTAACTGGAGCAGTAATAATACTTGCCTGTTGGTTAATGATTAAAAATATAGTATTGACTTTATTTGTTTCTGCAGGTGTAATTATTTGGTGGTACTTGTTTTTGGTGATTGCACCTAACTTGTATGCAGAAACTTATCAGAGATATCCCTACAATGATACCAATGAATAATTACAATTACTCTCTCTCGATAAGTCACATTTATTTTTATCTTTTTGCAAATTATTTATATAATCAACAATCTTCACCATTATCATTACCTTTAAATGATATTAAGGCAATTGTCTTTTATCTTTTAGTTGCTTATTTCATTTTTACGTTTAACTATTTTGTTGACACCCTTTCATAGATTTGTTTCGATAACTGAATCAAAATGACTTTTAATTTTCATATTCGTCCACTTAAAGATAGTGACATTCCATTGATAACTAAATGGTCAAGGAAAGAAGGTTTTGCTCCTGGAGCAGGTGACCTTGGTATTTATCGTCATACAGACCAGCAAGGTTTATGGGTAGGATCAATTAACAAAAAACCAATTGGTTGTATTGCTGGAGTTAAATATAATCAATCATATGGATTCATTGGTCTTTTTTTAGTTGTCAAAGAACATAGGGGTAATGGCTATGGTGTTGAACTTTGGAAACATGCAATTAATCATTTGATTGATTTGCCTTGCATTGGTCTTGAGGCAGCGCTTGATCGAGTAGAGGATTATTCTGGTTGGGGTTTTGTGCCTTCATCACAAACTACTCGTTGGCAATCTCTGAGTGATGACTGTAATCTAGATCAACAATTTGACCTAGATAAAAGTTATGAAGGCCTACAAATACTTCAAGATGATCAAATCCCATCAAATGTAGTTCAAGCATATGATGAAACTAGAGAACCTAGTCCTAGACCACATTTTTTATCTGATTGGTTACACCATCCAGCTGGCAAAGTCTTGGCCCTTGTTGATGGCAATGGTTCTTGCCATGGATTTGGCAGAATAAGACCCTGTCTGTTACGTAAAGGTGAAGGCTGGAGAGTTGGCCCCTTATTAGCAGATTCATCAGAACTTGCACTTTTACTACTTTCCAAACTAGTTAAAAAACATCCAGGTGTAGTTATTTTAGATTCTCCAGGATTAAATCCTCAAGCTTCACCTTTATTTGAAGCATGTGGTTTCAAAGCTACTTCTCAAACTCTAAGAATGTATAGAGGGTATCAACCACCAATATCAATGAGTAATGTATACGGACTTGCATGCTTGGAACTTGGCTAATATTTGATTGATTCCATTTGATTATTTACCATTTTGTAAATAATTGGGAGTTAAATTACTTATTTGCCAATTACCTTCTCTCTAAGGAGTTTTTTCTCTATTGAAAGTTCTGTCTCTAACTGTTCAATCAATTTCGTAACAAGAGTTTGAAACTCTGGTTGGCATCCTCTGAATGCAGCCTTATGTCTAATGGGTTCATTACGAGTTCTTAAGTCAGTGAGCATTAATTGCAATGCGTCAACTTTGGCATTTGTATTCATAGGTTTCTCCTGTTTTCAAAACCAGGTTAAAACTTTTCTAGCTGAATCCTGCAATGGCATCTTTCATTGTTACTGGATCCAGTTCTGAGTTACTTGTCACTTCAATTATTCGACCAATTGAATTCGGGGTTCTTAATGCTTCAATACAACAGCGAGCAACTAGTCTTCGAGGAATAGTTGCATCTTCCTGCTTGTCCTGACCTGTAAAAAGGATACCTTCGTTACTTAAGTTATCTTCTTTTTCTGATAATCCACCTGGTCGAATCACCGTCCAGTCGAGTCCACTTTCTTCTAGCGACCTTTCTCCGACCCTTTTCCATATAAGGATCAAACCGAATAAATTAAGTGGGTGTTGCCATCGACCAGCACATAACGAACTAACTAAAACGATTCTTTTTACACCAACTCTTTTGCAGCTTGCAATTTGACTCTTTACACCAAGGGCATCAATTCTTGCTGGTCCAGTTAAATCAATAGATGGCCTTGCCCCTGTAGCTATTAATAATGCATCACAACTATCTAGAGCAGTGTCTAGTCCCTTTTCATTGTCAAGCTCTAGTGCAAACCTTTCTTGATCACGAATAGTAGTTGGAAGTTCAGAGCTTTTTCTTGTAATGAGCTTAATTTCATGCCCTTCAGCTAATGCTTCTTCTGCAATGCGATAACCAGTTTTACCTGAGGCCCCGCTAATGGCAAGCTTCATAATCAAGATCTTTCTTTTCAGGTTCTAGCGAATTATTTGGACATTTGTTGATCTAATGATCTTCTTGGATCAATTAATTATTTTTTAGAGTGTCAGTTCCCCACCAACTGGTAATTTCTAGAGAACATTGCTCCAGGTTATACATAATTGCTCTTCTAGAACCATTAAAAAAATATTTCCAGTGCTTTTCTGATTCTAAATAACCACAATCACGCCATGAATTAAGTGTGTTTTCACTTAAGCCTAGTTTCTGGCTAGCAATTGATGATTCTTCCCAAGTAGGGGATGCTGTTCTTCTAATTAACATGGAATGAATAAACCAGTCTTCTTATATCGCTTACCTTTTCTCGAAGGTAGTAGTAATAATACTTATATTTTTATTATTTTAGAATAAATTTTTATTTCCTATTATTATTGACTAAGGTTTATATACCTTTATGGGCTTTATACGATTTGGATAGAGACTTTTACAGAGACTACAGATAGTTCCATCGCAACCTCGAGCTGTACAGTGGCTCCGTCCGTAAAATATCATTTGCAAATGTAATTTGTTCCATGAATTTTTTGGAAAGATTCTTTTTAGATCTTTCTCTGTTTGTATGACGTTTCTACCATTGGTCAAACCCCATCTTTGAGCTAATCTGTGGATATGCGTATCAACAGGGAATGTTGGGAATCCAAATGCTTGGGCCATAACTACACTTGCAGTTTTATGTCCTACCCCAGGTAGAGACTCTAAGTCTTTAAAATTTTTTGGGACTTCACCTAAATATTTATGCTCTATTATTTCAGATAATTCATAAAGATAATTAGATTTTTGTTTTGAGAGTCCCAACTCTCTTATGGTTAAATATATATTTTGTTTGCCTAACGAAATCATCTCTTGGGGTGTTGATGCTAATTTAAATAGATTCTTGGTAATTTCATTTACTTTTTTATCAGTGGATTGAGCACTTAAAACTACAGCCACTAGTAGTGTAAAGGAATCATTATGTATTAGTGGTATAGGTGTCTCAGGATATAACTCATTTAGTTTCTTTAAAATTAATTCTGCACGTTCTGATTTATTCATTTTACCAATAATTGTTTAATTAGTTCTCTAATGAGGACTTTTTAAGTTTACCAGTTATCACTGCTATTAGAAATACACCAAAGACACCTAGCAATAAAAATCTTCTACCTCCTTCCAAAATACCTGCACCTAAAGCTACTATAGGAGGGTTTGATAATAATATACTAATAATTAAGGCAGGAAGAAATTTTTGAAATTTAGTTTTAGTTAAACCTACCGCATAACAGACAAAATCAAATAAACCAGTCATAAGCAAACCTGTCATGAGGAAAAAATTATTCTCGAGATGATTGTTGCTTATATTTTCTACTCTAGATATAAACTTCCCTCCAATTAATCTTTTTACAATTTCCTTGCCATATAATCTCGAAATATAAAAGCTTAAGATACATGATGATAAATCTGCAATACATATAATTACTAGCCCTTTTTTAAAGCCTAATAAAGCTCCTGCAAGAATTGAATAAGCTGTGCTAGGTAGAGCAGGGATAACTATACTTGAGAACCTTAGTGTATATATACCAAGAGGAGCCCATATGCCCATATTCTCAACATTACTTCTTATAACTTCTAGCCCGTATTTATTTGTTAAATAGATAAATAAGACAATTAAAGGAACCCATAAAAAGGCATCTATTCTGCTTGTTGTTTTATTGATGGAAGGCTTCACTAATTTCTACTACCCAATTCATTTTATTATATACTTCGTAAGTTATCTTTATCATTTAGTTCTTTAAAATAAAATTCTTTATGTTTTTTTGCGTTATTAGGTATTTATTTGCTTGAAACTGATTAACATTTAATATGATTTGAAACAGAGGATACAACCATTCGTATCATTTTATACATCTCACCCTCTCTCCTGATTTTAATTTGTCTGTATTTCTTATCCAACTCCTATAGCAGCATCAATTTGAGCTATCTCTAGAATATATGTAAATCATTTATTAAATATATTAGTGATTTGTTACTCGAAATGTTTTATACTATCCTTAGTAATAAATCATTTTAAATTATTTTAGTATCCTCTTCTTGATTCAACGATTGCCTTCGAGACTCTGGTTTTCATCGCTTTCATTTTATTAGAGGATCTACCATGTTTTAATTCGAGCTTCCTGATTTATTCTTTAAGCCGTTTAATTAAAAAACAATCACAATTCCACATCTCCCCTATTGAAATTGGTTGATACAAGAATAAAAATTGAGAATCTCTGGCACCATTATGGAGCTTCTTTTATTGATGACGGATGGTCACTTAAATCTATTGATTTTAATCTTGGTCAAGGAGAACTTGTTGGCTTATTAGGCCCATCTGGTTGTGGCAAAACAACTTTGCTTAGGTTAATAGCAGGATTTGAAATACCTAATAAGGGAATTATATCCATTAATGATCAAGTGGTTGCATCACCTTCTTATTCTTTACCTCCTGAGCGTCGAGGGGTTGGAATGGTTTTTCAGGATTATGCACTCTTTCCTCATTTAGATGCCTGGTCTAATGCATGTTTCGGATTACGTAGAGGTCAGGACCCATCAAGGGCAGAATGGTTATTTGATTTGCTTGGCCTTTCAGAATACAAATGTCGTTTTCCACATGAACTATCTGGAGGTCAAAAACAACGTCTTGCTTTGGCAAGAGCTCTTGCACCTGGAACTTCTCTTGTTGTTTTAGATGAACCTTTTTCTAATTTAGATGTGGAAGTGCGTCATAGGCTTAGAAGTCAACTTTCTGGTGTTCTTAAGTCCTGCTCAGCTAGCGCAATCTTTGTTACTCATGATCCTCAGGAAGCCTTGGCTATATGTGACAGAGTTGCAGTTATGCAAGATGGCGAATTACATCAGTGTTCTACGCCAACTGAATTAGTTAACCAACCTGCTACGCCTTTTGTTGGACGTTTTGTTTTACAAAGAAATGTTTTGCCTGTTCAATTTAAAGGGGACCACCTCTTAACACCTATAGGTACTATTGCTAAACCTGATCAATTAAGCAAAGGCTCTTCTACTGAGTTAATGTTAGATGAACAAGGACTTCAAATTGAACCACACCCAAATGGATCAGGTTTAGTTCAAGGAAGAGAGTTTTTTGGTAGCCATTGGATATTTAGAGTAGAAATATGCAATCAGATTCTTAGAGTATGGCATCCAATTTCAACAACGTTAACTAGTGGTGATAGATGTAAAGTAAATTTTAGATATGGGCATTGTGGGTTGTTGTTTCCAAATGCAATACCTTGCCCATTAGTTTAACAATTTAGAAATTCTTTCCGCATTTACATTTTCCACCTTTCCATTTAGTACATTTTGATTTTTTGCATTCTTTTTTCTTTGTTACTTTTCTTCCATTTCGATTGCTTTGGGATGAATCATCGAATTTTCCAATTTGGTTAGACATTTTTAATCATGCAGCAAGGATTGAAAATGGAGAAGTTTCTATAAGAGTTGGTGCAACACGTAAAATTGGCTCTCCATTGGGAACATTTAACAAATCGGCTGTTCTTAGTCTTGAAATTAATCTTGTAGAAGTTACACGAGTTGACCCAATTAATTCTCCAATTCGCTCATGTGTAAGTCTAAATGGTAGATGACACCAATTTCCACATCTTCTCCCCAATCTATTAACTAATAATGCAAATAAAGCTTGTAGTCTTTGTTCTGCATTGCCTAAGTGCCTTATTCGTAGTAACTGAAGTGTCCATTCGTTCACTGGATCAAACCCTAGGTCATTAGAATCACCATTCTTTGTTGTAAAACTAAGTGGGGTAAGCGCTTCAACACATACACCTTCACTGCACAATCTTTCAGTTTGTAATTTGTCTCCTGATTGAAGAAACGCAAGGGTCATTCCTTCAGTTTCTTCACATGGGCAATAGACACGAGCTATGCCTTCCATTACTTCAATACACCTACCACTTCCTTTCGGAGATGGATCAACTAGTACAGATTGACCAGTTGGAATCCTTACAGGAATCATCGGGTCATCTGTCATGAAACAGAAAGTCATCTTTAACGAATCGGACATTTGTTGAGAAGTGATCTCAACATATACGAATGAGCACCACTTTTGCAACCGATTCTCAATAGCAGTTAATTGTTGCGATTTCTTTGACGATAAGACGCTTGCCTATGTATCATTTGATACATAGGAGCTGTTGAGATGTGAATGCTCATAAAAGAAACTTGTATCGAGGTTTAAACAATTAATAAAGCAATTAACCGGTCAAAACTAAATGTTAGCAATGGTTCATAGTAATTATCATTAACTATATTAGTTTGTCAAAATTAATATAGTTAATGAATAAGTTTGTTATGTCTAAATATCGAGATATTACGTACAGGACTCCCCATAAGATAATTCCTTAGCCACCTGGGCCACCTTTTACCGTCGTTAATGCTGTTCCATCTAAGAACTGTTGGTCTAGAAGAAGTAAAGCCGCACTATTTTCACCAGCCAGCCGAAGTCTTTTTCGCACGAACCTTGCTTCTGCTTCCTCCTGAAGTTGTTCTGCTACAAACCAATCGAGCATTGCAGTTGCACTTCGTTCTCCTGCTTGCTCCGCTATTGCATAGATACGGTTTATAGAGGCTGTTACTGCTTGCTCCATTTCATAAACTTGATCAAAGATTGCTTGAGTCGAAGTCCAACTTCTTTGAGGGGCCTCTACACTCGGTAGTTCAACCTGTTCATCACAATCAACTAGATACCCTATTAACCGATCAGCATGTCCTCTTTCCTCTTGGCTTTTTGTTTGCATATATGACGAGAAACCAGCAAGATCTTTTTCTCTTAGCCAAATTGACATTGCAAGATATGTATGACTAGCCTGAAACTCACAGGAGAGATGATTGTTGATCGCCTTTGTTAGATCATGCATCAATTGATAGGCTATTACTTTCTTAGTATAACTTAGTATATAGAAGATCCTTTATTTACAAGTTTCAAACCTCTTGTAGTATAGAAATTTAATCAAATAAAAAATATGAATTTAGCCAATTTACATAAATAATAAACATTATGAATAACTTAAATTCAAGTCTCAATGCTGATGTTCCAAAAATTATAGAAATATTTAGAGAATATTCATTAAACAATAATTATATTAATAGTGAAAATTTGAAACTAATAATTATTATGGGCTCATTTGCCGACTTTGATAGCATTGAATACGCCCAGTTAATTTGTAAATATAAGCCTATATTGAAAAAGTCTAAAATCGAATTAAAAATATTAGGAATTGGAAATCAAGATTCTAAAAAGATATTTTGTAATTTTACCGGTTTAGACTTTTCAGATGTAGATGTAGTTCCAAATAACTATATTCATAATCAACTTAATTTAAATAGTGGCCTTGATCTATCAATTAACCCTTTATTTAATTTATTATTAATGTGTACAGGTATAGGATCTCCTAAAACAATAAAAGAAGTTTTAAGAGGATATGTTGGAGATTTAAAAGCTAATCAGATCTTCAGCGATGATGATGAGATAGTAATAAATAATAAATTAAAATTTAGTTGCAGAAATTTCAGCCGGATTTGTGGGAAAGGATATCAACGACCATTTGAGCTTGCTACGCGTAGACTTATAAATATGGTTGAAATACTAGGCAACTGGAATACTTATACTCCAACTATCAAGTATTTAACACAAAGAGGGGCTACAATCATATTGTCTGGTCAAAATGAGATTTTATATTATTATAAATCCAATTCATTACTTTCTTATTCATCCAATATGGCTAAACCACTCGA
This sequence comes from Prochlorococcus sp. AG-363-A16, assembly GCA_003280345.1. Taxonomy (GTDB): domain Bacteria; phylum Cyanobacteriota; class Cyanobacteriia; order PCC-6307; family Cyanobiaceae; genus AG-363-A16. Next base: position 117,349 of record QCFB01000001.1, read on the forward strand.
ATTTTTAAAACCTTGGCTTTCACCTTGAAAGATTTCTATCTAATGAAGTTTGTCATCTTCGCTAGCTCATTTTTAATTAAATATTCACCTCTATTATAACTTGCTATGAAAACTAAAAAATGTAATTGGTGTGGTGGTCAAAGATTTGTCGCAGACAGGGCACTGGCTGGAAAACTTATATGCTCCAAATGTGGTAAAAACTATGGCTCGGGTATTCAAAGAATAGAAAATAAATTTTTATCGAAAGTAATAATTAATAAACATAAAAAGCTATTATTATATTTCTTTGGAATTATTATTTTTATTATTATCTTTAGTTAGATCATTATAAATATGGATAGTTTTTAATTTTCTTTAATTCTTAATATAGCTTTTCAGTTGATTAGCTGATATTTCTATGTCATAAAGCTTACTTAACTTATCAGTAGTAAGTAGCTTAGCTGGTGATCCTTCATCAATTATTTTTCCCGCTTTCATAAATATAATGCGTGAGATCTCTTTTATTATATTTGACATGTCATGCGTTATCATTAAAAGTGTTGTTCCGTTATGACTTAATTCACTAAGTATTGATAAAAGACATTGTTTTGATTTTATGTCTAACATGGATGTTGGCTCGTCAAATATAAGGACTTTAGGTTTATGAACTAATGATCTGGCTATAATTGTTCTTTTTTTAAGACCATCTGAAAGCTCTGCATATCTTTTAGTTTTGACATCAGTAAGATCTAGGTTGTTTAATGTTTCATTGATAATATAGTTCTGTTCTGAATTGGGAAGTAAATTTTGGGTTAAAGAATATACCCCATAAAATCCTGAAAATGTTACATCATAAACTGTATGCTTTGAATTAATTCTATTTTCAATTTCAGTAGATACAAGCCCAATTTTTGATCTTAAGTCCCAGATATTTTTAACTTTGCTTTCAAATAAATTAATGTATGAATTATTCTTTGCTATAGGGTAAATACTTCGATTAATAAGTTTAACTAGAGTACTTTTACCAGATCCATTTGGTCCAATTACAATTGTATTGTCATTTAAATATAAATCAAGATTCAATGAATTAAATACAATATTATTGTCTATATATGCCTGCACATTTTTTATTTCTAGCCATTTTGATTTAGACATTAAATACTAGTATCATGTTTGAGTTAGCCTAATCTATAGCTCCACATTACATATAATTGGATGCTACTCCATATAAAGATTCCGAGAAATGCCCAATTAATCCAAGCAGGACGTGATTTCTCTTGAGCCATTTGATAAAATCATCTTTATCTTTAAACTATAGCAAATTTAATTTATATTAGATTATTAAAGCAATTATACATATGAATTTATCTATTTCCTGTCTATATCAATAACATAATAAGACCTATTGGTATTAGGGCTCTTATTATCAAATTAATCAATATATTATTGTCGTTCCGCTTGGAAAGTGTTTTATTTTCTGGAGGATAAAGCATGGGCATATCATGATGAACTGCATTGGTATGAGTGTCTGTTGGGTGTAATTGCCATGGATTATCATTTATTAGTGCATTTTGTAACCAATCCCAATAGTATTGAACCATTTTGTCCTCTCCTAATAGCTTGACATTATCTTTTTCTACATATCCCATTTGTTGATTAAATGTCTGTGTCTTTAAGATCATGTAATCTTCTGAAAAAACTTTATAAAAGATTCTTTGCTGTAATTGCCTGAATAAAATTAATTTTGTAAGCAGCTTGTTCTTCATAAATTTTCTATAATGCCTTACAACTACTCTTGCTCTATTCTTTGCTAATGGAACATGGTCAAGTACTTGCACATATCTAGCTGTATCTGGTGAACCTTTATAAATAACAATTCTCCCTGGGGGAATAAATTTAATAGTTATAAACTCTCCTTTTTCTTTATCTTTGTGATTATATTTACTTTCTATTTGGTTTGTATCTCTTATTATTTTTTGATTAAAGCTAGTAATTATATTCCTATTTACATCTTTATCGGGTATTGTATTTCCATGCACCCAAAAAATATGAAGTATATCTAGATGATTTTCAATGATTCTTGTCCAATCACATTTAAAGTCAACGGTTACCTCTTCATATTCATATTCTGATGTTTTGAATCCATATGATTCTATATATGAATCTTCGACTGAACTCTTTATATCAAAATCATTTAAATTAGTATTCGCTTTTCCATTATAATAGATGTATATATATCCATTTTTTTCAATAGCTGGATATTGGTATAAATGTATCTTCTTAGCATAGTTATCATAATTTGAATCAACAATATGTTGGCAAGTTATTCGATCCAGATTTGTACATTCACCAGTTGATGAATACCTGGCCCCGTGGTATGGACAAATCAACTCATCTCCTACAATTTGACCTCCAATAAAAGATGAGCCACGATGTGGACATAAATCTTTTATACATTTCGGTTGTGAGTCTTTATCTCTATATAATATTAGTGGCTCATTGTACATTGAAAATGAATAAAGCTTACCTTTTTCCAGGCTTTTACTAGAAATTACTGAGTACCAACCAAGTAAACCACCTGATAGTTGATTATTCGGCAGTGGAGAATTCTGCGTTTGAACATTATTTTTATCCTGAACATCATCCTCTCTTCTAGCCTCATCGGCCAAATTCAAAGAACTAAATTGTTTTAACCGTTCTTTGCCCATGAGCTATTGGAACAATTTTCTTTAATTAAGGCAATTGGTGCTGAGCACTTTTTAGAGCCAGTTTTGATTTTAATACTAATTACGGTAGGGATTCCACAAATACTTGTAGCACAGGTGTACTAGGACGTAAACCCCTTGGTATGACAGGATTTAAAAAGAATACTACAATATGTTGTTTACAATACGAAACTTGGTTATATTTAGACTTATTAGTGTATATGCACCTATGCCTCGATTCGAAATAATTTTTTGGTTTAAATAGTTTTTCTCAATAAATTGGTTTATATATGTTCTTAGAGTATTGAACTAACCTTAATTATGTCCAAAATTGAGGTTCGCGCTCTCTCTAAGAGTTACAGAGTTGCTGCTAAAAAGCCTGGTATTGCAGGTACAGTTAATCATTTTATCTATCGAAGAACAAAAGAAGTCTTGGCAGTTGACAATATTAATTTCAAAATAGCTAAAGGAGAAATGGTTGGTTTTATTGGTTCGAATGGAGCTGGCAAAACAACTACTTTAAAAATGCTATGTGGTCTTATTCATCCCAGTGGGGGATATTTGAGGGTAGCTGGATTTTCCCCTTTAACCAGGGATAAAAAATTTCTTAGACAAATTACATTTGTAATGGGGCAAAAGCAACAATTAATATGGGATTTGCCCCCTTTAGACTCAATAAAAGTGAATGCGGCAATTTATGGATTAAGTGAAAAGGAATGTTCAAATCGTACATACGAGCTAGCTTCTATGCTTGATCTTGGTGATGAGTTGTACAGGCCTGTAAGAAAGTTGTCTTTAGGTGAACGAATGAAAGCTGAGCTGTTAGCAGCTTTACTACACAGACCATCCATTTTATTTCTTGATGAGCCAACACTAGGTTTAGATATTAATGCGCAGGTAAGGGTCAGACAATTTTTGTCAAATTATAATCGGAAATATGGAGCAACAATAATTTTGACAAGTCATTATATGGCAGACATTACATCACTTTGTAGAAGAGTTTTGTTGATTGATAAAGGCAGACTACTTTTTGATGGTCTCTTACAGGATTTAATACAAAAACTATCACCTAGTAGGTCAGTAATTATCGAATTGAACAGTCCTCAACCAATAGAACAATTATCTGAATATGGAGAAGTCGTAGAATACGATAAAAATTTTGTAAGGCTTTTAATTCCTCGTAATGATCTTACAAGTAAGATCTCATCACTTTTAATTAAGTTTCCCATAAAAGATCTTGAAATTACTGACCCTCCAATTGAACAGTTGATTGGGCGTCTCTTATCCTAAATTAGATATTTATGCTAACTATTTATTTGAAAAAGCTATTTCAATTTAGTAGAATAATATTCTCACTATTTTCAAGTCAATATGCATTAATGCTGGAGTATCGAGCCGAAATTACTTTATGGGCTGTTTCGGGATTGCTTCCTTTAATAATGTTAGCTCTATGGACAGGGATTGAGAACCCTTTGGTTAATTATTTAGAATTAAACTACTTAAAAAGGTATTTTATTTCTGCTTTTATTGTCCGACAATTTACAGCTGTATGGGTAATGATTACATTTGAGGAAGATCATTTAGACGGAAAGTTATCTCCTTATCTCTTACAACCCATTACACCATTTTGGAGATATGTTACTTCTCATTTGGCGGAGCAATTTACAAGGATACCCATAGTAGTTATTATGCTTATTATTATATTTTCTATTATACCTTACTCATTCTGGTTACCTAGCCTTTCTAGCTTGATTTTTGGAATAATTGCCATAATGTTAGCCTTTTGGGTAAGATTTCTTCTACATTGGATATTCTGCATGTGTTGTTTTTATAATGATAGGGCTAGTGCAATTGAAAGATTGTTATTAATACCTTATCTTTTCCTTTCTGGGCTTGTAGCTCCATTAGAGACATTTCCGGAAATAATAAAAAAAATTGCTTATATCACTCCCTACCCTTATATTATGTCATTTCCAGCAAGATTGCTATCTGGCCAAGATGTTTCTCTATTTTTAGGCTTTACTGGATTAATAGGGTGGTTTATTTTATTATTTTCAATAAGTATAATTACATGGAAAATAGCAATCAGACATTACTCAGCAATGGGTGCTTGATCCAATAAATATACATTAATAAAATCTTATGCTAAACATAATCTATACATTTTGGATAACTAGCATTGCTAGTGAACTAGAATATAGACTCAATGTAATTGTCGAGATAATATCTCTTATAGGGAATATTGCAGGTACAATATTTACATTGTTTTTATTCTATCAGCAAGGTAGCAATGTTGGAGGATGGGATTTTTATTCAAGTTTAATTATAGTTGGCATATATACATTGCTTGAAGCATTAACTATTTCAATATTGCATCCTAACTTAAGTCAAATTGTTAAGCATATTCAAGATGGTACTTTAGACTATGTTTTACTTAAGCCAATTAATAGTCAGCTTTGGTTGTCTTTAAGAAAAATTTCTCCTTGGGGAATGCCTTCATTTATTGCTGGAGTAATTCTTATTTTTGTCGGTTTAAGTAAAAATAATATTATTATCGGTAATTTAGAAATAATCTATGCTATTACAGCGATTTGTTCAAGTTTTATTTTATTGTATAGTATTTGGTTTATTCTTGCTACTACGAGTATTTGGTTTGTTAAAGTATGGAATATTAATGAAGTCCTTAGATCGACTCTTGTAGCAGGACGATATCCTTTAACAGCTTATCCACCATCATTAAGAACAATTTTTACCTTTGTTTTTCCAATAGCTTTTCTTACAACAGTACCAGCTCAAGCTTTAATTGGCACTTCAGGACATCAAAACATTTTATTATCATTAGTTTTTTCTATAAGTCTTTTTATTATTAGTATATTATTTTGGAAATATGCTCTGCGTTTTTATACTTCAGCATCTAGTTAATTAGAAAATGGTATATGTTTTCTAAATTTTTTCTGATGAGGCGTTTAATCGTTTATCAAAATATTGAACGTGAGGGGCCAGGACTATTTCAATTAATAGCAAAACAGTATAATTATAAAATAGTTACATGCCGTACTTATTTAGACGAATTTATAAACGACCTTGATTATAGCGACTGTGTTCTTATTCTTGGTGGTCCAATGGGAATAAAAGATATAGATAATCCAATATAACCTTGCCTTAAACCAGAAATTTGATTAATCAAAAAGATCTTAATTGCTGAAATACCTTTTTTGGGTGTATGTTTAGGTGCAGAATTAATGGCATATGCTGCAGGTGGAGATGTAATGCACCTACTATCTAGTGAGTCAAATAATCCTGTTGCCTAATTAGGTTGGCATACAATTACTCCTACAAAAGATTTAAATGATAAAGGCATCGTAAATATTTAAATGCGGGACTTAGTGTTTTGCACTGGCATTCTTATAATATTTTATTACCTGATTCAGCAGTACTTTTAGCAAGTTCTCATAGATGTAATGAGCAGCTTTTTAAGATTGGACGTTGCGCTTATTGCCTGCAGCTTCATCATGAGGTTGATAAAATACTTTGGATAGATGGATAATGGAATATAATGACATTATTAATTAAGCTTTAGGGCCAACGGAAAATAAATTATTAGCAAGCAAAAGAAAGAATCATGTGTTAGATCAATCTCAATGAGATTAAAATTTATAAGTAGATTATTTCATATACTAGAGTCTTAAAAGAAATTCTAATAGTACATTGATTTCATGAGAATTATGACTGCTATTTTGTTCTTTCAATACTACTGATATAGTCGCTAGCCTCGTTGAGGTCATTACAAAATTTACATGAGCCAAGGTAGCATCCTAGAAATCTCATGAATGACCTTTTTCCACCACTTAATTCATATTTGTGGATTGTACCTCCTTGTGGAGTTGAGTGTATAAGTTGTGGTAGTGGAGGCATCGATTAAAAATCAATTTTCCAAAAGATGCACCATTAACGCTCTTTATGCAATAGGTCTAATTACTGACGGCTTCAGCTTCTGCTAATTAATCTGTACTATTCATTATCTGTTAATTATATTTAATTCTATTTTTATAAATTAAATTTATTTTGATTTATATTTATTTCATTTATTTCTATTCAATTACTTTACAACATTAATTTCCTTTATTTTGTTCTTCAACATTTTTGTTAAAAGATATGCTGGTAACTTGCTTATGGGTTATTGTCAAGGTTAATTGTTGCGTTCATTTCCCTTGAGGGGGCCTTGGACAAGCTTTAAATATAAAGCTCTGACTTATTATTTATATTCCCAATTTATTTTAAACAGGGATTTATTAACACATTTAAGTACATAGGAATGTTATTATTAGATCTATTGGCTTAACTCCTATTTGTTAACCCTGCATAATCGTCTTAGAGACATTTACGCAAGACAAAAGTTATTTAATCTCGACCATGAACAGTTCTTAACTCAGATATAAAGTTGAACTGAACTCCATCATTAGATGAACCCAAGTTCTGAATGAGCTTGCTAGTTGTGAAACGAGCTTGAGTAGATGCATTGATAGTTTTTTTAATTGAGTCTTTTGTTTTAGTTGCTGGTTTAGCTGCTGGTGCTGTTGACATTTCGACTATACAGATTACTTATTCAGAATAAGAAGTTTTTCTCGGAGTAACTATTTTGTGAATTTTCAAGAAAAACCCTTAATACATGACACGGTTGTTTACTTTTCTGCTATGGCTGATGAATTTTAATAGACTTACTATTTAATACTTTGCTTAAATACATAAAGGTACTAATCATGTATTCTATTTACTAATTTTATAGCGCTGATTTGATTACTACAACTTAATATTTCTTTAAGTTACTTATCTATTTTTATACTTTGGACTCTTATTAAAAATATTTTTTATATATTTTGAAATGTCTATAATGAATTCTTTTAAGAAAGTCATTATAAAAAGTGGTTCCTGTATAATGAATGGCAGAGAAAGATTTACTCTTCTATATAATTTATTTAACTTAGTAGAATTTCTTTTGATTTGTAGTTTTTTTATGAACTCAGCAGCTGTGTCCTCGCTGTGATTAAAATAAGTTCTAAATAATTTGATTTTATCCTTTATTACTGTCTCTTCACAATTAATTAAATTATGATTTTCTAATGGATCATTTGCGATATTAAAAAATTCTTCAGGACCTTTATTGCGAATATTATCTGCATAGAATATGTATTTATATGTATGATTTCTTATTGAAGTAGCTTTACCACTTTGGAATGCTAGTCGACTATCTGTTCGGAAGTATCTATCGTGAAACTTACTTTTTATGTTTGATTTAGCACTTATAAGATCTAATAAGGAAATACCTTCTATGTAAGCATTGATTTTAATCCCTAACAAGTCGAGTATTGTTGGAAATATATCAAGGCTAGAGACAGTAGTATCAACCTTCATTCCTTCTGGACAATTAGGAAATTGAATCAATAGAGGTATCATTATATTGTCATCACTTAAGATTAAATCGTGTGTTAATTTATTTTTTATGTAATACTCTGGCCTGCCTGTTGGTTCTTCAAATTTAGGATATCCATGATCTGATGTTAATATTATAATTGTATTGTCTTTTGAAAAACCCGCAGATCTAAACATCTGTATAGCTTCCTTTACATAAAAACTAGTTTTAGGATCATTACGGCAATTATAGTTGACAAAGAATAACTTTTGGGTGTCAGTAATTTTGTTCAATGTTGAGCGAATTAAATTATTAATTTGCTCGTTTGACCAATAGTCATTATGTGAATAACCTTTTGGCCAGAATGATTTTTTTACATTAGCGAAGATTTTTTGATGAAATTCTCTATTCCTTCTACTTTGTAGAAAACCGCAGATCTCTATATTCTTTTTCTTTACACTTTGGATTAGATTGCTGACTAGAAATTGTTGATTAAAATAGTCTTCAAATGTGGAAGCAATATAATAAGAAGGTAGACTAGATGCCATTGCACTGATTGACATTTGAGTACTTGGTGCACTGGTTACAGTGTTTATAAATTCTACGGATTCCTTTGAAAATTCATCCATATAATCTAGTCTAGATCTGTCATCCCCTTGCAGAATTGCTTCATCTGATGAATGATGCCTGCGCACTGAGTCAACATATATCCAAACAACATTTAGTTTATTCACCATTGAATCAACTCGACAGACCTTCTATTATTTATGTATTCCAATACTATATCATCTTCAAGCAGTCTATTTAACTCTAGAACTGTATTTGTTGTAAAGTCTTTAAAAAAATATTGCTTTCCAATTGATAAATCTTGCTTTATATTAGGTAACTTACCGAAAATATTATTCTGTCTAATTACTTTTATCATCATATCAGTGACTAATTTTGTATTTTTACATGCCATGGTATGACTATCATCTTTTGGAACTAAATTAGGTCTATCTTGTAGTATTAATCCTCCAGAATCTATACCTTTATCTATATGATGAATAGTCATTCCTATGTATTCAAGTTCTTTATTTATTATGGGCCAAATGTTTGTGGCAGTTCCTCGATAATAAGGAGACAGGCCAGCGTGGACGTTAAAAAGTTTTCCTCTGAATCTTTTTATAATATCATCTCTTAGAATTGAAACAGAGTATAGAGCAATAGAATTTGGTTTAAGGCTGTAGAGATAATCAATTGATTCCTTTAGGTTAATTTCTCCTGGCTCTATAACTCTTAATAATCGCGAATTTAAAATTTCTGCATTTTCCTTTACAAAGGATTTGAAAGCTTTTTCTTCTGCTTTGAATAATTTTTCAAAATGAATATCCATAATATTACTATTCTCTACTTGATAGTATTTTTTTCTATTTCGTTTTTCAAAAATAACTTTCGAATCTGGAATTTCCTTGAGAATTTTAATAGCAAAATATTTATGCCTAAGAGTTGTAGACGTTATGATTAATGTGCTTATCATTTGAGACTTTTAATTTGTTCAATTGATTCTGTTGCTAAAATTTGATTACTGTCAATCAAAATTAAATCATTATTACTTCCTTCAATAGCAATTGGAATTTCTGTACAACCAAGTATTACACATTCAGCGCCATATTCTTTGAATTCGTCTATTAATCTTTGAGCCGTTCTTGTAGACCTTGAATTTTTTCCATTGACCTTTACTTCTTCGATTAGTTTAGCGACCTCATCTTGTTTTTTAGGGTGTATGATGTGAAGATTTCTTTGATCAAAAAAACTTTCGTATAAGCGATATTTACAAGTGTTATTGGATGCTAATAAGCCTATTTTTTTTATTTCTGGATGCGTTCTTAAAATATATTTACATGTTTCATCTATTATATGTAGTACTGGAATTTCGGCCATTTCTGTATATTGATCATAAAAATAATGAGCTGTATTACAAGGTATTGCAACTAATCTTGCACCTGAATTCTTTAGTCCTTGAATTGAACTTCTAATATATTTGGATGGATTTTCTTCTCCTAAATCTAGACATCGTCCTCTGCTAGGTATCTTTGTATTCAAATCAATAATGACTCTTATATGCTCCCAATCTTTTTTTGCATTAGATAATCTTGCTACTTTGTCTACAAAATCATATGTTGCATATGGGCTAAACCCCAATACACCTAAAATTTTCCGATCATCAAGCCAGTATTCCTTTTCCATTTATTTTAATGTATACTTTTCAGTGCCTATAGTGGTGTTATTCTACATTCTAACAAACGCTCCTGCTTTTTAATGATTAGTATATTGAATTTCTCTGACTTGTAATTTTCTGAAATTATGAACTTTCACCTACTTTTAAATATTCAATGATAAATGTCATTCTTGCAGCTGGTCAATCTACGAGATTTAAGCAGTCATCCAAGCAACAAATAGATAAAGATTTAATGCCTTTTAATGGCGCACCTGATGGATCTCTAATAAGGCTTGTGCGACAATTAGATGAAATATATAAAGATGCTCATAACATAGTAGTAATTAATAAGAATCATCCAAATAAAGAGCAATATATTATAGATACTGGGTCGGAAGTTACTATTCTTAAATGTGATCTGGATAAGAACGATAACAACTCTAAAACATTAGGGTTTGTATTGTCCTCTATAGATATTAATGATGATATTCAGATATTTGAATCCGATACCTTTATTAAGGACAAAGCTTTATTTAATTTCGCAACTAATACTAGAATTAATTCTGATGATATTATCATTACATCGATTGGTATATCACCTCATTTGACATCAGGAGGATTTATTTATTTAGACAATACACAACTAATTCTTTATATAGGAGAACGAAAAAGCGATAGTGATCTGAAGTTATTTGGAATTACAAGAATACCTAGCCAATATGTTTCTGGCATAACCTCTAACCTTTTAAATGTTATTGATTCTTCAGAGTATTTTCACGCTGCTATCTACGAATTTATTTCTAAAAGAACTACAAAAATATATGATTTTGGCGAGCATTCTTGCTTTTCATTCAACAATGTTAATGAATTGAATGATGGGAAAAGAATCGTCAAGACAAACCATTTAGCCTCGTTAAAAATGGAACTTATAGATCTCAATCGCCTAGTCCCAATAGAATCTGTCGATAATGAGAAAGTACAATGGTTAAAAAGAAAAATAATTAAGGATAATCTTTGGATTACTCCTATAATAACTGATATTCAAAGCAACTTAGTTATGGATGGTCACCATAGATATGCTGCCGCCTTAGAACTTGGATTGACTAAAATACCTTGTTTGTTAGCTAGCTATAAAAATGTTGATTGTTGGTCAATCAATACATCTTTTCATATTAACCCAGAGATACTTTATGCCTCATGTTTGCAAGGATTTACTTATCCATGGAAGACCGTAAAGCATGATTTTGATAATATTTCTATTAAAAGCATTAACATCAATCTAGACAACCTTAGATAAGATGAAAACTTTAATCTTAGGAGCAGGTGAAGGTTTTCGTTTAGATAACTTTAACAAGCTTTTACTTCTTAATCCAAATACTGGAAATACAATACTTCAAGACTATGTTAATACTTTTAAATCCGAAAATTTAATTGTAGGAGTAGGTTATAGAGCTATCAGTGTTGTTCATCAATACCCTAAGTTAAATTATGTAGTTAATAATAATTGGTCTGAAACAAAAAGTGTTGAGACATTAAGGCTTTGTTTGGATGAAATTAATGACATGAACGAAGAAGTTCTAATTCTTCCAGGAGATGTTTTTATAACGCAAGACACACTTCATCAAATGTGCAATGATAAAGGTAATGTTATTTATTGTACAAAGAAAGAAAACAACAAAATCAAGCGAAGAGGTATAATATTGGAATTAGAGAATGATTCTATAAAAAATATGCATATAGATTATTCTATGACTAATTCTATAGAAGCTTTCGGTGCATTTAAATTTTCATCTGCAGCTGTTATAAGAGACACTTTGTCTAAAGGTGGTAGTGACATTAAGTCATTGTTTGTTTCAGAGCTTCTTTGTAAGGATTTTAATTCTGATAAGCCCACGACTCAATCCTTCATAGCGAAGAATGTTACTAATTCGATCTGTGAGATTGAGGTTGTTGAAGACTATATAAGATATGTAAAAAGGCAATGATTAATAGGCAACAAATATCCTTAAGAACTATCACTTATAGCCTTGACCTTAATTGTTATAGTTCGGACGATCTTCAAAATTTTAAAAACTCATCTATTTATTTTGATGATTTATTTCTATCAAACTTTAATAGTGTTGCTAGAACCAAGAGGATATCCATTTTACCTTGTATTGTTAATACTGAGAAGGAGGCGATAGAGATTCATAAGAGAACTCAAACTTTAACACAACAAGCTAAGAGCTACGGCTTTAGATGGGTAAATCTCCCACTAATACTTACTAGCCAATCTATCCTATCCTTCTCAGATTTAGTACGAAAACTAATACTTACAAACGATAATCTTTTCATAAGCTTGTATTTTAAGGATATATCATCTTATACATTAGAGATTGCATCTAAATCTATATTAAAAGTTTCCAGAATAAGTAGATCAGGTATAGATTCATTTAGGCTTGGCGTTGCTTACGGAGAACTTGAAGGTTGTCCATTTTTCCCTTATGCATACTTTACAAAGCCTAATTCTTTTAGTCTAGGTCTTGAGTCACTCAATCTTTTAAATATCCTCAAAGATGATGAACTTAATCCATTGTCTACATTTGTTCAATATCTCAGTGAAGATATGAATTTGCTCAAGAAGAATTGTTTAAATCCTCTCTTAGATACTAGTGATTTAAATTTTATGGGCATAGATGCCTCTTTAGCACCTTTTCCAAGAGAGAAATTTAATTTAGTTGAAGCATTCAGAAAGTTAGGTATATTGAGATTTGGAGCTCCAGGGACATTAACAAGAATATCTCAATTAACATTAGGGTTAAAAAGTTCTATTAAAAACTCTGGTATAACTCCAGTAGGTTTCAATGGCTGTATGTTGTCTGTTATTGAAGATGATGGGCTAGCTGAAATAGCATTTAAGCAAGAGATTAATATTGATAAATTAATGTTGTATTCCACTGTTTGTGGTTGTGGTATAGATATGGTTCCAGTTGCTGGAGGTATTCATATAGATACAATAATGAATATGATTCTTGATATTATCGAATTGTCAAAACGCCATTCAAAGCCCTTAGGCCTAAGAATTTTGCCTCAATCTGGCCTGAGCTCTAATGAGTCTTCCTCTTTATGTCATGATTTCCTTACTGACACTAGAATATTTAATACTCTAGATAGTATTTCTATTGTTCCCTATTAATGATTTAGGAGTAGAAATGGATGTTTTCTTTTGATTAAAAGTATCACTAAATAACTCATAATTCTTACCGTATTAAATTAGACCTCTACCTGTATAAGCACTCATCACTAATAGTTTCTAAGCCATTACCAAAATGACCTTAATCCGAATTTTATCCATTAAATGGCTAGTCACAGACTGACGTTCAATAGGTGGCGGGGGGGAGATTTGAACTCCCGACCTTCGGGTTATGAGCCCAGCGATAATTACAATAGTTCTGTTGGTATGACTAGTTTGTGTATCGATAGTGTGCTTGGAAGTGTGCCTGGCTTTTTATGCCTGAGATGTTTCTTACCTATCTAGATTTTTGCTTATTTCTTCTTTATTCGACCATCGGGTTAGTCACCCGACGATTGAACTTTGTAGTGTGCCTGGAGGTGTGCCTAGGAATGAATTGCGGAAAAAGGTTTCTATAACAGCAATATTGAAATTTTATTATTTAAGTAAATATCTCTCTTGTTTGACTATGAAGATAAAAAGTTAGCATTAAAAAAAGCCTGTCATAGACAGACTTTCTAATTGGTGGCGGGGGGGAGATTTGAACTCCCGACCTTCGGGTTATGAGCCCGACGAGCTACCAGACTGCTCTACCCCGCGTCGCATATCAAGCATACATGTTTGCCTGATCCTTGTTGGTCGATTTGCTAATTCTCTTGGAATCTAAGCTCCCCCTCAACTTCTAGCTGAACCCCAGGCGTGAGCATTAAAATCTTTTCTTCCATTTCTTGCATACCTATTGGGGTTAGCCACTCCAATTGACGTATTAGGTGTAAAGCGACTGCATGCTTGGCACGTTTGGAACCATCTTCTACTTTGATTGCTACTCCTATTCCTTCTCCCATCCTGCTAATGCACTGAACACCTTCTGCACCACCTTTACTTACTAATTGTCCGTGAGCACGATTCATCAACTCGGTATCAAACATGCCTTCCCCAGCAACTAACTTAGGATATGAAACCATAGCTCTACTTAATTGTTCGAATTCAGCTTGGTTGGATCCAGTCAAATGTGCATATAACAAAGCCATTTGAGATAGTTGCAATCGAAGTGTAGGAGCTCCACAATCATCTCTTGCAGCAACAAGTTCTTCAGGAGGTATTCCAAGAAGCTCAGCCACTCTTCTATTTATTTCTATTTGAAGTTGATGACTTCCTTGTAAATAACTTTCTAATTTCCATCCCATTTTTTGAGATGTAGCAAGAAATCCAGCATGCTTCCCTGAACAATTATGTTCAAGTCGACTATTTTTTCCTTCGGGAATTGGGCATTGTAGTTTTTCTACTTCTATTTCTGAATTCCATAATATTCTGAAAGTCTCACGAGCATGTTCAGGGCTTCCAGTATGTGATCCACAACATATTGCTATGCCTTTTTCCCCACAACCAATTTTTTCGGCTGTACCACTACTTATAAATGGCAATGCCTGAAATGGTTTCAAGGATGATCTAATGAATGCTTCGTAATCTTTCATTCCTGCTGTCATTAAGACTCTACCTTTTATGTCACAAACAACAGCATGAACACGATGGATAGACTCAACACACTGCCCCCTTTTAAGGAGTACTTTTAAACATGGTGTATTAAAGCGATTATTCCCATTAATTCCATTTGAAATGCTCATATTTATAGAGACCTTTTATAGGTGTAGTTGTACCACTTTACATATTAATAAGCCTAAAATGAATAAATTTGTTGTTTTTAAAATAGCAATTTTGATTATTTGTATAGCTGGCTTTACTTCGTGATTGGCAATAAGAAGATCTTTTTCTTTTAAATCTTGAGGTTTATCCCAAAACATTCCATCATACCAACCAGATTCCTCATATTCTATTTTTTCTGATAATAATCTAGAGTGAATATATTTCCAACCAAGAAGTTGCCTAATTAACAAAAGTATTGGCATACTTATACTGAATACTAATACATTTATTATAAGTAGTATAGGCTTATTTTTTAAGGTAATGCTTCCAGTTGCAATAACAAAAGAGACTGGAATTAGTAAAAGCCAACTCTTAAGCAAGGAAACATATATATTTATTCTATTATTTAAAGGCCACATAAAGAACCATGAACTTGATAATCTTTTAAATTCTTCTAATGGAATTTGCTCTTTTGGAACCGGACATGTTGAATAAGTCTCCATTTCTTATAACTTTATATTTGATGATTGATTTTGATATGAAAATTTTTTACCGTTGCTCCAAAAAGCTTCTAAGTCATAGTATTGCCTTTCATTTGGTTGAAGAACATGAACAATTAATTCACCGTAATCAAGAAGGGACCATTTCGCCTCATTTACTCCTTCTTTTCTTAAAGGAAGTCGCTTTGCATCTGTTTCGAGTTTATCTTCAACAGATTTAACTATTGCTCTTACTTGTACATCTGAGAACCCTTCAGAAATAACTACCCAGTCAGCAAGACTTGATACTTCTTCAATTTTGAATAATTCGATATTTTGAGCTTTTTTATCATCACATGCTTCGGCCGCTAGTTCAGCCAATTCCCTGCTATCCATATACATTTTCACTTGTAACAGATTGACGAGAGCCTTCTTGCTCGGAAAGCTCTGCTCTTGCCTTGGATGCACTTTTCCTCAATGCTTCAAGTCTGTCTTCGTAGAAAGTACGTTTCTTTTTCTTCCTTGTTTTCTCAACGAGTTCTTTAAGAGCTCCACCCAAACTTTTATAAGCATTTGGAACGCTGTATCCAAATCTACAAGCTATATCGATAGCCCTCTCATCCGCAGCAATTGCATCTTGCAAACGTTTTTCAGAGTTATTTTTTAGATATAGACGATAACCAGCAAAGCCTGACAAGCCTAAGGCCATTAGAAGCAGTAATCCATCCTGAACCCAAAGCTCACCTATCGCTCCACCTAGCCCTATCGCAAGCGCTGCCATTTCCCATCCATCACGAGGAATAGCATCGTTTTGAATTCTGCCAACTTCATGCCAAAAAAGCATGTTTCGATGATCAAGGGCTAAATCTTCCCACTGGTCTAAATCCACTTGGATTTCAACCTCGTCACGACCAATCTCTTCAAGGGTTATTAGTGGGGGATCAACCGCTATGGCTGCCTCCACGAACACCCAGCTTTGATTTTCTGGGGGCAGCTGACCTTTAAGGCGCTGGAGTTCGCTCATCATCTACAAATGTTCAAAATAAAACTTAGCGAAAAGAAGGAGTTAGTTTGCTGTTCATATGAATACACTCTAAGCAGTTGCGTGGGAAGCTTGTTGTTATTGGATTTAACTCTTAGCCTATGACCCGACGTACTGACATACGTCGAATTTTAATTCTTGGTTCTGGTCCCATAGTTATTGGGCAGGCCTGTGAATTCGACTATTCAGGCACTCAGGCTTGCAAAGCTTTGAGATCAGATGGGTTTGAGGTTGTCTTGGTGAATTCAAACCCAGCCTCAATCATGACGGATCCAGAGATGGCTGATAGAACATATGTTGAGCCATTGACTGCTGAAATTGTTACTCAAGTGATTGAGTTTGAAAAGCCTCAAGCACTTTTGCCAACTATGGGTGGCCAAACAGCTCTTAATATTGCAGTGGAATTGGCTGAAAATGGCACCCTGGAAAAATTTGGGGTTGAAATGATTGGTGCTGACTTAAATGCGATAAAAAAGGCTGAAGATCGTCAATTGTTTAAACAAGCAATGGAGAAAATAGGAGTAAATGTTTGTCCATCAGGTATAGCTTCTAATCTTGAGGAGGCAGCTAATGTTGGTTCAAAAATAATTACATTTCCAAGAATTATTAGACCTGCCTTCACTCTTGGCGGAAGTGGAGGTGGAATTGCTTACAATGAAGAGGAATATTTGTCCATATGTAAGTCAGGTCTTGAGGCAAGCCCTGTAAATCAAATACTTATAGAAAAATCACTTCTAGGTTGGAAGGAGTTTGAGTTAGAAGTAATGCGAGATTTAGCTGACAATGTTGTGATTGTATGTAGCATTGAAAATATAGACCCAATGGGTATTCATACAGGTGATTCAATAACAGTTGCCCCAGCACAAACTTTAACGGATCGAGAATATCAACGTCTAAGGGATCAATCATTATCAATAATTAGAGAAATTGGAGTTGCTACTGGAGGTAGCAATATTCAATTTGCTATTAACCCTAAAAATGGTGAAGTTATTGTTATAGAGATGAATCCACGAGTTAGCCGATCATCAGCTTTGGCTAGTAAAGCGACGGGATTTCCTATTGCGAAGATAGCAGCACTTTTAGCAGTTGGTTATACATTAGATGAAATTACCAATGAAATTACTGGAAAAACACCTGCTTGTTTCGAGCCCACTATTGATTATGTTGTTACCAAAGTACCTAGATTTGCTTTTGAAAAGTTTAAAGGAACACCTGCTGTTCTTACTACTTCAATGAAATCTGTTGGAGAAGCAATGGCGATTGGAAGATCATTTGAGGAGTCATTCCAAAAAGCCTTCCGATCTTTAGAAATTGGAATTTCAGGTTGGGGAGGCGACAACCAAGATTTAGAGCTTGATATTAAAGAAATAGAAAGGCTTTTACGAACGCCATCACCTGAAAGAATAATCACTATTCGTCAAGCAATGATTCAAGGAATATCTGATGAAATTATTTACTCACTTTCTTCTATTGACAAGTGGTTTTTAGGAAAATTACGAAATTTAGTTGAAATTGAAAGAGACATTTTAGTTGACAGTTGTATTGAGCAATTAACTTATGATGAACTTTTTAAGTTAAAGCAATATGGTTTCTCAGATAAACAAATAGCAAACTTAACTAATACTACAGAACTTAATGTTCGTCAAAGACGTAATGAATTGAATGTAAGACCTATTTACAAAACTGTAGACACTTGTGCGGCAGAATTCGCTTCAACTACTCCTTATTACTATTCTACATATGAGAAACCTTTTAAAATAATTGATAAAAGTGGTGAAATTTACAATCAAAAACCAAATAATGAGGCTTCTAATGATGATAAGCCTAAAGTTTTGATATTAGGAGGTGGTCCTAATAGAATTGGGCAAGGAATTGAATTCGATTATTGTTGTTGCCATGCATCATATGCTGCACAAAAACAAAATTATTCATCAATTATGATCAATAGCAATCCTGAGACTGTTTCTACTGATTATGACACTAGTGATAAATTGTATTTTGAACCTTTAACTTTAGAAGATATTCTAAATGTAATAGAACTAGAAAAACCTGAAGGTGTAATTGTTCAATTTGGTGGTCAAACTCCTTTAAAATTAGCGATGCCTTTATTAGAATGGCTAGAAACACCATATGGAAAGAAGTTAGGTACTAAAATATGGGGAACATCACCAAGGTCAATAGATAAGGCAGAGGACAGAGAGTTATTTGAGACAATTCTAAGAAAATTAGATATTCGTCAACCTAAAAATGGTATAGCTCGAAATCTGGAAGAAGCTATTTTGATAGCTGAACGAATAAATTATCCTGTAGTTGTTCGCCCTTCTTATGTGCTAGGTGGTAGGGCTATGGAGGTTGTTTTTAGTCATGATGAACTAATTAATTACATGTCTGAAGCTGTAAAAGTTGAACCTGATCACCCTGTATTAATTGACCAATACCTAGAAAATGCAATAGAAGTAGATGTTGATGCACTATGTGATTGCAAAGGCTCTGTGGTAATTGGTGGCCTTATGGAACATATCGAACCAGCAGGAATACATTCTGGAGATTCAGCTTGTTGTCTTCCATCAATTTCTCTTGGTGAGGATGCATTAGATACAATTCGGTCATGGACAAGATCCTTGGCTAAGGAATTAAAAGTAGAAGGACTTATTAACCTTCAATTTGCTGCTCAGAAGACTTCTTCTGGTATCGAAAATGTTTATATTATTGAAGCCAATCCAAGAGCATCAAGAACTGTTCCATTTGTTTCTAAAGCTACGGGTATTCCATTAGCTGGTTTAGCTACACGCTTAATGGCTGGTCAAACATTAGAACAAATAGGTCTTACTGAAGAACCAATACCTCCACTTCAAGCAATAAAAGAAGCAGTTTTGCCTTTCCGGAGATTTCCTGGCTCAGATAGTGTTCTTGGCCCAGAGATGAGATCTACTGGTGAAGTAATGGGTTCTGCTAATACCTTTGGTATGGCTTATGCCAAATCTGAACTTGCAGCAGGGGAAGCACTTCCTACAAGTGGTACTGTTTTTCTATCAACTCATGATAGAGATAAACCTGAACTTATTCCTATTGCAAGTAAACTAATTAACTTGGGATTTAATTTAATTGCTACTTCTGGTACTTCAAAATTTCTTTCAAATGCAGATTTAGAAATATCTACTATTTTGAAAGTCCATGAAGGTCGTCCAAATATTGAAGATTTAATTCGGTCAGGGCAAATTCAATTGGTTATAAATACACCCATAGGTCGGCAAGCCGCACACGATGATAAGTATCTTCGTCGTGCAGCACTTGATTATTCTGTTCCAACGCTAACTACAATTGCAGGAGCTAAAGCTGCTTTAGAAGCTATTACTGCTTTACAAGGACAAAATTTATCAATAGCTGCGTTACAAGATATTCATTCTCAAAATTCATGAGCTCGTTTTTTTATTTAGATTTTGTTTAATAATAATATATTATAGCTACTCTTTTTTTTAGTCTCTTTTAATTAAAACAACTTCAATTAAAAATTATAATCATATTACGAACAACATAACTACAAATAATTTTCTGATAAAATTTTATTTGAAGCAATAGTTTCAACTTCCTACTGTGTTTGATTATTAATGGGCATGCAATCATTTGAAAAAACTCTAGAGGCAATTAATTCACCCTTAAATAATTTTGCATGGGGTTGGCCAACAGTTACTTTAATTGCTTTAACCGGCATCATATTGATGATTGGTTTGGGCTTCATGCCATTAATCAGAATTCCTTATGGAATAAGAATGTTACTTAGAGGGACTCCTGAAGCTTTAACGAATGGTGAAATATCCCCTTTTCAAGCTTTGATGACTTCGCTTTCTGCAACTATTGGCACTGGAAATATTGCTGGGGTTGCTGCGGCAATAGCTATTGGTGGACCAGGCGCAATATTTTGGATGTGGTTAATAGCAATATTTGGGATTGCAACTAAATATTCTGAAGCTGTCTTGGCTGTTCATTTCCGAGAAGTTGATTCATTAGGTAATCATGTTGGTGGTCCAATGTATTACATAAAAAATGGACTTGGCAATAATTGGAAATGGCTGGGATGGATATTTGCTTTATTTGGCATGCTCGCAGGTTTTGGAATCGGTAACGGAGTTCAATGTTTTGAAGTTTCTAGCGCTTTAGAGATGGCTGGTGTACCCAAATTACTTACTGGAGCAATACTTGGGATACTTGTTTTTGGGGTGATAATTGGTGGAATTAAGCGTATAGCACAAGCAGCTTCAGCAATTGTTCCATCAATGGCATTGCTATATTTAATAGCTTGTCTTTGTATAATTATTAGCAATTATGCTCAAATACCTTCTGCTTTTATAACAATATTTTCTAATGCTTTTACAGGGAAGGCTGCTTTAGGTGGAACTCTTACGCAAGTAGTTTTAATGGGATTTAAAAGAGGAATATTTTCAAATGAAGCTGGACTTGGAAGTGCTCCTATCGCACATGCTTCAGCCAGTACTAATGATCCTGTTCGTCAAGGAACGATAGCAATGTTGGGTACCTTCATTGATACATTAGTCATTTGTACAATGACCTCATTAGTTATAATAATTTCAGGTGTTTATCAAAGCGGGAAATCAGGGGCAGATTTATCAATAGCAGCTTTTAATAATGGTATACCTGGTTCCGGATTGGTAGTAACATTTGGTCTTGTGGTTTTTGCTTTTACAACTGTACTTGGTTGGAGTTTGTATGGAGAACGTTGTGCTGAATATATTTTTGGAGTCAAGGCAATCTTACCGTTTAGATTAGTATGGGTTTCAGTTGTAGTGATTGGCTCAGTAGCTGGAGATAGAGGTGTGGTTTGGTCAGTTGCAGATACATTGAATGGTCTTATGGCTATTCCTAATTTGATAGCATTAATACTTCTTTCAGGGACAGTATTTAAACTCACTAAAAATTATAGGTTTAGTAGTTAGGTTTAACTAAGTGTGAATATATATGGTAAATAATTTCAGACTGGTTTAACTCCCTTTAATTTCTCATTTAATTGCCTTGCCAATGACTGTCTGCCTATAGCCAGTACTTTTAGTGTGTCTTCATGCATTCTCAATTGCGCATCTGCTACTTGCATTCCTCGAACCAATTCCTTTAGTTCATCAGGCAAGGTGTTGAGATCGTAGCGTTTCCCTTCGAATGTCAGAATTGGATCAGATTTGTTGATTTGAGCGTCAGTCATTTTGATGTAAAAGTGAAGTTGATTTGGTGATTTTAGTCTTTTTACACCATAAACCCTTGGAATCAATATTTAGACAATGAAATGATAACTAATAATCATGGATCTGCATTTCTTATAAATTGTTTCTCGCATAATTCCCTGTAACGTCCTTTCATATTTATGAGATCGTCATGAGTACCTTTATCTACAATAGTGCCCTTTTCTAGAACAATAATTTGATCTGCTTCTTGAACAGTTGATAGGCGATGTGCGATGACAACAACTGTCCTGCCTTTCATAGCTTGTTTTATTCCTAGTTGAACTGAAGCTTCAGCCTCTGAATCAAGAGCACTTGTAGCTTCATCCAATAGTAGAACTGATGGATTACCAAGCACAGCCCTTGCAATGGCAATTCGTTGTAATTGACCTCCAGATAAATTGACTCCTCTTTCTTCAAGTCTTGTTTCATAGCCATTAGGGAATTCCATAATAAAATCATGGGCATTTGCAATAGTTGCTGATTTAATTACATCCTTTTTTGTAGCTACTCTGCCAAAGCATATGGATTCATAAATAGTTCCTGAGAATACAACAACAGTTTGTGGAACGATAGCAATCTGGGTTCTTAATTCAGATGATTTTAGATTTTCTATTGGAAATTTATCAAAGTAAATATTCCCTTTCTGAGGTTTATTGAATCTAAGGATTAAAGAAAATAATGTACTCTTACCTGCTCCAGATGGACCGACTAATGCAACTATTTGGCCACCACTTATTGTAAGAGAAAGATTGTTAATTACTTTATTCTTATTGTCATAAGAGAACTCAACTGATTCGAATAAGATATCTCCTTTAGGGTTTTTTAATTTAATTGCATCTATTTCATCTTCTATTTCTAGTGGTTCATTTTCTATTGCCTTAAGTCTTCTCAATGAAGCCTGACCTTGTTTAAACTCATTAAAATTTGTTGTTAAATGACTTATTGGATCAATCAACATTAATAAAGCGGCAACGTAACTACTAAATCCCTTACTATCTAAGCCTCCACTTTGTATTCTTGCTGCTCCTAAGGCTAAAACTGTCAATATTCCAGAGGCTTCTATGAAACCTATAACTGGATGTTGAAGAGCTAATAATCTAAGATTTTGATACCTAGCTTTGCGATGTAGTTCTACTTGCTGATTAAATCTTTGTTGGAGCCATTCCTCTGCAGCAAATGCTCTTACTAAAGGCAAGCCTTGAATTGCTTCTCCCAATAAACCAGCTAATTCACTAACTTGATTTTGACTTTTTTCAGCTGCAATCATAACCTTTGCACCAAATTTACTTACCAGAACAGCAACTATTGGCGCAAGAAATAATGTAGATATCGACAACTGCCAATCCAAATAAACCATATATCCATAAACGGCTACAAGTTGTAATGCACATGGAGTTGTGTCCTGAATAGTTTTGTAAATGACTTCTCCAACACGATCGGCATCTTCAGTTAACCGGTATGTTAAATCTCCTGTGGACAGTTTTTCTACAGCTTCTAATTTAGTTTTTTGTAATTTACTGAATAAATTTTGACGTAAATCTTGGCTAATTCTCAATGATGGGTCGGCTAGAAGAATGTCCTGAAAGAACTGTGCCAATTTTTGTACAAGAAATACGCATAAAGCTTGCGTTATAACTACTAAAACCTTTGAGAGGTCTCCCTTTCCTATAGCAGGAATTAATTGACCTGCAAGCCAGGCCAGAAGAGGCCAGCAAACGACATATACCAACATAAATACAAAGCCCCAGATGATTTTTCTGTGGTGGGGCTTTAAAAGCTCAATTAGTTTTCTGAAACCAGCCTCTGATTTGTTTAACATCCTGAATTGTTATGAGTGTTGTGTAAATCTCTGCTTTTGATGAAGCTCGATCAATTTTTAAAATGGAAAGGGTTGGTTGCCACTGGAGGTGAGGCTAAACACCTTATTACGTCAGGCCTTGTGTCCGTAAACGGTTCTATTGAAAAGCGTCGTGGACGCAAATTAAACGTGGGAGATCACGTCAAATTTGGAAGTGTTGAGCTCATAGTGATGGAGACTGTTCACGAAGGGCCGTAAGTTGTCACGTAGAGACCCATCGAAGAACGTGCGTAAACCAGTAATCGCTGGCAATTGGAAGATGCACATGACATGTGCTGAATCAAGGGAGTTTATGGATGTATTTCTCCCTTTAATAACTAATACTCCTGATGACCGCCATGTTGTCATTGCCCCTCCATTCACGGCTTTATCCACTCTGTCAGGAATTGTGCGTGGAAGCTCCTTAGAACTCTCGAGTCAAAATGTCCATTGGGAAGATAAGGGTGCTTTTACGGCGGAGATTTCACCCACAATGCTTCTAGAGCTTGAAGTCCGTTATTCAATTGTTGGACATAGTGAACCGAGGAAATACTTCAGTGAAAGTGATGAACAAATTAATCTTCGTGCAAAATCTGCACAAGCTCACAACCTCATTCCAATAGTGTGTGTTGGAGAGAGTGACGAGCAAAGAGAAAGAGGGGAGGCTGAAAGAGTAATACGCAGACAAGTAGAACAGGGACTCGAAGATACAGATCCTTCTAAGTTAATAATTGCTTATGAACCAATTTGGGCAATTGGTACTGGTAAAACATGTGAGGCTAAAGAAGCTAATAGAATATGTGGCTTGATTAGGAAATGGGTTGGTTATTCTGATTGTATTATTCAGTATGGTGGTTCAGTTAAGCCTCAAAATATTGATGAAATTATGAGTATGAGTGATATTGATGGTGTTCTAGTAGGAGGTGCCTCTCTTGATCCAATGAGTTTTGGGAGGATAGTAAATTATCAAATCAACTAATAATAAATTACTTTGGCCTATTGACTGGGGCACTAAAGTATCAATTATGGGCATTATTAATTTAACGCCTGATTCATTTAGTGATGGAGGTTCATGTTTAGAAGTTAATGAAGCTGTAGAAAAAGCTAATTTATATATTAATAATGGAGCAGATGTCTTAGATTTAGGAGCTCAGAGTACCCGGCCTGGAGCAATTGAGATTGGATCGGATAAAGAAATTGAAAGGCTTTTGCCTTCATTAATAGCTATTAGGAAAAATTTCCCAAATATATTAATTTCAGTTGATACTTTTCTTTCTAAAGTTGCGGATATAGCCTTACACAATGGTGCAGATTGGATAAATGACATTAGTGGTGGTACAAGAGATCAAAATATTATTAATATAGTCGCTCAAAACTCTTCTCCTTATATAGTTACACACAGTAGAGGTAATAGTAGAAATATGAATAAGCTTATTGATTATGAGAATGTTGTCAAGGAAGTTTATGATGAGCTCCTTTTTAGAACTAATAATGCAATAGATAGAGGAGTTCTACCAGAAAACATAATATGGGATCCAGGAATAGGATTCGCTAAAACCACAGAACAAAATTTGGAGTTATTAAGGAATCTTGAATATTTTAAATCTGCTAAATTTCCTGTTTTAGTTGGCCCCTCTAGAAAAAGATTTATAGGAGATATTTTAAAAGAAATAAAACCTGACCAAAGGGATTTTGGGACAGCGGCCGTAGTTTGTAAGTGTTGTCAGGCGAAGGTAGATATGGTTAGAGTTCATGATGTTAAATCAGCATTTCAAGTAATAAGATTATCTTCCTATCTATGGGATTAGTGTTCTGTCTATTGATTAGATCTTCTAAATTTAAATTATTTCTCTGATGTTTCGACTCCTTCTATACGATCTTCAACTTCTTGATATAAGTCTTTTAATCTTTCTATATTTTCATCTGTTGTTTCCCAATACCCACGACCATTTACTTCTAATAATGTCCCAACTATCCTTCTGAAACTATGTGGGTTTAATTCCATTAATCTTTTGCACATTTCAGGATCCTTTATGAATGTTTCATTTGATTCTTCATATACAAAGTTATCAACTTGTCCACTTGTTGCACTCCAGCCAAGAGTGTAATTAAGACGATTTGAGACTTCTCTTACACCTTCATAACCTGATTTAAGCATTCCTTCGTACCATTTAGGATTGAGTAACTTTGTTCTTGAATCTAATCTAATCGTTTCACTGAGAGACCTTACTTGTGCATTCGCAGTCGTTGTGTCGGCTATATAACTACTAGGTGATTTCCCATCATCCCTAAGATTTTTAATTAAATTAGTTGGGTCTGAATCAAAATAATGACTAACATCAGTTAGTGAAATTTCTGATGAATCGAGATTTTGAAATGTAACATCAGCAGTTTTCATGACAGATTCAAATACTCCTCTATTTTGATTCATTTCTCCAGGGTTATCTGCATTGAAAGCATATGTTTTTCTAGATAAATACATTTCCTGTAGCTCACCTTCTTCTTCCCATGTTGAATTTTCTACAGCTAAGTTAACGTTTGAACTATAACTTCCACTTGCATTTGAAAAAACTCTGCAAGAAGCCTCTCTTAATGAAATTCCTTGCTTTTCTGCTTGCTCTAGAGCATGCTTTCTTACAAAGTTCTGGTCAATTGGTTCATCTGCTTCGGCTGCCATTTTTACGCCTTGATCTATTAATGCCATTTGATTTATAAACAAATCTCTAAATACACCAGAACAATTAACAACAACATCAATCCTGGGTCTACCTAGTTCTTCTAAAGGAATTAATTCCAATTTATTTACCCTGCCAACTGAATCTGGCTTAGGTCTTACACCAATAAACCATAAAATTTGAGCTAATGATTCACCATAAGTTTTTATATTATCTGTACCCCAGAGGACACATGCAATAGTGTCTGGCCAATCACCTTGCTCTTCTTTTTGCCTTTCAATTAATTTATCGACAACTCCTTTTGCAGCAGCAATTGCAGCTGTTGTTGGAATTGACTGTGGATCTAATGCATGAATATTCTTCCCACTAGGAAGAACACCTGGATTCCTAATGGGATCACCCCCTGGGCCTGGTAAAACATAATCACCATCAAGGGCTCTTAAAAGACTATCCATTTCTTTATCAGCACAAATCTTATCTAGACAAGTTTTAAGGTATTCAAATAACTTATTCATTTCTGTTGTATCAACATTTTTGAATCCTGTCTTTTGACATGCATTTACCCATGGTGATTGAAATTTAAATCCAAAGTTTTCTAAGATCCCTGCAAAATTACCTTTAATGTCTTTTTTAATATTTACTCTGCCATCATTTCCTGTTAAAGACAGAACTAATGATCCAACAGCTGTTCGACATGTTTCGGTAATAGATTTATTTAATTCGACATCTTTGAGATTTCCATTATTGTTTCCTTTATATATAGAATCAATTTCTCTTCCTATTGATTCTGCAAGAAGACCAGGAAGAGACCTTAAAGAGTCTTCTTCTCTTTCTAACGATGCAATGCTTACGAGGGTTGCAATAGCTTCTTCTGCTGTTGGAGGTTTGCCAATTGTGTGTAACCCACATGGAAGCAACCTGCTCTCGATCTCCATTAATTGGCTATATACAGAACCTACAATTGAATCTCTATCTTCAAGATTAAGTGAAGAAGCGTCGTCATTTGGAAGATTTACATCTTGGTCCAAATTACATTTACGTGCAGTCTCAACAATTGCATTAACAATTTGCACTCCTCTGCCACTTTCTCTTAACTGCTGATAGGAACCAACTAATTCACTAAGTTCTTTTAGGCCTTTATACAGACCTGCATTTTCAGCAGGTGGGGTTAAGTAGCTAATAGTCGATGCATAACCTCTTCTCTTTGCAATTGTTGCTTCAGATGGATTATTGGCAGCATAATAATAAAGATTTGGCAATCCACCAATAAGAGAATCTGGGTAACATGTCTCACTCATTCCCATTTGTTTTCCTGGCATGAATTCAAGAGAACCATGGGTTCCAAAATGCAAAACTGCATCTGCATTCCATACTTTTTCAAGGTATGTGTAATACGCAGCAAAACCATGGTGAGGACTTGCACTTCTTGAGTAAAGAAGACGCATAGGATCACCTTCGTAACCAAATGTTGGCTGAACCCCTACAAAAACATTCCCAAAATGACGTCCATAGATTAAAAGATTTTGTCCATCACTGTTGAGATTTCCTGGGGGTTTACCCCAGTTTTCTTCAAGACGGTCTGAAAAGGGTGTTAAACGTTCGTATTCATTTACACTCATTCTGTGAGCTATAGATAATTCTGGTGAACCTTCTAAAGCTTCAGGATCTTTAATTAGTGATTCCATCAAGTCCTTTGCATTTTTTGGCATATTTTTTATTTCATAGCCTCTTTCCTTCATTTCTTCTAGTACTCGATGTATTGAACCAAAAACATCTAAATAGGCCGCAGTTCCAACATTTCCTTTATCAGGAGGGAAACTAAAGACAGTTATTGCCAACTTTTTCTCAGATTTGGGTTTAATTCTCAAAGACGACCATCTAATCGCTCTTTCAGCAATTGCATCTACTCTGTCTTGAAGCGTATGTGCTTTACCTGTTGCATCGTCGCGCCCAGATAAAACTATGGGTTCTATCGCTCCATCTAATTCTGGTATTGCTATTTGTAATGCCACTTGAACTGGGTGTAGTCCCAAGTCGCTACCTTCCCACTCCTGAGTTGTTTGGAAAACCAAAGGAAGAGCTACCATATAGGGCCGATTTAATTTTTTTAAAGATTCAATTGCTTTAGGATGATCTTGTCTTGCAGGGCCTCCTACTAGTGCAAATCCAGTTAGCGATACAACTCCATCTACATGAGGATTTTCATCATTAATTGGGTCATAAAAGAATGCATTTACAGGTTTTGAAAAATCTAAACCGCCACAAAATATGGGTATAACTTGTGCTCCTCTATATTCCAACTCTTGTATTACAGCAACATAATGTGCATCATCACCAGTTACAATATGACTTCTTTGTAAGACTAGACCTATTACTGGACCTTTTCTTGCTTTATTAGATAGTTCAGTTCTACTTTTATTCCAGTTTAGATATTCTTTAATGTCCTCAAACATAGTTGGTGCAAGAGGGTGCCAAATCCCTAGTTCAGGAAATACCTCAGGCTCAGCGATTTCTAATTTGCTTTCTTCCTCGTTAGTTTCCGATTTAAAGACATATTTGTCAGCCAACATTAAGAGGAAGTTTCTTAGATTATCTGGAGTACCACCAAGCCAGTATTGGAAGCTTAAAATATAATTTCGAGCATCTTGTGCTTTATCAATAGGTAAATATTTAAGTATTGAAGGGAGTGTATTTAGAAGCTTAAGCATTGAATCTTGGAAACCTGCTCCATCTGCTTCCTTACGTTTTTTCATGAAATCCCCAATAAGACTCTTGTTTTGGCCTAGCTGAGCCATGGAGAAGGTGCCTAATTTGTTTAGCCTCATAACCTCTGGCATGGAGGGGAAAACAACACAAGCCTTAAGGTTGTCTCGGTAGGGCTGGACAGCCTCAACAACTTTCTGCGCTAAATCTTCGATGAAAATCAGTGATGCAATAAAAATGTCTGCTTGGCTGATATCAGTTTGGAAACTTGAAAAATTATCAGGATTTCGTAGTTCTTCAATTAAATAGCCATTGAGTTCTATTCCAATAGGACCATTTTGCGCATTAAGTGTATTTGCTGCTTCTGTTAGAGCATTTTGGTACTGAGGTTCCAGTACGACGTAAACCGCTTTTAGAATTGATTTATGCCCATTACCATCAGCAGGTGTAACTCTGCGACTGGCGGAGCGAACCTGCGTGAACATAGTCTTCTTTGAGTATTTCCACCAAGCCTACGTTTTTCAAGCCTTGAATGTGACTCTCAAGCCTTCCGTGTTACAAGGAACTCAACAAAACTCACTTTTTCGATCGCTTAGAAATGACTTCATCTGATCAAAATCCAATACCAGTTGTAGTTGTTGGTGCTCTTGGTCGAATGGGTGCAGAGGTAGTTAGGGCTATACAATTTTCTTCTGATTGCAAGCTTGTTGGCGCTGTTGACACCCAGTCAGAAAAAGAAGGAAAGGATATTGGCATAGAAATAGGTCTTGGACAGTTGAATCAATTTCTTACGTCTGATCTAGAGGGTTGCTTGTGTACGGCTAGTCAAAACGTAAGAGATTTAGGAATTGGTAATGGTGTCGTAATGGTTGATTTCACTGAACCATCTGTTGTTTATGACCATGCGAGAACAGCAATTGCCTATGGTGTACACCCAGTAATAGGTACAACAGGTCTTACAACATCGCAGTTAAATGAATTAGAGGTGTTTTCTCAGAAGGCATCAATAGGTGCAGCGGTAATTCCAAATTTTTCTGTAGGTATGGTTTTACTACAACAAGCAGCAGCAGCTGCTGCTGCATTTTATGAAAATGCTGAACTCATAGAGCTCCATCACAATCGTAAGGCTGATGCACCCAGTGGAACTTGTATAAAAACAGCAGAAATTATTGAAGAACTAGGTAAGTCCTTTAATAAAGAAGAACGTGATGAAACTGAATCTTTGCAGTGTTGTCGTGGCGGCCTTAGAAAAAGTGGATTGCGTCTTCATTCAATAAGGCTTCCAGGTTTAGTAGCGCATCAAGAAGTAATTTTTGGTTCGCAGGGAGAGACTTATACTCTTCGTCATGACACAATAGAAAGGTCAGCATATATGCCTGGAGTTTTACTAACTGTTAGAAAAGTTAGAAAATTACAAAACCTTGTTTACGGGCTTGAACGAATTCTTTAAAATTAATTATGTTAATACCTCTTCGTCCTGGAGAAATAGACAAATTAATTCCTGCAGTTGCTACGGGAGATCAATTTACGTCAGCATTGGGTAATCCCAGGAAAATACTTCAACGAATTCTTATTTCATCAATTGGAGGTGTTATAACTTTATTAATTAGTCAAAGCCAAGTTGCTAGTCAATTTTATTCACTTTGGCTAGTAACAGGTGTAATTTTTATCCTTTATCTATTGTGGGGGCCAATAGTAGAGGCAAGTCAAAGGAATGGAAAACTAAGAAGAATTGGAACGGCGGCAATATTTGAAGGTGAAATTTCAGATGTATATAAAGAAGAAAAAATTGAAAACCGTCATGAACAAGCTAGTAAAACTGGTGAATTAGAATTAATTGAAAATCGCCGCACATGGATGATTATTGAATTAGAAGATGAAGATGGCTACTTGGGTCAAATTAGTTTTCCTATGGAAAAGAAACACCAAATAATACGTCCAGGTTATTTAGTTAGATGTCTTGTATTTAGTGATGATAATAATTTTAATCAGATTAAAGCTATAAGTGATGCATGGTTACCCAGTCAAAGGCTTTGGGTTGGGAAATATCCTTATTTATTAAGACCTGCTTTTGAGGAACTATGCACTATAAGGATAAATCAAAGGAACTGATTATGTTTATTTAGATTATGAATGAATTTATTAATATAAAAATTTTGGGTGCTGGACCAACAGGCTCATTATTAGCAATAGCATTAGCAAATATTGGAGTTAACGTTTGTATATATGATCCAGCAGATATTCAGGAAATAATTTCACGCAGTAGGGCTTATGCAATTACTCATTCTTCATATCAATTATTGTATAAATTAGATCTATGGCATTTAATTCGCGAAAAGGCTAATTCTTTTTCAAAATTGATTCTGCTAGATAATCAAATTTCACAATCAATCCAATTTACCTGCTCAGATTTACCAGTCGAGCTTAGTTGTACAAATTCTATAGGTTGGATTGTTGATCATGAACATTTAATGGAAGTGCTTTTTACAAGAATATCAAAGGAACCAAATATTCAATTTAATAGATCTCACATTATAAATCCTGATATGGAACATTATGATTTAGTTGTGGCAGCTGATGGTCATTCATCACCTGCTCGAAAATCATGGAAAATACCTTTACTTTCTATCCCATATAATCAGGGCTGTTTGACAGCCAAAGTCCTTTTACGTGGGACAAATTCGTCAACTGCTTATGAAATTTTCCGCAAGGAAGGTCCATTTGCCATATTGCCCATGGGAGGAGATGTGTATCAAATAATTTGGAGTGATAACTATCATAAAAACAAAGACAGAGAAGAATTAAGTACTAGTAGCTTTCTTGATCAATTGGCGACAGTTTTGCCCTATGGCATAGAACCTGATTCATTAATTGATATTCCAAGAGTCTTTCCATTGAGATTATCTATAGCTTCTAAATTATCAAAAGGTAATAAGTTATTGATTGGCGAATCTGCTCATAGATGTCATCCTGTTGGAGGACAAGGATTAAATCTTTGCTGGAGAGATATTAATGAGTTATTACATCTAATAAAAAAAATCAAAAAAAGAAAGTTAAAAATAAGTAGACTTCCTTTCTATTACTCAATTAAGAGATACCCAGATATAATTTCTGTAGGATTGCTTACACATTTATTAATTTTACTATTCTCAAGCGATAATATTATTTCTAAAATAATAAGAAACGTCTTAATAAGATTTTTATCTTCTTTTCATGTTTTACGGATTAAAGCGCTGCAAGCAATGACTAAAACCCCCATGACATTTTTTAATTTCATGTCATAATAGATAAAATCCCTAACAAATTGATAATTGCTAGCCATCATCAACCCCCAATATCTCAAAATCTAATTGAGTATTTACAGCAAAGACATGGGCTTAGTGACAAGGCCATTGACTTAGGCTTGAAGCAAGCAGATTTAGAACAAGCTCCTTTACCAATAATATTATGGAGTTTTGGACTTATTAACCTTTCTCAATATCAGCAAATATTAGATTGGCAAAGAAGTCAATAAATCATAACAAAAAACTAATATAAATTGTAGATTAAAAAAGGTAATTTATTTAATTCATTATTAAAGGACTTAAAGTTATTTATCTGAATAAGCAGATTTAATCAGAAATATAATGGAAGAGGCTATAAAATTTTCTAGTGATGGATAATATCAATCCAAACTAGAATTTTTCAAGTAACACCCATCCATGATTTGATGCCCTTGGACCATGACCATTTGAATGCTCAACTAGCTCCTCCACTTGGCAGAAGAGGCCTTGAGAGGCTTGATTTCTTGTTGCTTTTAATCGAGTCAATCGACTTAAATGGCAGCCAATCAATGATGTGGACGTTACAACAGCTTGGCTTGGATCATCAATTTCCAAATTGTGTAGAACTTTGGAAGCGTCGTTGCCACAACCCTTTAAGGAAAACATCTCGAAGAGGTTCCTTAAAAACAACAGATTCAGATAGTTTAATTCTAATATTGTGCACTATGGCAGAAAGGCTATATCCTCAACTAAGGCAATTGCTATCAAATAAAGAACCAGACTTTATAAGTAAAGAGAGATGGAAATTATTAAATAATAGAATTTTAGAGCTTATACAAGAACGCATGAATGTAAGACGGGGTGCTATACAGAGGATTTTAAAAAGTGAAAATAGTATAAATTTTATTAAACAACTAGTCCTTACTTTAGCTTTATCAGCTGGTCCTGGTGGATTTGAAAGATTGAGAGCTAGTCTATTAGACCCAACACCATAATTATGAATAATCTTAAATTTAGATACGATCAAACTTCAGTTAGATTAGAGATTGAGGGTTTACCTGACTCTTCAATTGGTCAGGATAAAACTAAATTGGGCATAGTTTCATCATGGAGACTTGATTTGGTTGGTTCACCGCAATTGGAAGGTAGGCGAGAACATCTTCAATCTCTAATTGATGTTGTTTACCCTTATGTAAGGTATAGATTGTCTGGAATAAGCAAATCATTTGTTGATAAAAAAAATCAAATAAAAATTACATCATCAATTTTTGGAACAAAACTTCTCTTAACTAGCTCACAAGCTAATACTGATCCACTAACTATTGAATTAGATGATGCTGAGCTTTCTGATTTATTGTTTTGTCTAGATAGTTTTCGTCATGACCCTAGAGTAGAGATTGACTTTTCACCGCCACCATTTACTCCATTGCCAAGGAGTGAATTGCTAGAGAGAATTCCCTTCTATAAAAGATTTGGAGCATCGTTATTTGGTATTACATGTATTGCTGTGGCATCGATGCTGTTTCTGACATTTTATGATGAACCTCAGTATCAAAATACGCCATCACCTGAGCAAAAAATCAAAAAAAGTCTTTAAATGTGCCATTTGATACGATTGTTGCTGTAAATCCCTTGACGTTTTCAAAAAAGATAGCAAAATTAGCATACTATTAATATTCATAAAATGAACTATGCATACAAAATCAACCCTATATTTATTTCTGATTATATAGAATCTCTATCTTTATTGAGAACATCATAAACATCATTATGAAAATGTAATTTATTTCATGAGTTCTTTACACCGCCCAAAAAGAATAAAATCAAATAGAAGTGTATTTAGAACAAATAAATATACAAAAAAATCTAAATACAGGCTACTCTTTGAAGCTTTATTAATGTTATCAACTGGTATTTATATTCTTTATTTAATCAATTACATTCCAAAGACATTAAGTTGGAGAAATACTTTATATATTACTTATACTAATTTTACGGATGGAATATCATTATTATATAGTGCATTTACAAATTTATTTGCAATAGCATTTACAATTGCCCTTGCGATAGGATCTTGTTTTCTTTTAATAGGTAGTATATCAAGATTTATAATAGTTATTCAATTATTTCTATCTAAATCAAAAAGGAAATATAGAAAAATACTTAATAAAAATAACAATTGAGACAATAATGATTAAATAAACATCCAAATAATATAATTAATACAATATAAATAAATTTTATTGATCAACCATAGAATATAGTTTAGTATAAAAACAATTAATGAAAATATGAGTAAAAGAAATTTAAAAATTAATAATAAAAAAAATTATTTTTCATATATTTTCGCTTGGCTTGCGTTTTGCTTTTCATTATACGGATGTTTTGTTGATTATCTTTCAAGCTCACTTATATGGGTATTAACAGGATTTACGTTAATTTTTTCATTTGTTACATTAAAATCTGGAACCAAAAGCTTTATTAAACTTTTTAAGGTTTCAAGAATATCTAATTATGCAAATCATGTTATTGTACGATTATTGGCTTTATTGTTTTTATTTACTTCAACTAGAGGCATGATTCAGTTAATATTAAATATCCCTATTTATGACAAAAGCATTCTTTTCATTCCATCAATAATATTTTTCATATGCTACTCAGGCTCAATAATAAACATCTTCGCTATAAAATAAAAATACTTAAACTATTACACAAAAATTAGTTTTTAATGTGACTAAACTTTGTTTTTGTTGAATCCAAATAAATCTTGTGATAGATTAAGATTTTAGAAGAAAAAATGGATTTATCAGTCATAAAATTTAGTTCCGAAGATTGTGGAACTTGCCATAAGATGAGTCATTATGATTCAAAGGTAATTAGTGAACTAGGATGTGAATTTATTAATGTAATGCTTCAGGATACTGTTGCATATCGGAAATATAGAAAAGTACTATTATCCAAATACCCTAACAAGGAAGGAATGGGATGGCCAACATATTTAGTAGTTAGTGAGCCTGATGGTGAATACCAGATACTAGGTGAAATAAAGGGTGGCATGCCTAAAGGTGATTTTAGAATAGCTTTAAGCAAAATTATTGAAGATATTTAATTTATTGTATCTATAAATCTATTTATCAGACTTTAATAATTAACTCATTTTTTTTGTTTATTATATCTTTTTGTTGATTTATAGTTATCACTTCATTACAAGGAATTTGTGCTAGCATAGCTTCTAGCCATTCAATTAATTGGCTTATTTGTTTTTCAACTGACAATACCCCTAAACCTCTACATACAACATTTGCTACTTTTTTATTGTTAGTATTATAAAGTAGTCTTCCTTGAAGATGTTCAGATAACCCTTTGCGCAACTTTCTAAATGCTGGCTCTAACATTGTAGTTTCTAAAATAATATTATGTTTATCTTGTTTTATACGAGAGAAGCCACATTTTCTGGAAAGTAATTTTAATTTAAGTATTTCGAGAAGTGATGAAACAGATGCTGGTATTGATCCATATCGATCACTCCATACAAGGGCTAGATCAAGAAGCTCTTGTTCTGTTCTACATTGCGTAGCTTTCCTATACGCAGATAGCTTTTCTTCTGAATTTACAATCCAATCTCCAGGAATGAATGCAGTAACCTGAAGATCAACTTGTGTCTCTTCTATAGTTGGAATATCTTGACCTTGTAAATCAGCTAATGTCTCTTGTAGCATTTCCATATATAAATCAAATCCAATAGATTCCATTTGTCCACTTTGTTCAACACCTAATAGATTCCCAACACCTCTAATTTCCATATCTCTCATCGCAAGTTGATATCCACTGCCCAATTGGGCAAATTCTTGAATTGCCCTTAGTCTTTGTCTTGCTTTATCACTTAGAATTGTTCTATTTGGGTAAAATAACCAAGCATGTGCCTGTACTCCACTTCTACCTACTCTACCTCTTAGTTGATATAATTGAGATAAGCCAAACATATGAGAATCTTCAATTATTATTGTATTAACTCTCGGTATATCTAACCCACTTTCGATAATTGTTGTACATAACAATAATTCAGCTTCTCCCGCATTAAAAGCTATCATCGCACTTTCTAATTCTCCTTCTCCCATTTGACCATGAGCTACTATTAGCTTAATAGCTGGAACCATTTTCCTAATCAAATCTGCTACTTCTTCAATTGAATCTATTTTTGGGACAACATAAAATATTTGTCCACCACGATCTATTTCCTGCAAAATTGCACTCCTAATCACTTCATCATCCTTAGCTGCTAAATGGGTTTTTATTGGACGTCTTGATGGTGGCGGTGTTGTAATAAGACTCATTTCCCTTACACCAGATAAACTCATATACAACGTTCTGGGTATAGGCGTGGCAGATAAGGTAAGTACATCTATATCTTTTTTTATTGACTTGATACGTTCTTTTTGTGATACACCAAATCTTTGCTCTTCATCTATTACTAAAAGGCCTAACTTTTTAAAAGAAATGCTCTTACCTAATAACTGATGAGTACCTATTACTATATCAGTTGTCCCTTCAAGTAATCCTTTTGTGATTTCTTTTTTTTCTAATGATGTACGAAATCTATTCAATAGGGAAACTTTAATTGGATATGGTGTAAATCTCTCAGATATTGTACGCCAATGTTGTTGAGCTAAGACTGTAGTAGGTGCTAACATTGCAACTTGTTTTCCTGATGTTATTGCTTTAAATATTGCTCTAACTGCTACCTCTGTTTTCCCAAAACCTACATCTCCGCATACTAATCTATCCATGGGAATATTCCTTTCCATATCAGTCTTTACATCTCTTACAGCCTTTATTTGATCAGAAGTAGGTTCATAAGGAAATGAATCTTCCATTTCATTTTGCCAAGGTCCATCAGGTGGAAACGAATAACCGACCACATTTGATCTTTCCGCATATAATTTAACAAGATCAATAGCTATTTTTTTTATAACTTTTCTTGCCCTTTCTTTTGTTTTTAACCATGAAGCTCCTCCCATTTTATTAATTTGTGGAGTTTTACCATTTGTTGCTCTATATCTTCCTAAACTTGCAAGTTGGTCAGCTGCAACACTTAATTTTCCATCAAGATAATTGACTACAAGGTAGTCTCTATATTCTCCAGTAATAGACAATTTCTCTATTTTTTGAAATTGTCCAATTCCATGATTTCGATGGACTACATAATCTCCAGGCCTTATCTTATTTGGATCTAAATTATTACTAGATGCTCTCTTGCGTCTTCTAATGTAGTTAGTACTATTAAATGAAGTTTGTCCAAAGAATTCTTTATCAGTAATTACTACGATCTTCCATTGACTCAATATAAATCCTTCTAATTCACCCATATTATTTGCTTTAAGTGAAACTGGTGTCCTGTCTAATATCAATTTTTGGATCATATTTATATCATTTATGTTAGGTACAAATTTCACATGACAATCATGCTCTTCAAGAAGTGCGGAAGCTCTACTCGGTTGTGCTGACAATATCCATATTGAGAATTTACTATTAATAAAGTTTTTGATTTCTTTTGACATCCTTCCAAATTGATTAGGAAGAGGAATTATTGCTTGTGAAGCAATATTGAATGAATTTTTATGTTTATTCTCTTCTATTAACTCGCATAATTCAATATAATTAAATTTATTTAAATCAGTTAAGGATTCTCTAAAAGTTTTATGTAAATTATTAGGTAGTATTTGTTTAGCAATTTCATTATTTGTCTTTAATTCATACAGAGTTTCATTATAATGTTCTTCTACATGCTCTATCCATTTACTACAATGATTAGTACATTGATTAGGTTCATCTAAAACTATAAATGTTTCAGATCTAATATAATTTAAAATTGACGATGGTTGGGTAAATGCATTTCCTAGCAATCTTCTCATACCCTCTGGAGTATTATTATTTAACAATTCATCTATTTCTTTTTCATTTAGTAATAAATTAATTGAATCAGGCAATGAAATTCTAATTTGATCAGCAATAATTGGAGCAAAACCTTTTGGAGTTATATTAATTGAACCTATAGAATCCAATGAACGTTGGTTTATTGGATCGAATTCTTTGATTTTATCAATTTCATCTCCAAAAAATTCTAATCTTATAGGCAACTCAGAACTTACAGGATATACATCAAGGATATCTCCACGTCTACTAAAAGTACCTTCTTGTTCTATTGTAGTTACTCTTTCATACCCAAGATTTGCTAATTCTTTTATTAGTAAATCTAAATCATACGTTAAACCAGCTTTTACTGTTATGCATTTTTTCTCAAGAATATCACGTGGTGGAAGATGAGGCTGTAATGATCTTTCTGTTGTAATTATTGCTATATCGTTAGCATTATTTCCTACAATTAACTCAGCCAATACTTGTAGTTGACCCCAAATAATTTCATTAGTTGAATCAAAACTTTCATACGGCGATCCCTCACTTGTAGGATAGATATATACAGATTTCCAACCTGTTAACTCAAGGATCGTATACCATCTATTTGCTTCTTCTAATGTGGGAACTATTACTAATAATGGTTTATCCTGTTTTTTTGATATTGAAGTGGCTATAACCGCCTTAGCAGTTCTACTAGCTCCATTGATTAGCAGCCTTTCCTTCCTATTTGCTCTATCTATTAGTTCATCTGTCAGACTTGATTTTTGTATCTGGTTAACAATAGATCTTAATGCCATTATTCTTCTCTATTCTGCTATAACATTGAGTTTTAATTCTGCTAGCATCATCATTTGAGTAAACTACTACTATACATCACCAAAGATGATTTAGTTAACTAGGTTAATTTATCTTCTAATAAATAATTATATTTTGATAAGTTTTCTTCGTTTAATTGTGCTCTGCTATTCACATTAAAGTTAGTAGATAGTAAATCCCTTGCCTTTTTTGGATCAATATCAAATTTTTTAATTATTGCATTGGATACATCAATGATTTGGTCTTTTGAGTATTTAATATCGATTAATGATATATTTTGTCCATTTGTTAATTCTTTCAATTTTATTAGGTATAATGTTAAGTCAGAGTACCTTAGTATTTTATTGCGACTCTGATAACCAAACAAACGTTCTAAAAATATACTTTCATCATTTTTTTCCCATCCTATTCTTTTTAGTTCATTATCAATGCATGTTAGCTCATCGCTCCAGTCAAGTGGAGATTCATAT
The DNA here is from genome assembly GCA_003280345.1 of Prochlorococcus sp. AG-363-A16. GTDB lineage: Bacteria > Cyanobacteriota > Cyanobacteriia > PCC-6307 > Cyanobiaceae > AG-363-A16. The sequence continues at coordinate 156,930 of QCFB01000001.1, forward strand.
TGGTCAGTATTTTTAGATATAGGATGATTATTATTTTCATTCTTAGATATTGATGGAACCTCTTTTATTTTGTTAATGCCTGAGATAACCTGTGAAATATTGGAGGATGCTCTATTTTCATTATTATTTCTTGGATCAGGACTCGTATTATTTCTACCCTTCTTGATTGCTGTTTGGGATAACCTATCTGATAGACGTCTTATAGCGCGGTCTTCTGCTTCTTCTATAGTTTTGCCTTCTCCGTGCGCTGAGCCTAATTCAATAGAATCATTCCATCCAGAAACCTTTGCTATTACTCTTTTTTCATCTATGTGGCAAATTTGTGACTGGATGCGCATGTTAACGAGTCCTTCAATACTTTCTATTCTTTGATTACTCATGATATCTCACACTAACTCTCTTTTCATACTTATTTTTTAAACGTCGAATGGATTCAGCATCCCTACCTTCTTTAACCCCATTGCTAGACGGAATTGATCAGTGGGTTGAGATGGCACCATTATTACCAGTTTTAATTTCACTTGAATTGGTTTTGTCAGCTGATAATGCCGTAGCTTTGGCTTCAATTACCAAAAGATTAAGTGATATAGACCTTCAGAGAAGAGCTCTAAACTTTGGGATTGGTATCTCTTTAATACTTCGTATCTTAATTATTTTAATGGCTCAATGGGTCTTAAACTTTTGGTTTATTCAACTTATTGCTGGTTTATACTTAATTGCTCTTCTGTTTAACAAGTTATTAAGTTCCAGCACTACCATTGACAATAATAATGATCGTAACTCTAGGAATGAAGAATTTAGTTTATTACAGACAATTATTATTCTTGCTTTTACTGATTTAGCTTTTTCTATTGATAGTGTTGCAGCAGCAGTAGCAATTAGTGATCAATTTCTTTTAGTAATTACTGGTGCAATTATTGGAGTTATAGCCCTAAGATTTACATCAGGCCTATTTATAAGATGGTTAGAAGTTTACTCTAGGTTAGAACTTGCAGGATATATAGCTGTAGGTATTATAGGGTTTAAATTACTTCTTCAATTACTTATACCTACCTTAATTATTACACAGTGGTTTACTTTTATAGTGATGGTACTTCTTTTCGTCTGGGGATTTTCAAAAAAACAAAAGGATTTTAAAAGCACTTAATTAAATGAACTTATCTCCAACATTCAAATTTAGCTGTTTAGTAAGTACAAAATGCTTCTCTTTGCATTTTCCTTCTAATTGGCCTAAGCGAATCAGTATAAGAGAGTCCAAGCAAGATACATAGATTCCTTGTTTATTATCAATATATATAATTTCCCCAGGAACTATATTTTGAATTTCTAAATTATAATCATTCATAGAATTAATTTTATCAATAAAGTCATTAATGTTGTTTTTAGAAGGTATTGTTTCTAGGATTTTCACTCTTTTATTATTAAACGTAGTATATGCATTAGGGAATAGCCCCATAATGATTCTGTGTAACGTAATGGCATTTTGATTCCAATCAATTAATAAATCTGCCTTATTAATTAAACGTGCATATGTTGGTAATGAATTAAAATCTGATTGAGGTTTTAATAATTTTCCTATTGAACTTCTACATTGATATTTACCTGTATATTTTTCAAAAATATTCAATGCTTTTAGCATTAGGTTAGCTGATAACTTACTTAGTTTATTTGCTAATATATTCGCATTATCATCAATATTTATAGGTATTTCTTCGGAGATAAGTAATGGCCCAGTATCAAGCCCTTCCTCCATTAACATAATTGAAATGCCAGTTGTTTCATCTCCATTTATTATGCTCCATTGTATTGGCGCTGCTCCTCTCCACTTTGGAAGAATTGACGCATGTATATTCCAGCAACCTAATTTAGGTTGAACTAAAACTTCTTTTGGTAATAATTGACCATATGCTATTACTATATAAATATCTGCATTTAAATTTTTTATTTGATTTTGAATATCCTCTTCTTTCTTTATAGAATTTGGTGTAAATATTGGAATACCTAATTCAATAGCTCTTTTTTTAATTGAAGAGGAAATTAAATTTGATCCTCTACCTCTTCTCCTATCTGGCTGAGTTACACATGCAATAACCTCATGGTTTGATTTATATAATGCATTTAAAGTCTCTAATGCATATTCTGGTGTGCCCCAGAATATAATTTTCATGCTTCACCAGTAATCGATAATTCTTCTACCCAGATGTGGGGTGATACTCCGATATGAGTATCAACAATTTCGTCCTCTATTTGGACAATTCTTTTGAGGACTTGTTTTATATCTCCTGCTACGGTAGCTGCTTCAATAGAGATTGCCTCACCTTTTTCAATAAGCCAACCATCAAAAGGTAATGAGAATGAACCCTGAGTTGACTTTACGCCTGCGTGTAAAGCATTTAATCCTTCTATAAGTACAAATTTTTGACTATATTTCTTATGATTTAATGAATTATCAATTGAATTAATTCCCATTGTTTTACTAATAACAAACCAATCAGGACCAACCGAAACTTTTGAGCCCATGCCAGCATGACCTGTAGGTAATACACCAAAATGTCTTGCTGTAGCTTCTGAATGGAGAAAGTTTTTCAGTATTCCACCATCTATTAATGATAGGTTTGAAGTTGGTGTTCCTTCACCATCAAAACTTGATGCACTTATATTTGCAGGATGTAAGGCATTATCATTAATTGATAGGAAGGGAACTGCTATTTGTTTACCTAATGAATCTTTAGTTGATAAGCTCACTCCATCTATTACTGACCTAGCGTTGAACAAATTACTAAATGCACTAATAAGTTCTAGAAAGGCTTCTGGAGTAAAGCAGACGAGATATTTTCCTGTATCAATAGGTTTATAATTTAAATGTTTAATTGTTTTATGAGCTGCTTCATTAATACAACCATCAATATCCAGTTGTCCGGTTCCTAAGGCTAATCGAACTGACCCTGAACTTCTTGGCTTTCGATTTAACTCCTCTGCACGAGCATAAAGATAAATACTTGATTGACTTCTCGTTAAATATCTATTTATTCCATTGCTATTTAAGTATAATCTATTATAAGAAGATTCCGATAATCCATTGTAAGGTACTGTCTTAATTGCTTTATGTTGGTTAATTAAATTTGATTCTGCTTTTTTTAAGAGCTCTAATAACTTGTTGATTCCATGTGGCTCTTTAACTGGTCTTTCTATTAATGGGAGAGGTTCATTTGCTCGACAAGAAAATTCAGGGATATCATTTGGATTGCCAAATTCAGATGCATTTTGAGCCCCAGACACTGCCCTATAGAGACCTTCATCAGATATGTCAGAGGTACTAGTAATACCAACTAAACCATCACTATTCCAAACTCTCAATGTAATTTGAGTTTTTTGACTTGCCTTTAATTGTTTTGCATTACCCTTATCCACTTGAACTGAGATGTCATTACTTGATGAGGCTCCTAAATCCCATTTTTTTACACCTAATTTATCAGTTAGAATTTGTATTACTGAGGCTAAATGATCAAGACCTTTTAATGTCTGAGAGTTTACTATTTTAGTACTCATTTCTATCTACCTCCTATGGTGATTGAGTCGACTTTAATATGAGGTTGACCTACTGTTACGTTAATGTTTCCACTTACTGAGCCGCAGAAACCAGCCGCTAGATCAAGATCATTTCCACACATAGAGATTCTTGGCATTACATCTTTAGCTTCTCCAATTAATGTCGCACCTTTTACAGGCTTTGTGATTTTACCATCTTCGATTAAATAACCTTCTTCAACAGAGAAATTAAATTGACCTGTTGGCCCAACACTTCCACCACCCATTGACTTACAATAAAGTCCATAATCTACACTTGATATTAATTCATTAGGACTGTAGTTTCCCGATTTGATATAAGTATTTCGCATGCGACTGGCTGCAGCAAATGAATGGCTTTGTCTTCTTCCACTACCTGTTCGGGGATGACCAGTTCTCATTTCTCCAGCTCTGTCACTAATAAATTGTTTTAAAACTCCATTTTCAATTAAAATCACTTTTTTTGGTTCCAACCCTTCGTCATCGACTGATAACGATCCAAATGCACCTCTACTTGTTCCTTCATCAACAGCTGTAATAGCTTCATTTGCTATTAGTTGATTTAACTTATTTGAAAAAGGCGTTGTACCTCTCTCAATTTGCGTCGTTTCGAGCAAATGCCCGCAAGCTTCATGAAATATAACTCCTCCAAACTTGTTAGCTAGAACAGCCGGCATTTGTCCAGCCTCAACATAATCTGCATATAACATTTTTGATGCACTCTCGCATACATCTTGTGCACAATCATCTGGAATCCATTCTCTAATATCATTGGGAAGGTCAGATGATCCAATACGACGTCCTATACTTGTGCGATGCTCTTTATCTGCTGATAACAAATTTAGACCTATTGATTGATGTAATCTAATATCCCTAACAAATGTTCTGTCAGTTGAAGCTATTAAGACTTCTTGCCATGATCTTGAATAACTTGCTCTACGCACTTGAATATGTTGCCCATATTTATTGAGAGCATTCGTTCCAGCCAATAATATATTACATGTTTCTTTTAAATTAGGACACATATCTAACCATTGATTTTTATTATCACCATAATCTCTTAGTAATTCTAGACCATCAAAATTTGTTATTTTAAGACTATTATTTGTTAATCCAAGCATCCCAAGAGCTTGATTTAATGCCAACATTAATCCATTTTCTGAAACATCATTAGTACTTACAAACCCATCACGATTGTTCAAAAATACTCTAATTCCTGCCCCTCTCGTAAAAGAAGGGTTAACACTTGTTATGTGATCTTGTTCTGCTAAAAGGTTTTGACAATCTGTTTTTTCTAGGAAAATTTCAACAAAATCAGCTCCGGATGACTTTCCATAAGAAAGTAAATGCTCCAATGTTTCCTTCCATGATGGACTGAACGATTCATCTAGTGACATTTCGGTGGTTTCAAAAGTAGAGAGGGTCAATAAAAAATTAAGTTTAGTTTTTATAGAATATATGAGAAAAACGCATCTTTTATGAAAAAGGACACCATTGAGTATATATTCCTATCAAACTAGTTGCTTCCTAGCCATTTTTGGCCATTTAGTCGCTGTAAGAGCCTTGAAACCAACAGAGACATACTTATTTTCTTTTCATCAATAAGGAATGATTCTAGAAGACTTGGTTCAGAGCCTGCTTCAGCAAGAGAGATTGTTTTTGAAGAGGTAATTTTTTCATTACTAAAACAAACCCAATATCTTCTCCCCTGAGGTAGTTCTCCATATAGCATCCAACAATTTCCCCCAACAACTGGTCTGATTCCATGCTGTAAAAGTAATTTAGAGTGATTTACTCCTAAAGCCTCACATGCTTGACTAATACGAGGAATTAAATCTTGTGTTACAAATTCTTGAAAGGGTTTATCTTCTGGTTTTAGTGGTTTTTGGGGTATATCCTCAACGTCTTTTTTTGAGGAATCAATTGCATCTGTTTCCATAATTCTAATGCTGCTGGATCTGATTATGTTAATTATAAAAGTCTATAATTAATTTGATTGCAATAGCAACAATATTTTTTTTTACCACTCATCACTGACAGGTCTACCCCATTCAGCTAATTCAGTCTTTTTATTTTCTTGCTTATAATCGTTATTTAGATCAGGTTGTGTTGACTTTATGTCGACATCACTCAAATAATCAAAGTTTAAATTATCATCGTCTTCATCTACATATTTTAAATTATCATTATTGTCATCATTATATTCAGAACGATTATGAATAGTCTCTACATACTTGTATGGTACAGAAATAGTAGGTGGTGTTTCTCTTATATCCCTATTTTGAAAATGATTTATTGCTTGTTGATGTAATTCAGTGGTATTATTTTGATAAATATTCTGTGAATTTTTATTGTCTCTGATATTTTGATTTTGATTGCTAGTAGTCCGAACTTTTCGATTAAACTTTTGATTAGAATCGGCTATGGCCAATGCTGTTGCAGATGAAAAAATAAATCCAGATGTTGCTCCAATAGCCAACCATATTCCTAGTCCTATATTTGGTGTTTTTAAAGTTAATAATTTTAATTGAATAGTGGGTTTGATATTAAGGATAGACACAAGCAACACAATTATAAATGGAATTATACTTGGTATTAATAGCAATCTTTGAATACGTCTCATTTTACTTCTCGCCCCATCTATTAATATTACCAAGATCCTCTCCTAGTAAGTCAAAAAGCCTTATGACAAGAAAGTCAATAATATCATTAATAGAATTAGGTTTTGTATACCATGCAGGTATTAATGGAAATATAGTTACTCCAGCAGTTGAAAGAGTAGTCATATTTTTTAAATGAATAAGGTTAAATGGAGTTTCTCTTGGAGCTATAATTAATGGTCTATTTTCTTTTAAGTGAACATCAGCTGTTCTTTCAATCAAATCAAGTGAATATCCTGAGGCCAACCTACCTACTGTTCCCATTGTGCATGGAATTATAATCATCCCTTTAGTTTTATAACTTCCACTAGCAATAGATGCAGCATGATTATTCCACTTAAAACATTTAAGTTGCCCAGTTTTTACTTTTAATCTACTTCTCCAGAACTTCTCCTGTAGAGTCATATCTACTGGTACTTGTAAAGACATTTCTGAATTCCATACTTCATAAGCTCCTTTGCTTAATATAAGTGCAACATTTTGATTGTTATCAAGCAGTAGTTGTATTGCACGTTCAGCAACTGGTTGTGCAGATGCACCAGTTATAGCAATAACATATGGCCTTACTATTTTAGTCATATTTACTAATTATTATCTTGATTTGATTGAATATTATTATCATAATTTAAATCACCTGCATTCTTATTGACATAATCTTCGCTATTTTCCTCTTTGATTTCAAGGTCAATTTGGTTACGCAATAGATCAACATTAATTATTTTTACTCTTACTAAATCACCTAGTTGAAATGTTTTTCGACTTTTTCTACCTACAAGTCTATTTTGACGTGATCTATATTCATACCAGTCGTCATTTAAGGTGCTTACGTGTACTAAGCCTTCTGCCATAGACGGCGGTATTTCAACAAAAAAACCATAACTCTGAACTCCAGTTATAGAGGCTTCAATTTCTGTACCTACTAATCCTTGGGCTGCTCTTGCTTGTGCCATGCATATAATACCATTTCTAAATGACTTAGACTGTCTACGTTTTTTGTTTAATTGATAAAATAGTTGATTAGTAAAAATTGAATTTATATTATTCAAAATAGAATTTGTAAACAATGGCCATTTAATCTCATTCCAACAATTCATACGTCCAAGATTTACTTTGTTCTTATTTCGTGCATTAAGACTAGTCTTACCATCTTTTAACAAGGTTACTATAATATGTTGATTAACAATATCCGAGTAGTATACGTTTGGGCAACACCATGGTGATTGAATATCATAATTATAATTAATATTGGATATAGATCTTTTTTCTATATCTTCATAATCATTATGATTTAAGGGTAAGTTTAATTTAAAATATGGCTCGGGAATAGTATGCTTAAGTAATTTGTCTAATGCTCTTCTTGATGATGAGTTTGCAAATGCCAATGCAAGTTCAGGTGCAGAAGGGGAACCATCTTCCTCAAGTTTTAATTCTAATTCAAGTGCTAATGCAGACTTTGCTACATCATTGAGCATATTGCTATCAATATCTTCAGCCCCTAGAGTGATACTCGCAAGGCCTAAATTATGAGAATGGTTATACCAACATCTGTTTGCTGTGTTTATTAATGGGGAAAGTAGTGATTGTGGATCTTCATTTTTAATTGGAAGCTTCCATTGATGTAAATCTGTTGCTGGATTCTGCCAATATAAATCAGTAAGGTTATCAAATTTAGGAATAGGAAGGTCTAATTCAATGATTCCATATTTTTTCTCACTTTGGCGAATAAGATTTGAACAATAAATTAATGATTTAATTTGGTCTATATGCTCTTTAATTGGTTTTAGTAAATTAGGTATTGTTTTGGCATTTGGTTTTCTAGATGTTAAACAGTCTAGTTGTTCAGGTGTTATTACTGCAACTGGTTTAACTATGCTAAGGCAGAACTCCCAATCTAATACTTCTCCACTAGAATTTATATCTATGGATATAGTTATTGCTTCGTTATTTTCTCCTTCCACAAACTTTGTTTCTTTTTTTAGAGATTCAGTAATTAGCTTGCTCCATTTTTTTCCTAAGCATACGGATTCCATAGATTGTCGTATTGATAGATCAAGGTTATTACCTAATACAATTCTTTCTGCAATTGATGCTGAATGGATCCAAACTCTGAACCCTCCCTTATTAGGTTCTATATAGACAATTGGGAGAGTAGGTGAATCCTTTGATTCCCAGCTTTTTAGGATTAAACTGGGTTGACTTGTTAGGTCTTTCCTGATTTTCTGGATAGGTTGTTTTAATGAAAATCGTGGGAATTTGTCCTTAAGTTCTAAATTATATTTTGTTAATAGTAATTCTAAGTCACTTTCATATCCACCACTAAGGGTATGTTGTTTCACGACATGGCCTTGTGCGTTAAATTGTGCTATTGGATAATTGTCAATTTCAATTTCAACAAGGTTATCTTCATTATCTTCTTTATAATAGTTCTTATCACTTTCTGGTAATTGGATATATGCCAATATACGATCATCTAATGGTTTTGCTAAGTATCCATCTTCATCTTTTTCAACTAGACCTAATAGGTTATTAGATGATCTCTCTAAAATACATTGTACTGAACCTTCAGGAGATCTTCTTCTAACACCCTCTCTAGTAATTCTTACAATAACTCTATCTCCATTCCATGCGTGGTTTAAATATTGATCTCGTATATAAATATCCTCTCCTCCGTCATCTCTCAATGCAAAGCAGTAACCTTTACTACTACAACGTAATCGTGCGTAAATTAAAGAGTTATCATTTGTTCTTTTGATCTCTCCAGATTCATTACGTTCTAAAATGCCTAATTTGTTAAGTGCATTTAAGGCAATGTCTAAATGTTGTCTTTCTCCCTTTTTAGTAAGTTTCAGAATCTTTTCTAATTTTTTTGAATCTAAACCTCCTTCCTCTGGTAGGTGTTCTAAAAGTCCTGCAACAGTAAAATTTTCAGTCATATGATTACCTATAAGGATCTGTGGTGGAAATAGATCAGAAATGAATCCTGATTCTATTGAGTGGTAAGTAGTTTCATTCTATTATTACGTTTAGGATTTACGCAATGCCCCAATCTGTGGCAATAAGAGTCTTAAGCCAATAAATAGAAAACCAACTGCAGCAACAATTTTTATAGCGTAATTGGGGATAACTGTGGAAATTGATCCACCAATTAGTGCTCCAAGAAATGTTGCTAATACAAGTGCTGTTGATGACCCAATAAAAACTGCTAATGGCTTCTTTGATGATCCGCTCATAACCATTGTGGCTATTTGCGTTTTGTCACCAAGTTCTGCCAGAAAAACAGTTGTAAATGTGGAGAGAAGAAGCGTGAGAATCATGTCTTTAAGCTAACTGTTCGAATAAAAAAGGTGCTGTTGCTTCGACAAGAAGCCATATAGAAATAAGAATCATCACCAATCCAGCAGCGATTTCAAACTTGTCAGGCGATATTTTTTCAACTAACCACCCACCAATAAGAACACCTACTAGGCTTGATGCGATTAATGCCAGAGATGCGCCAACAAAGACAATTATTGGCCTGCCTGATTCGGCTGAAAGCAGCAATGTTGCTATTTGAGTTTTATCTCCAAGTTCGGCTAAAAATACAGCTACAAAAGTAGTTATAACAACTGATTTGAAGTCGCTTTCTTTCTGAGTTGGTTTAGATGCTTGAAGATTTTTTAGCATGTTCATGGAAATTAAGAATCAACATTTGATTGATTCCTGATTGATTTTTGAAATTTCGACATAACTCGGCTTCTGCCACCATATATAGACCTTATATGCTGCTTGCAGCAATGTATTGCAAATGAATCTAGATCAGCATTACTAACATGAAAAATCGAACCAAGTGTTGAGACTCGGCAAAAGTCAGGCCTCTTCTCATAAATTCGACAAATCCTATTTGTTTTGTCGTAGTGCCGACACCAGCCATCTTCACCAACAAAGCTTAGGTAAACCTTCAGTTGATCTGGATTTAGAGCGGCGATGCTCTCTACTCTTTCGTCAGGAGCAAGGCGACAACATGCTCCACAATGTGAAATGCACTTCCATGACTCCTTTTTTGTATTCATAAAAAAAGCTGTGACAACGCATCACAGAGATGTTGTTTTAAGGGTGGAATGGGTATTAAGCGTCTTAGGCTTGTGTAGTACATAGCCAACAGTTCTGTAAACTGTTTAGCGATCAAACCCTTTTATTATGGACAATCTTGTACCACTCGCAGCTGTAGCCCTTGCTGGTCCAGCGATCATAGCCTTGATTTTCTATAGAAGAGGCATCTGAACGCATAAATAGAGTGCAAATCTCTTTTTATGAGTTTTAAAACGAATTCATATTACTCACTAGACGAGAAAAATATTAATTATGTTATTGATTTAAATCGATAACATATCAATTTACTTATCAATACCTAGAACTATCTTAGTTTTATTTAATAGTTTTACTATATAAGGATTATTTAAATGAAAATGATTTTCAGTTATAAGTTGATTAGAAATATAATTATACTTTAGAACTTCACCCTTATCATTTTCTATTCGAATAATATTTCTACTTTCAACTGAGCACTTGTACACCTTATTAGAACTCGTAAATGAAACTATATCTTTATATGGTTTAATTGACTTTATTTCTAACTGTAGTGTATTTATATTATTCCAATGATTCATATTAATGTTGAACGCAATATCAATTTGTTTTGGTAATTTATCTTTAAATGTATAATTCCAATATATTGCATCAAAAATACATTCTGTGTGTTGTAAACGTAATTTTAAATGTAGACCAGATAGAGTCTTTTGTTCTAGAACTTCGCAATTACGCGTCCAAAATAATGGCTTAGGATTCTCAATACCATGAGGTTCTAATGATTGCAATTCAGTCCATAAATCTAATGTTATTTCGTCAAAATTAATTAAAACATCAGGTTTTATTTGAGAAGTAACTAATGCCGAATTTTTCCTTTCATTGGCTATAGCATTTAACCTACATTGCAAATTGGCAAGGTTGAATGGCTTTATTGTAAATCCCCCAGCTGCACTATGACCCCCATAATTTTCTAGTAGATCAGAACAGCTGTCTAAGCATTTAATTACTGAAAATCCATTCGGTGATCTTACGGAAGCTCTAAGCATACCTTTGCCATCTGAAGTTAATAAGGCAGTTGGTCGGTTAAATTTTTCTACTAATCTAGAAGCAACAATGCCAACTACACCTGTATGCCAATGGTTTTGAGCAATAATTATAAAATCTGGAAGTTGATCATAATCAGCTTCAAGTAAAGCTAATGCTTCAGCTTCAATCCCAGAACAGAGTTGTTTTCTTAAACGATTTAATTCATCACACTCTCTTGCGATATCCATCGCAATTTCTTCATCTAGTTCTGTTAAAAGCCTGATAATTAGTTGAGGATTACCAATTCTTCCAACAGCATTAATCCTTGGGGCTAATTGAAAACTTATGTCGTCAGATGTTATAATTCTTTCTTGGATACCTGACAGTTTCATTAGACAAGCAAGACCCTTACAATTAGTATTTATAAAATCATTTAAACCTAATCTAACCAGATATCTATTTGCACCTACTAGAGGAGTCATGTCTGCTATTGTACCTACGCTAAAAAGATGCAAAATATCTTTTTGTACATTTTTAAATTTTAAAGCTTTGGCAACAGAAATTGCCAAGACATATGCAAGACCAACGCCTGCCATTGATCTATATGGAGAATCTTTTGGTGTATTGTCAGGATGAATTAATGAAAGAACATTAGGTAAATTATCAGTAATTTTATGATGATCAGTTAGTATTACATTAATTTTTAATTTATTGGCAAGCTTAATTGCGTCAAACGCAGTAACACCGTTATCAACAGTTATTATCAATTTTATATCTTTAGAATCTAATTCATTAATCATTCTTTCATTTAGCCCGTAACCTTCCTGCAATCTGTTTGGTATTGCTGGAATTGCATGACAACCCATTTGGTTTAATGCATTAACAAGTAATGCTGTACTTGTCATTCCATCAGCATCATAATCACCACAAATAGCAACTTTCTCGTTAATTCTACATGCTTTAATTAAACGCCTGACAGCTATATCTAATTCAGAAAAGTGTAGATTTGGTTCTGGCAAAGGCTTCGGAAATAAAAAACTAGATATAGAACTACTAGTTTTAAATCCCCGTCTTACGAGAATATATTTAATTATTGTTGAACAATTATCTACATAAAGATTATTGACATCTTCGTGCTGAGGAAGTTGCCATGATTTCTTATTAGAATGTGTTATTTTCAATTTGCTGACATAACAGATTTACTTTTTGGAGTTGCTTAGGTAAATTAATTATACAGAAGGAAATCGATGCAATTATTGAAAGCTATCTTTTGGGACTTAGATGGCACACTGGCAGATACAGAAATGTATGGCCACAGACTAGCTTTTAATGAATCATTTCGGGTAAACGGATTAAATTGGTACTGGGATATAGAAACATATAGAGAATTACTCAAGATTCATGGCGGATTAAATAGAATTTGTTTTTTTGCAAAAAACTCTGAATTTAGATTAGCTGAAGATAAGCTAAAAATTATTAATTATAATAAACAGTTGATTTACCGTCAAAAAGTTAATCAAGGACTTATTCCTTTGAGAACTGGTGTGATGCGTTTGTTTAATCAATTAAGAAATAATCATATTCAACAGTTTGTGGTTACTACAAGTTCAAGTGAATCTGCACTTCCTTTAATAAGAAATAATTTTAATGATTTTAGTTCTCCTTTCAATCAAATTATCACATCAGACCATATTAAAAAAACAAAACCAAACCCTGAATGCTATTTAAAAGCAATTGAATTATCAGGATTTGATAATTCAGAAATTCTTGTAATAGAGGACTCTCCTACTGGTCTTCATGCTGCTAAAGATGCTGATTTAAATTGCCTAATAACTATTTCACCATGGGATAATTACTCGGATATTAAGTTTGGTAGGGCTAATGCAGTTGTTGATCATTTAGGAGAACAAGATCAATCTTCCACTATTTTTAAAGGCTTAACTCCAAATGAAATGATGATAAACTTAGAGTACCTTGAACAGTTAACATTAGAATCAGAATATGAGCATACAGAAAACTAATTTTGATAAATTCTTAATTAAATTAGGAAATTACTTTTCTACTTCTTTATTAGGTCCCTGGAGAAGAAGAAGCTTAGGCCTTATTGCTTTGTTGATAGGTTTTTATTGTGGTAGCAATCTAACTGTTTACTACCTAGAGAAGGTAGGTCAGAGGCCTTTAGTAGTTTTTGTAATGGTCCTTATTTTAGAAATCCTTGTTCGTTTACGAAGTAATGTAAAAAGTGAGCAATGGCCTCTCTCATGGCTTGCAATTGATAATTTTAGGATTGGGACTATTTACGCTGTTATTCTTGAAGCATTTAAACTTGGCTCATAACTTATAATTGGTAAACATTATTTTAGTTAATTAAATTCTATCTTTTGATAAATATTTAATTAATTAAGAAATAAATAAGTTAAATCTATTCCTCAGCATCTTCATTGTCGTCAACTGGATATACAAATCCTTGAGCTCTGCCACTTAGAACGGATTTGCCAACAGAAAGCGCTTTTCTTGCAGCTGTAGTCGCTTTGGCTTTCCAGACAGCATGACGTTGATTCCGCTTGCTTTTTGAGGTTTTCTTCTTTGGGACAGCCATCTAATAAGTTTAACCAATGCTCCATAATCCATCTTAATTACGCCTTGCGTCAAATAGCTAGGATTTTAGAAAGATTAAATGCAGTGAGAAAAGGCGCGAAAAACCAAATTTATCAAAGTCCAGAGCAAGCTTCTTCGCCTCTGTACCTGACTAATGCTTCACCTGTATTGAAAGCACAATCTCAATCTTTGTACAGGCCAGAAAAACTTAGCTATAGCCAACTGATAACTGAAATTAGGGCAGGATCTGTTGAATCCCTTGAATTGATACCTGCCAGAAGAGAAGTTTTAGTACGTTTTAGGGACGGTACTAGGAAAAAAGTTCCAACTCTTCTTAACGACCAACAGATCTTGAAGGCAGCTCAAGACAATGGGACACCTTTGACAGTCAAGGATATTCGTTCTGAACAGGCAATAGCAGGCATAGTTGGAAATGTTGCCATAATCCTTCTCTTTGTTGTTGGCCTTTCTTACTTAATAAGGCGTTCTAGCAATCTTGCAGGTAAAGCTATGGGCTTTGGAAGAAGTCAGCCTAGAGTAAAAGCTATTGATGAACTACAGGTAAGATTTGAAGATGTTGCTGGTATTAATGAAGCAGCTGAAGAGCTTAAGGAAATAGTTACTTTTCTAAGTCAACCAGAAAAATTTATTAATCTCGGAGCAAAGATACCAAAGGGTATCTTATTAATCGGTCCTCCAGGAACAGGCAAAACACTTTTAGCAAAGGCAATTGCAGGAGAAGCAGGAGTTCCTTTTTTTTCTATTGCAGCCTCAGAATTCGTTGAATTATTTGTAGGTGTAGGAGCGAGCCGTGTTAGAGATCTATTTTCAAAAGCAAAAGAAAAAGCACCTTGCATTATTTTTATTGATGAAATTGATGCTGTTGGGCGTCAACGTGGTGCTGGGATTGGCGGTGGGAATGATGAGCGGGAGCAGACCTTAAATCAACTACTAACTGAAATGGATGGCTTTGCTGAAAATTCAGGTGTAATACTTATTGCAGCAACAAATAGACCAGATGTATTAGATTCTGCTTTAATGAGACCGGGAAGGTTTGATAGAAGAATTTTAGTTTCATTACCAGACAGATTAGGTAGAAAGGATATTTTGGGAGTCCATGCTAGATGTCGTCCACTTGCTAATAAAGTTTGCTTAAACTCTTGGGCAATGAGAACACCGGGTTTTTCTGGGGCTGATTTAGAAAATTTGTTAAATGAAGCTGCCATTATTGCAGCAAGAAATAAATCAGAAATTATTTCTGATAATCATATTGAATTAGCACTTGAGAGAATAACTATGGGACTAAGTGCATCACCACTTCAAGATAATTCAAAAAAACGTTTGATTGCTTACCATGAAGTGGGACATGCTCTGCTTGCAGCATTAATACCTGAAGCAGAAGATGTTGATAAAATATCACTTTTGCCGAGAGGCGGTGTTGGAGGCTTCACTAGATTTTGGCCAGATGAGGAAATTGTTGACTCTGGATTAATAACCAAATCATATTTGACAGCTAAGTTAGTAGTTGCATTAGGAGGAAGAGCTGCAGAAATTCTTGTTTTTGGAGAACAAGAAATTACTCAAGGTGCATCTGCTGATTTACAGGATGTTGCAAGAATGGCTAGAGACATGGTTACTAAGTATGGTTTTTCAGATTTAGGTCCTGTATCATTCGAATCATCCTCATCTGAAGTATTTCTAGGTAGGGACCTAATTCAAAAAGATAAAGGATATTCCGAGTCAACTAGTAGAATTGTTGATTATAAAGTCAGAGATTTAGCAAAGACAGCATTAAATAAAGCAATTGAATTACTTAAACCACGCAGAGTTATTATGGATAAATTAGTTGACTCATTAATAGAGGAAGAAACATTATCATCTAAAAGGTTTAATGAAATCATAGACAATAAGCAAATTGTGAAATTTGATGAAAATGATGTATTAGACTATCAAACAACGATTATATAAACTACTGATTTTGCCTACTACAAATTTGCCACAGAGAAAAATTGTAAAAACTATATCCTATTTGATTATAGGATTATTTGCATCAATAATTTATTCGTATGTTAGCATTGAATTCACTTGGTTCAGTCAATTTAATTTAGAAAGTCTTATAATAAAAAGATGGTTAATATCCACATTAACATTATTCTTTTCTTTATCACTAATTTGTGGATGCTTATTATGGGAAAAAAAATGGAGATTATTAATAACTAATGAAGCACAAAAAAAAGAACAAACTTCAAAGATTTATGGAAATAAATATACAGCATTTATTATTTTATCATTTACTATAAACAGTATTCTGCTAACCTTGTTAACTAGAATATCAATAATAAGTCTAACTCAACCCTCTTCAATTGGACATTGGTGGTCAATTGAATTTAAATATAATATACTTATATTTTTATTATACTTTACATTTCTAAGTTTTAGTTTGCTCTTTAAATCTATTCTTAAATATATTCAAATATTAGGATATTGTTTGTTTAGCTATATATTTTACCGTTCTTGGTACTTATGGATATTAGCAATAAATATTCCTAAAACAAATATATCTGAACCATTGTTTGAGTCTGATATTTCATTTGCACTTTCTCAATACCCTGCATATTCTTTAATATTATTGTTGGTGATAATAATATTAACAATAACCGGAGTAAATGGATTCATATTCTTTCTAACATATAGCACTAAATTATCCGAATGGAATACTAATAATCTTACAATTAAAGAAAGGAATCATTTAAGACCACTTGTTTTTTTAGTAGCTTCTATTGGATCTTGTTTGCTTTGGTTGTCTAGATATAATTTTTTATGGGTAGATAATGGTATGTTCTCGGGTGCTGGTTGGCTGGATATACGTTTCAACATACCAATTAGAACTACAGCTGCTTTTTCCTTATTTATATTTGCTATTTTAATTTTGCTTTCTAGTAAATATATATTTAAAAGACGTGCAATAAGAACAATCTCATTTGGTTTATTTATATTGAGTCTAATCACAGAGATTATATTTACGCCCTTCTTAGAATGGATACTAGTTAAGCCAAGAGAACTTAGTCTTCAAAGCAAGTACATTAACCACTCAATCAAAGCAACAAGAAAAGCATTTCAATTAGACTCTATTAAGACAAGATTATTGAACCCAAATAATAAGCTTACAAAAAGAGATATTGACTTAGCTAAAAGCACACTGAGAAATATTAGGCTATGGGATAGTCAACCATTGCTGGCAACAAATAGTCAACTCCAGCAGTTGCGAGTTTATTATCGTTTCTCAAATGTAGCTATAGATAGATATCAATTACGACCTAATTCTTCAGAACGTCAACAGGTAATGATAACCGCACGTGAGTTAGATCAGGATGCACTTCCTAATAGATCTAAAACATGGTTGAACAAACATTTTGTATTCACACATGGTTACGGATTTACAATGAGTCCCGTAAATACAAAAGCTAAGGATGGTTTGCCAGAGTATTTTATTAGTAATTTAGGAAGTTCAACAAAGATAGAAGGAAATAATGTATTAGGAATTGCCAAAAATGATGTTGCTTCTGCAATACCCTTAGGCAATGGATCACTTTACTTTGGAATTCTACCCTCACCATACGCAGTCGTACCTTCTTTGATTCAAGAATTGGATTATCCAGAAGGTGAGGTTAATATATATAATCATTATGAAGGAAATGCTGGTATTCCACTTACTAATCTATGGCAGAGAATTAAAGCAGCAATTTATTTAAGAGAACCTAGGTTGTTAAACACGGGTTCTTTGACAAAGAACTCAAGGTTATTAATTAAAAGAGGTATTAAAAATAGAGTTAAATATTTAGCGCCATTTTTAGAGTTGATAGGTGACCCTTATCTAATAGCTGTTAAACCTAATGGTAATAATAAAGAATATAGTAACAATCAGTATTTATATTGGATTGTTGAGGCTTACACAACATCACGTAGTTATCCGTATGCTTCGAACTTACCTGATGGAAATCCCTTAAGGTATATTAGGAATTCTGCGAAGGCTGTAGTTGATGCTTATACAGGAAAAGTTAAAATTTACATAACAGAACCAGAAGATCCAATTATTAGAGGTTGGCAAAAACTATTCCCAGAGCTATTTAGTCAACTAAATAATATGCCAAAAACAATAAAAGAGCATCTTAGAGTACCTACTGATTTATTCGAGATAAAAGTACAGCAATTACTTAGATATCATGTAACAGACCCCAGGACTTTTTATAACGGTGATGATGTTTGGCAAGTACCAAAGGAGCTATATGGAAAAACACAAATACCTGTTGATCCATATCACATTACAGCTCAGTTAGGACCAAATGAAAAATCAGAATTTCTCTTACTTCAGCCACTTACCCCTATAGCAAGACCAAATCTATCAGCATGGCTAGCAGCTAGAAATGATGGAAAATATTATGGTGAATTAATATTATTGCGTTTTCCTAGCCAAGCAACTGTATTGGGTCCTGAGCAAATCCAAGCTTTAATAAACCAAGATCCTGAAATTAGCAAACAATTTAGCCTTTGGGATCGTGCTGGTTCAGAAGTAATCCAAGGTAATTTATTAGTTGTACCAGTTGGCAGATCATTGCTTTATGTAGAACCGGTATACTTAAAGGCTAGTCAAGGCGGACTTCCTACATTAACTAGAGTTGTAGTAAGCGATGGTAAAAGTATCGCAATGACTAAAGACTTGTCTGAAGGGATAAATAAACTCTTAGAAAAGAATTAGATTATTAATTATATTCAAAAAATTCAAATAAAAAAAAAGTACCAGTTGTATTTACAATGGTACTTAATATTCGGTTAAGTAACTTGTTATACGATTAACCAAGTGTTGAAAAGTAATCTTTACTTCCTACAGGGTCTTCCTTCATAGTTTTCTCTCCCGGAGTCCAATTAGCAGGACATACTTCACCTGGATGAGCTTCTACATATTGATAACCCTGGAGAACACGTAGCGTTTCGTCTACATTTCTTCCTACAGGAGCTTTGTTGACAGTTGAATGCATAATTACTCCCTTAGGGTTAATGATGAACAAGCCTCTATCTGCTTCTCCGTCATCATTAAGTACATTATATGCACTACATATTTCCTTTTTTAAATCGGAAACTAATGGATATTCAATGTCACCAATTCCTCCTTGATTTCTTGGAGTTTGTATCCAAGCTAAATGACTAAATTTACTGTCTACTGATACACCCAATACTTCTGTGTTCTTTGTTGTGAAATCAGAATATCTATCACTAAAGGCTGTTATCTCTGTTGGACATACAAAGGTAAAGTCTAATGGGTAGAAAAATAGTACAACATACTTTCCTCTATATTGCGAGAGGGTGATTTCTGTAAATTCTTGGTCTAGAACTGCAGTAGCAGTGAAGTCAGGGGCCTCTTGACCCACTCTCAAGCATCCGTTAGTTGTCATGAATAAAAGTGATGGTGATTAAATTACTTGGCTGGACTATAAGGTGGCCCATTGCCTAAGCTATTTGATAGACTATAAAAATCTAACAGGTTTATGGCTTAATTGAGTGGTCACAAGCCTCATTGCATAGCAAATGCCAAGATCTACCTTAATGTAAGCAATCAAACAAAACCATGAATTGGGATCAGTCATTACTGCGTAAATTTAGTTGTACGGGTCATTATCGACTATTGAATCAAGTCAGATCTGAACTAAAAACCCAACCATTAATACGCGATAAGAACACTAGGCAGTTAAACCTACAGGCTAAACCTATACGAGGTACAAGTTCAAGACAACCCAAAAGACCTAACGTATTAGAAAATATAGATATAGAAAAGCCTTTAGAGGAACAAAATAACGAACTTCGAAAATCATTTAAGGATCGATTAAATGCAATTGACATGAGATAATCTATTAATTTAAAATAAATAACTAGATGTCATATCTAATAAAACTATATAAATTGAATAATGTTTAGTTTACTAATATTTATTATTTTCATATCATTATCAAATTGAGAAAATTTGTTTATTTTTGCTCATATGGCCCTAACTTATACTAAGTAGTGGAATTCCTGTGTCAGGCGTAGAAGACAATGGATCTCGAAGAATATCTGTTGATCTTCCGAATCAGCTAATTGAGCGTTTTGATGAATTAAAGAAAGAATGGGGACTTCGAGCTAGAGGAGCTGTTTTAAGGAAACTATTAGAAGTAATATTAAGTGACAACGATGATTTATTTAATAGTAATGAATCAAATAATTCTACTGATAATGAACTTCAAAATTCAAGTACAATTAAGAGTAAAAATATAGATCAGCCTAGGTACAATGAAACAAAGGCACTAGTTTTAATAGGCAATAATGAAATTGTACGTTCATCATATTTAAATGATTCTAATGTAAATAAATCAGATATTTCTGAAAATGATAATGATAAGGCTAAGTCAACAAATACTTCTGGTATTGATCTTCCAGGATTTGTACAAAGGAGAACAAGCAACCTCAGAAAGAGTTTAGGTAAAGACGATGATATGAATACAAATGAGTGTACATTTTTCAAAACAATAGGTGAACGAGAATTATTGTCAGCGCAACATATTGCACGTAATCATTGGATAGAAATATATGGAAAGTATCCAAGTGAAAGTGTTTTAGAGGCCTCTATGGTATGGCTTTCTGAGGATATATGGCCAAATATTGAAGGGACCGATGATAAGTTATTTACATGGTCTGCTGCTAATAGGTTAATGAAGAATTACTGCCCTAATTGGCAACTGAAGGGAGCAACTTTTGAAAAGGTTATTGTAATAGTAGGAATCTTAGAAGATCCTTTTGCAGCAGATACATTACATTCTCGAATTCCAACATTAATTCGAAGGTTTGTAAATAGATTTAAAAAAAGTAGAAATGTGACATCGTTTGAAACCATTGAAAGCACTATGACTGTACATGGCGCATTAAAACTTTTAGGACTACCCACTATTGCAGGGCAACCGTTAACACTAGTAAGGATACGTGAGTCTTATAAGCAAAAGGCACTTGAATCTCACCCAGATGCTGGTGGATCTACAGAATCAATGCGTAAATTAAATGAAGCATATCAATTACTTAAAGAGCTATATAGAAACTCTAAATAAACTCTAAATAAACTAAAAATTAAACTCAATAAAAAACATGTTCCTCTCATCCATACGCCAAAAGCAATCCTCTTAGTCAATGTAATCTAATTCAAGACTAATGATAAGACTTATATTAAGACCAAACTAAGAATAATAAGACTGCATAAACCAATATTTTTTTAAATAAAATTGGTACATAATGGTGCTGATCCTGAAATTACAAATTAGAGATGAAAAAACATTGTTTTCGAATGGTTTCACTGTTGTCCATCCTATGTCCAACCTATTATTGGAATATGCTAAATAGTTGTATTAACTAGTATTTGAAGCTTTGAGTACCTGCTATATAGACAGGTACTCAATTTTATTAATAGTTCATAGGAGAATAAATGGAGATTCTTAGTTAGACATAAAGATAATTTCCTAATTTAATAGTTATGGACCATTAGTGATGGCATTCGAACACTAAGAAATGCAAATAATATAACCATATGTATTACATAAGACTCTTAAATAGACTAAAAATAAGACTAAAATGATACTTTCAATACTCTATAAGTTTCATTTTCCTTTTTACTAGATTTTATAAAACCATATCAACTCTCATTTCTTATATGAGACACTTATTTAGACTTAAAATTAGTCTTACGTGATATACATGAGACTAGTAAGTGTTTGAAGAAATTTTAATTATTGGAATTATTACTAAGTAAAATAAAAATATCTAAATATGAATCAGGATAATGAAGCATGTTCAGCAAAGACATTGAAATTGAGATCGGAACAATAATCCGTATCTATTGCCATGATATAGATAACAAAGGTAACGGAATCTCAAGGCTAAATAAAAATATTTTTATCACTCCTAATCTCTTACCTGAAGAAGAAGCTGAAGTAAAAGTTGAGTACAAAAAAGGTGGATTCTGGATAACATCAATTGTTACACGTTTATCAAATTCTAATTTTCGCTGTATTCCAAAATGCAATCATTTTGAACGCTGTGGAAGTTGTAGTCTTCAGCATATCAATAACGATAATGAATTATTATGGAAAGTAAAAAACTTAAAGCAAGTACTAAAACGAATTGGGAATATTGACAACTCTATTCAACCACTTTTAAATCCGAATTCTAAAGATTATTCTTATAGGAATAGAGCTATTATTCCTATAAAATTTGATGATAAATTTAATCTAAGATTTGGTTATTATGAACGTGGTACAAATAAAATCGTGAATATTAATCAATGTCCAGTTCTTGATCATAAATTAGAAAGAATAATCCCTTCTCTACGCTCAGAAATTATTAAATTTTCTATGATTGATAAATTAACAAAAAAATCACTACAACAACTCAAGAATGTAGCTATTAGATATTCTAAAAAAACAGATGAAATGTTAATTATATTTGTTTCGTCTAAAAATAATTATAAACAAATAAAACAACTATCAAAAATAATATTCGATAAATATGAATTTATTAAAGGAATAACATTTAATATCCAGCCAATTGGTAACAATGTTATTTTTGGTAAAAAAACTATTTTGTTAGAAGGCAGAGATTATATTAATGATCGGTTTCTAGATTTAAAATTCAGGCATAGTTCTACTACTTTTTTTCAATTGAACAGTGTACAAGCAGAAAAAATTACAAGTTTTATCGTTAATTGGGCCAAAACCGAAAATAAAATAAATAGAATTGTTGATTCATTTTGTGGCATAGGTACCATATCATTACCTTTGACAAAGGTATGTGATGAAGTAATAGGAATTGAATTTAATCAAGAATCAATAAATTTAGCAAGGCAAAATGCAGCATTAAATAAAATAATGAATGTACAATTTATTCAAGGAGATATTGAATCTACACTTGGTAAAATATTAAATAATACTGATATCCTAATATTAGATCCGCCAAGAAAAGGACTAACAGATAAAGTTGTTACGGTTATATTAGCCAAAAGACCAACTAAAATTGCTTATTTAAGCTGTCATTCAGCTACATTAGCAAGAGATTTAAATCTTCTAACTAAAAATAATTACTATAAAATTCAGTTAATACAACCTATTGATTTCTTCCCGCAAACTACGCATTTAGAGTGTTTAGTTTTTCTAAACAGGACTAACTACGTAACTCTGCGTTGAATGTTTTAATTAGAGAGTCCCTAACCTTGTCATGTAGAGGCGTTATGTCTTGTTCTGTTAATGTGGTATTTTTATCTCTATAAGTCAACCTGAATGCGAGACTTAATTTATCATTATCTAATTTGTCACTTTCATATCTATCAATTAACTCTACTTTTTCTAGGAGTTTTTTACCTGATTTTAGAATAGTTTGGACAATCTCAGATGATGTTAGATTTTTATCTACTAAGAGTGAAATATCCCTTTCGATTGATGGAACAGTAGCATAACTTTTATACTTAATAGTCCATTTATTTTTTCTAGTAGCGGCTGCTATTATCGATTTAGTTTTAATTTCAAATGCGTAAGTATAATTTGTTATGTTGTATTTGTGAGCTAGTGATGGATGAATTTGGCCAAATTTTCCGAATGGTTTCCCTTCAATCGTTAGTAATGCACTTCTCCCAGGATGTAATAATCTATCATTTATAAGCCTTGTATCTGTGACTTGTAATTTTAAACTATTAAAAACCCTTTTCAATATCCCCCTTGCTTCATAGTAATTAAGATATTTCAATTTTCCACTTGAAGTCCATTTTTCAAGTGTTCTTTCACCACAAATAATTCCAGATAGTATTTTTTTCTCCTTTATATCGTTATCTTCCCTGTTAAATATTTTTCCGATTTCATATATCCATACACCTGGTTGGCCTGAATTTATATTGCGCTCACAGATTGACAAGTGATCTTCGATGAAACTTGTTCTCAAAGCACTAGTCTCTGAGAGGAGGGGATTGGACAACTCTACTTTCTTTTTATCTTTTGTATCCGAATTAACGAGAGATAGGCTTATTACTTCCTGTAATCCACTGTTAATCAGCAAATTTCGTAATAACCTTTCGCATTTTTGCTTTGCATCAAGCCCACCCGGAGAAATAGGGTCAGGTAGATATGTTTCGAATTTGTCGAACCCTATTAATCTAGCTATTTCTTCAATCAAGTCTATTTCTCTAACTAGGTCTTTTGATCTAAATGCAGGAACTTGAATTAACCAACCATCTTCTATTTCCTCAGTTGCACAACCCAATAATGTTAAAACAGAATTTATCTGGTGATCAGATACCTCTAGATCGAGTTGATCTTGTATTTGATTTAAATAATTTTTTTCTAATTTTCCAGATGTGTTTAAATTATGATTAGTTTGAGTTAGTGGTCCAAGTACTTGATGAATCCTACTTCGTCTTAAATGTAATTTAGGATATGTAGGGGAATCATTACCATATATCCAAGTTTGATTATATTCAAAATTAGTAAATGATTTCAATAGAGTAACGACACGTATTATACTATTTCTTGTTAATGATGTTGGAATTCCTTTTTCATATCTGCTGCTCGACTCTGTTCTTAACCCTATTTTTCTAGAGCTTTTTCTGATAAGCTTCTGAGGGAAAATAGCTGACTCAAGCCATATATTTTTAGTACTGTTAGAAACAGAGCATTCTTGTGCACCTATTATTCCAGCTATTGCAACTGGCTTGTCATGACATGTTATAACAATATTGTCTTCATTTAGCTTGTATGATTTTCCATCAAGGCCATTAAATGCTTCTCCTTCATTACCTTTTCGTATTCTAAAATTTTTAGAAGTTACTTTTTTCCCTGTAAATTTCTCTAATGTATCAGCATCGAAAATATGCAATGGCTGACCTAACTCAAGCATTACATAATTTGCTATATCAACTAACGGACTTATTGACCTGATACCTGCCTTTTCAATCCGTTGTGATATATAACTTGGTAAATTTGTCTTTTTTTCGATATTCTTTATGGATGTAATTGAATAAATCCCTTCATCTAAAAAGCAATCTATATCTGATATATTTTCTTCTATTGGATTAACTTCTAATTTAAAATCGTTCTCTGGATAATTAATTTTTGATTGAGTTAATGCTGATACTTCATGAGCTATCCCCAACATAGACATCCCATCTGGCCTATTTGCTGTTATTGCAAGCTCAAGAATCGTGTCATTTAGGCCCAGGAATTCTCCTACTGGTTCACCTATGTCCGGAACTTCGCCATTTAGCTCATCCAGTTCTGCGATTCCGTCAATAGTGCTGTTACATCCAAGCTCCTCCATCGAGCAAATCATTCCTTGGCTTGTTATTCCTCTTAATTCACTTGTTTTTATTGTTATAGCTTTAGCTGGTAAAAAAGTGCCCACAGTTGCTACAGGTACTTTTATACCCTCTTTTACGTTCTTGGCACCACAAACTATTTGAGACGGCTTGTCATTTCCAATATTTACTTGGCAAACACTTAATTTATCGGCATTTGGGTGTAATTCCTTTTTTTCTACAAAGCCAACAACCACACCCTTTGTATTTGAACTGAGATCATCGATATCTTCAACCTCAAATCCTGCCATAGAAAGCTTTTCAGCCAACTCATCAACAGTCTCGATGAAATTGACTAACTCCTTTAACCAGGCAATGGAAACCCGCATATGGAACGTTAAATGCTTTGAGATCCTAAGAAGACTACGGAATCTTTTAATAAGGGTAGGCTTCCTTGTACGATCTTACTTTGTACATTCGCTTAGCTACTGCGGCGCTACGTCCTTATGGCTAAAAACAAGGGCGTCCGGATCGTAATCACTCTCGAGTGCACCGAATGCCGGTCCAATCCCGCCAAACGTTCTCCTGGTGTGTCCCGCTACACAACTGAGAAGAACCGTCGGAATACAACCGAAAGGCTGGAAGTCAAGAAATTCTGTCCTCACTGCAACAAGTCAACTCCTCACAAGGAGATCAAATGATACGCAGTTCTTAAAACCATTCCACGGATTCTCTTAATGTCTAATTCATTTTTTAAGCAAAGACTTTCTCCAATTAAGCCAGGAGATCCAATCGATTACAAAGATGTTGACCTATTAAAAAAATTTATAACTGACCGCGGCAAAATTCTTCCTAGAAGATTAACTGGGTTAACAGCTAAGCAACAACGGGACTTGACTAACGCTGTTAAAAGAGCTCGTATTATTGCACTATTGCCATTTGTAAATCCTGAAGGATGACTTGAAGGAATTTGATTCTCGTCAAATTTTTAATAAAGGCTTTTGTGATAAAAGCAATGATCAAGTGTCTGCAATTTTAAAAAGAGCAGATGATTTCTCGAATAATAACATTAATTTAGAAGATCTTACTTCTCTTAAAACTTATACAATTGACGATGAAGATAGTGAAGAGAAGGATGATGCAATCTCTCTTCAAAGAAGAGGAAATAATTTTATAATCTGGATACATATCGCTGACCCATGTCCTTGGATTGAAGAAGAAAGCCCTATAGATATAGAAGCAAGAAATAGGGGAACAAGTATTTATTTAACTAATAAGACTAGTTTAATGCTGCCTATTAGGTTAATAGAAAACTTGTTAACATTAAGAGCCGGAAGAAGAACAACAGCATTAAGTGCATCAGTTGAATTGGATGAGGAAGGAAAGATTTGCAATTATAAAATAATACGAAGTATTATTAAGCCACTATATGAATTAACTTATGAGGATGCTGACGAATTAATAGATTATGCTCCATTGCAGGAAGATGATTTATACATCCTATCTAAATTACTAGAAAAAAGAAAGAAATGGAGAATAAAAAATGGAGCTGTATCTATAGATCAAAGTCGAAGTCGAATAATCCTGTCAGGCAATAAACCAATATTAAAGATAATAGATCCATCACCGTCAAGACAGTTAGTTAGTGAATCAATGATTTTGATGGGTACCATAGCTGCACTTTACGGAATAGAGAATAACCTACCAATGCCTTACAGAGCTCAAGAAGGATTCAATTATTCAAATAAAGGCAAGATAGACTCTAATCTAGACATAGATGTTTATAATTCAATCTTAAAGAGTAGTTTTTCAAGAAGTTATTTAAGTAGTAGCCCGCATTCTCATTCTAGCCTTGGACTCAAGGCATACGTACAAGCTTCTAGTCCTTTAAGAAGGTATTCAGATCTGATTGCACATAGACAGATTTATAATAATTTAGAAAATAATACGATTATCAATAATGAAGATATGAAAGAGATGATTTCACAAATAACAATAACCTCACGTCAAGCATTAGAAATTACAAGAGAAGATAACAGACATTGGTTATCAAACTATTTAAGAGAAAATCCAAAAATTGTTTATAGTGCTTATTTTATTAAATGGTTCAAATTAAATGATAAGATATGCTTATTAAGAATAACGGAACTACACATGGATCTAATATGCAAGCTAACAAATTGTACAAGTTTAAAGTTAGGAGATAAAATCAATATTCTCACTAATATTGATGAATTATCAGAAAAAATTATACCCTTTATAGTTGTTTCATGAACAATAATAGTTTTCAACATAATATATTGATCACTTTATCTAGATATTAATGATATAATTAATTAACTCTTTCTAAAATTTTACTGTTCAAATATGAAAGTCGTTCTCACTACTCCACTATACTATGTGAATGACTCTCCTCATTTGGGCAGTACATATACAACAATTGCTGCAGACGCATATGCTCGTTATCAAAGACTTAAAGGACATGATGTTATCTATATAACAGGCGTTGATGAGCACGGGCAAAAAATAGAGCGTACAGCAAATAACAAAAAACTTTCACCACAACAACATTGCGATAATATATCATCAACTTACCAATCATTGTGGAAAAAATGGGACATTACTAATGATCGTTTTATCAGAACTACTAGTCTTAAACATAGATCAATTGTAAAACAATTTTTTAAAAGAATTAAAGATAATGGAGATATAACTATAGGAAGGCAAACTGGTTGGTATTGCGTTGGTTGCGAAGAATATAAAGATAACCCTAATGATGAAAAGAGTCCTATATGTCCGATTCATCTTAAAACATTAGAATGGAGGGATGAAGAAAATCTTTTCTTTAAATTATCTAATTATCAAGAACAAGTTGAACAACTTCTATTAGAACCAGATTTTATTAATCCTATAAGTCGAAAAAATGAAATTGTTAATTTCGTTAAACAAGGACTCAGAGATTTTTCTATCTCTAGAATAGATTTAAAATGGGGTATAAATGTACCTGGATATCCAGAGCATACTTTTTATGTATGGTTTGATGCATTATTAGGTTATATCAGTGCTTTATTCCCTGATTCACATGAAATAGATTTAAACGAATTGAATAATTATGGATGGCCGGCTTCACTTCATTTAATCGGCAAGGATATTCTTAGATTTCATGCAGTTTATTGGCCTGCAATGTTAATGTCAGCAGGATTTGAAGTTCCAAAGAAACTTTTTGGACATGGGTTTCTTACCAGAGAAGGTCAAAAGATGGGTAAATCATTAGGTAATGTATTAGACCCTAATGAACTACTTGATACATATGGTAGTGACGCTATTAGATGGTATCTATTAAAGGATGTTAAGTTTGGTAGTGATGGAGACTTTCAAAAACAAAGAGTTATTGATATAGTCAATAATGATTTATCTAATACTATTGGAAATTTATTAAATAGAACATCTTCAATGGCAAGAAAATGGTTTAATAATAAAATTCCAGAATATGAATTATCCGAATCAACATTAATTTTAAAGAAAAAATCATTTCAATGTGTAGAAACAGTAAGTAGAAAATTAGAAGTATTAGATTTTCAATCTAGTGCTAATGCAATAATAGAATTAGCTAATAATGCAAATCTATATCTAAATGATAATGAGCCGTGGAAGTTAATTAAGGAAAAGAAAAATTATATGAAAGTTTCTTCTGATTTATATAGTATCTTAGAAGTATGTCGATTTATTGGTATACTTGCAATTCCATTCATTCCTAATCTAAGCATCAAGATTCTGTCTCAACTAGGTATTGATAAAGAAATTGAAAATTGGGATCAAAACTTAAATTGGGGTGGTTTAGTCTCTGGCAATTCTTTACCAACTCCTATACCTGTAATGAATAAATTAGATATTACATAACTCTAATGAAATTAAATATATTTAAAACTACCTTTTTATTAGCAATAATTGGAATAATAATTTCAAGTTGTAGTAAGAATGATTCCAAAATATCTAATACAAATAACATTATAAAATTTAATTTATTAGATATAAAATTCAATAGGAATAATGGAGATAAGCACTGGGACTTAACAAGTCCATCTGCAAATTATGATGAAAAAAATAAAAGAATTAGGGCCATTAATCCACATATAACTATATACAAAGATAATATACCGTTGTACAAAATCAAAGCAAATAATTTAGTTGTTATAAATGATGGTGAATATGTTAATTTTGAAGGTTCAGTAGTTCTTCAAAAATTAAATCAACAGAAATTAGAGATACTTAGTGAAGTAATGACATGGAATACAAATAATGAATCTATAACAATACCAACAAACTCAGAGGTTCATTCAACTAAAACTATTATTAAATCTAAATATGCTGAATATTCATATATAAATGAATTGATAAAATTTAAACAAAGGACAGAGATTGATTTTTACGACACAAATTTTGGAAATTTAGCAAATAAGCAAATTATAATGTCAGGACAAAATAGTGAGTGGTCCCCTAAAAATGGAAATATAACCTCAATGGGACCAATTGATGGTCAAATAATTGATTTAAAGTCAAATAGAAATTTTCATGTAACAGGTAATTATCTATCCGGTAATACGATTACTAATACTTTTAATATTTCATCTTGCCATGTAATACAAGAAAATTATATTAATACAACATCAGATAAATGTACAATATTTATCAACAAAATAATTAGTGAAGATTATAATTTAAATAAGCAGAAGCAAATTAATTATATACAATCTAATTCTGTATCATTCGATTCATTTAATGTACCAGTTAAGACTATTATTAAACTTGATTAACATACCTTTTTATTTTATTTTTATACTTCCATTTAGCAGTTGACCTATCTTTTCAGACCAACCATATATCCAAATTTGGTCAGATTTTGAAAAGCACCTTTTGGACCATCCTCCAGCTAATACAAATCCCTGACTTTTTAAAGGGTAAATAATTACTGAAGGTATATCAACAAGAATTGAATCAAATTCAAATTTTCCTGGATAGAGTGTTGTATTAACTAATGAAATAGGTTTTCCTGATTCTAAAGCCTTTTTACAAATTTCTCCTGGGATAAAATCAATTGTATTTGATAACCCTCTTACTAAAACCGTTTTATTATTCCAATAAATAATTAATGTAGCAGCAGGCGTAGCTGTTAGAATTTGATGGCTACCCCATCCAAGCTCATATTTAATTATATCTGTAAATTGATCATCGATATATAACTTTTGTTCTCCAATTAAATTCTCCTTCTTACTAGATACTGGATTTATTTCTTTCCACATTAAGGCTATCAATATTAGAATAACAGATGTCAGTGCTGAAAGAATTTCTGCTCTAAGAAAACTTGGTGTTATTTCTTCAGTAAAAAAGCCATTGATTACACATAGAATTAAGAATAGTAATCCAATAAAAAATGTAATTTTAGAGTTTTGCGGCATTTTATGCTTATTAATGCATTGTTTCAAATATTCTACTACAGTTATATTGATAAATAATAATTGAACAATCTTATTTTGAGACAGTAGATCATTTTTATCATCAAAATGTCAAAATTATTTACTATTGGTAAATTTAACTAAATATAATTCTAAATTCTTTTTATATTAAAATATCAATGTTAAATCATTAAAAAATGCCTTTAACCTTTGTTTCTGGTCCATGCCGAAGTGGGAAAAGTAAGTGGGCTGAAAATCTAGTTGGGAATGCAAACCAAGTTTTATACGTTGCCACATCAAGATTTGATCCGAATGATCCTGAATGGACTGATCGTATACATAAGCACAAAATTAGAAGACCAAAGAAATGGTCTTTAATAGAATCAGCAGACTTGAGCTCAATACTCACCAATGTTAAATACAATTTTTGTACAATAATAATTGATTCATTAGGTGGCTTTGTTACAGAACATATTTCTTACTCAAATGAAAATTGGAATAAGGTTGAATTAGAATTAATTAAAACTATAAAAGCATACAAAGGAATATTAATCATTGTTGGTGAAGAAGTAGGATGGGGACTTATATCTCATAATAAAATCGGTAATCTATTTAGAGATAGAATAGGATCTATTTCACATAAACTCAATCATATCTCTAGTGATTCATGGCTAGTAATTAATGGAAGAGCAATTAACATTAATGAATTAGGTTTATTAGTTAAATGAATAATAATAGCAAAGATACATCTTTGAGATTAGTGTTATTTGAGCCTAGGATTCCTCAGAACACTGGTAACATTGCAAGAACTTGTGCAGCATTCAACCTTTCCTTAGAACTGATAGAACCGCTCGGTTTTAGTTTAGATGACAAATATTTAAAAAGAGCGGGTCTAGATTATTGGCCTTATGTAAATATCTCATGTCATAAATCCTTTGAGGATTTTCTAAATACTACTACTGAATACAATAGATTGATTGGCTGTAGTAAAACATATGGAACTAATATTAGTAATTTATGTTTTAAACATGGAGATATACTATTGTTTGGTAGAGAAGATAATGGATTGACATCTGATGTTCGCAATAGATGTCATGAAATTGCTACAATTCCAATGGTTGGAAGCGCAAATAATTTCGGTGAACATGGGGTTAGAAGTTTAAATTTATCAGTAAGTGTTGGTATTATATGTTTTAAAGCCGGTAACGATATTTGCCTTTGGTGATTAATTAAACTCATTATATTTTAATAACGTAGACAATTAATTTTAAAATTTTTAAATTGAATGTGTTTGCATTATTTATATTATGCATTAATTTGCAAATAGTTTGTTTTACTTCTGTTAACAACTATTTTTATTGTTGAGGCTTATTGGGCATATCCTTTGATATGATTTGGATTATTGTCAGTGTAGCTCAGCTGGTTAGAGCACAGCATTCATAACGCTGAGGTCGAGAGTTCAAGTCTCTCCACTGACATATTTTTGAGTTGAGAAGGCATTGAATATTACTGTATAGGCTATTAACCCTTGGTAATAAAGGGTTTTGAGTAATTTCCATTGATTACAGCCATCCTATTTGAACAGACTTGAGATCAAAATTGCTTCAAATATATTTGAAATTTTTCTCGACTTCAGAATTTTTCCACACTTGATTGATTAATAGTGCAATATTAGTAGAAATAATTTTTTCTCATGATTATTACTGACTTTTGCGGGTCTACCTCAAATCCCAACGAGCGAAGAAAAAGGTATCAGTCAAGAAAATTAGAAATGCTTACCTTTTTGAAGGATTCATTAGAGAGAAGGTTGGCTGCAGTTAATGCATCAATAAATACTTTAGAAGTACAAATAAATAGTACTAAAGAATAATTTATAATATCTATGTAGGATGCAGTTAATTTATTAAGGAATGGTCAACAACTCTTTCTAATAGTTTCACTGGACCATTTCTTTCTAGCCATTCCATATCTGAATCCTTTGTTGCAAGTAAATATCCAGCAAACCCTAGTGCATTAATACTAATCCCTTTTACACAGTCACGACATCTCTTAACAACTGCAATCCATTCAGGAGT
This sequence comes from Prochlorococcus sp. AG-363-A16, assembly GCA_003280345.1. Classification (GTDB taxonomy): domain Bacteria; phylum Cyanobacteriota; class Cyanobacteriia; order PCC-6307; family Cyanobiaceae; genus AG-363-A16. The sequence continues at coordinate 189,724 of QCFB01000001.1, forward strand.
TATTATTAGATTATATGGATTTTTAGGTTTGTCATCAATATTAGGATCTCCAATGCCAATTTGAATACATAATCTAATGTATTTATTATAAAGCTCATCCGATTCTATTTTACTCTTTATATCGTTTAGTGGTAGGACCTTTGTAGATGAGGCCAAAATATTTTTGGTGTTCGTGGTAGACGTAATTAAATCTAAAAACCATCTGTTACGTGGGCACATAGATTCTGATTTATTTCGTCTAAGAAGTTGGATATGCCTATGGGGTTGACTGGCTCCTGCCTCAGGGGAACTGTTAAAGAACCATAATCCTGTAGTGTCATTATTTACAGTGGCTAACGCTTGCATGTCTTTATATCTAAGCCATCCATTTTGTGGTTGCCAATCATTTGTTATAAGTAACATATGACCTAATTGAACAGGATATTTATTAAGAATAAGTATATGACTATTATTTATTTGTGATATCTCTAACCTTTTATCCCATGGTAAAAATGGATTGATATCAGATTTAACAGTTTTCAGATGATCTGGCTTGTCGCTTATTAAATACCTAATTTCAAATGGAATGTAAAGATTAGAATTATTATTAATGATCTTTGTCTCTAAGGGTATTAGCGCGCCTTTATTTATTGCTTCCTTTGTAAGTTTAAGAGCTTTTAACCAGAATATCTCTCTATTCACAGTCAAATTTAGTAAGTTTTCAACACATGATGTTGAATATTTATAGATTATATTATAGCAAAGACTTATGGATTAATTACAATTAGTTTGATATTGATAAAATTTTTTGGAATACAAATATTGAATTTCCACAAATTTCATCATATTCCCGATTCCAATCTCAGCATCAATTCCGTAAAACCTATAGATGTTCTTGAAGGCTTGCTTGGCCTCCGTTTGGCACTATTTAACGCAAAGGGTGCTTTTCCCTTTAATAGCCCCTACAAGCCCTCCTAGGGCCCTTAGAGCAACGCTCAATCCATGAAAAAGTCTTAGTGAATAGTCTCGAATACAAAAAACAAGAAATATGGCGTTTTTCGGTTTTTCATAATTTTCTTGCTTTTCAAGAAAGCTGTGCTGATTGATTAATGACTTTTTAAAGAGGCTTTGCTCAAATTTTTATTTGGTCACAAACTGTCATTGATCAGGAACTCCAAACTTTTACAAAATTTATAATAAAGTTCTAAAAGCTTGTTATCACTGGGTTTTGGCCTGGTTCGAGGTCCTAAATCTAACTACAAAAAAAGCTAACTAGTGACACTTTCTTTGCTTATACGGTTGACGGATAGTGGGGGGAAGGGGTTAAACGTCAATGAGAAACACCTCCTCAATGGATTGGGAGTTCACAGAAGACGGAGCATTCCTCGCTCTATGCGATGCCTTTCGCGAGAGCGGAGAGACATCTGCAATGGAATTTTTAGCTAATGGAGAAGGAGCTTTCCATTTCCAAGAGCTAACTCAAAATGCAGCCGGTGAAGGTATCGACCTGAGCGATTCAGATGCGTTAGACGAGTTCCAACAAGATGTCCTGGAAACAATGGAAACACTATGTAAGGATTAAATCTCCTTTAAATAGCATCATTTCAATATTTCGATTTATCCTCTGATTAAATTCTAGGATTAATAAATCTATTACATAAACCTAATTAATAATATTTCTAAATAGTTTTAAGCACTAAAATATTTAGCATTACTGTGTAAAGCAATTATCGCCGTAGTACTTTGTTCAGGGTGTAACTGATCACTTGAATCAATACTTAACCCAATTCGTTCTGAATTAAGCCATTTTAACTGATATTTAGAGTCAGACACATTTGGGCAAGCTGGATAGCCAAAAGAAAAACGGCAACCCCTATAGCGCTGAGCAAGTATATTTCTAATATTAAAAGGTGTGTTATCCATGAAGCCACATTCCTTCCTAATTAATGCATGAACATACTCAGCCAATGCTTCAGCTAGCTGTACAGTCAAACCATGAAAATATAAGTATTCAGAATACTGATCTTTTTTAAATAGTTCTTGAGAAAATTCACTAGCCTGATGTCCCATTGTTACAGCTTGCATTGGAAGAAAGTCACTCGGCGAATCTTTTATAAGGTCTTGAAAATAATCTGAAATACAATATTGATTGCCAGACTTTTGACGAGGAAAAACAAATTTACCAATTAAGTTCTGCTTCGATTCATTAAATACTAAAACTGAATTATCTTTTCGAGCACAGTTAAAATATCCATATACAGCACTAGGTCGAACAAGTTTATCTTTAATTATTTTATTAATTAATTCATCTAATTTAGGTTCAGCTGTATTTCTAATGAAATTTATATAATCCTCTTTTGATTGATTCTTTAATCTTTTCATTTGCCATTGACTGCTAAATAATGCATTACGATCGAGATATTTAATTACATCATTTAAGGAAATATTTTCTAAGATATTGGAACCAATAAAAGGAACTTTTACTGGAATCTCAGCCGGAATACTAGATGATCTATTATAAGAAATAACCTGTTTAGATGATACTACTGATGTTAGATTGTTATTTTTTGTTTTTAATCCTATATCAATCGAAACATCTTGTTTGTAAGCTTTATTATTAATAAATCCTGTTTGATCACTCCATTGTCCATTAGATTTAGCTAACATATATGAGTCCATAAAACGTAAGTCTGTAAAAGCATCCTTTCCATATATAACAACACCTTTGTATACACTATTACAATCCGTATTTACAAATTTAGGAGTTAATGCAGCACCACCTAAAATGACAGGTATATTGATGCCAGCATCATTGAATGATTCAAGGTTATCCTTCATAAATGCGGTTGATTTTACTAATAATCCACTCATAGCTATACAATCTGGTTTGTATTTTTTATGAGCTTGTATAATGCTAGATATATCTTGTTTGATACCTAGATTAATTACATCATATCCATTATTAGTAAGGATAATATCAACCAAGTTTTTTCCAATGTCGTGAACATCACCTTTTACAGTTGCAATTAAAAAAGTACCCTTAGATTGACGATCTAAACTTTCATTTTCCATATATGGTTCTAAAAACGAAACTGCATATTTCATTGTTTCTGCAGATTGAAGAACAAATGGGAGTTGCATCTGGCCTGAACCAAAAAGTTCTCCTACAACCTTCATTCCATCTAATAAATATTTGTTAATGATATCTAATGGTTTATATTTTTTTAGTGCTTTTTCTAGACATTTATCTAGACCAATTCTTTCTCCATCAATAATATGTTGTTTAAGTTGTTCTTCAACATTTAAATTTGTTAGCTGTTCATTAGATTTGCGAACATCATTTGATGTAACTCCTTCAAATATTTTAGTAAGTTCTGTAAGAGGATCATAAATACATATTTCATCTTCGAATTTCCTATTATCATTAATTAAATCAATACATATTTTTTTATGTTGTTCTTTTATTTTTGAGAGAGGCAATATTTTAGATGGAGAAATTATTGCAGCATCCATACCAAACTTACAGCATTGATGTAAAAATACAGAGTTTAGTGTAATTCTTGCTGATGGGTTTAAACCAAAACTGATATTCGAAATTCCTAGAATAACATGTACACCCTGAAGATTATTACTAATAGATTTAATAGCTTTTAATGTCTCAGCTGCATTTTTTCTATCTTCTTCGAGACCTGTAGAAATAGGTAATGCTAGAGGATCATAAAATATTTCTTGGGGTAAGATACCATAATTAATTATGTCTCTATAGGCTCTTTCTGCTATCAAAAACTTCCTATCTGATGATCGGGCCATACCTTCTTCATCAATTGTTCCAACTACAATTCCACATCCATAATCTTTTGCTAATTTAAGTACTTTAAAAAACCTTTCATCACCATCTTCGTAATTTGTGGAGTTTAGAATGCATTTACCTCCATAAACCTTAAGACCACTTTCCATTTTTTCATATTCAGTTGAATCTAGCATTAAAGGGAGTTTTATATTAGTTGCCAATTTTGAAACCAATTTATTCATATCAGATACACCATTTCTTCCAACATAATCAACATTTACATCAATTATATGAGCATTTTCTTTTTCTTGATTTCTTGCTATAGAAACTAATCCATCCCAATTATTAACGTTTAATAAATCCCTAACCTTTTTAGAACCACTAGCATTTAACCTTTCTCCAACGATAAGAAATGAAGGGTCCTGTTCATAAGGTGTTGCAGAGTAAATAGATGCTGCCATTGGTTCTCTACTATTTCTAACTTTTCTTTTTACTAGAGAGGTGCTTTTATCTGGTATTTTATTTATATCCTGAGAAAGTTTTACTAATTCGGATATATGTTCAGGGGTAGTTCCACAACAACCACCAATAATTTGAACACCGAGGTCTTTGATAAAATGCATTAATTGCATTTTTAATTCTATTGGTGTCAATCTGTAGTGCGCAACTCCTGAAATATTTTCTGGTAGTCCAGCATTTGGAATGCAACTAACGATAAAAGGTGAATGTTGTGAAAGATATTTAATATGTTCTTTCATTTGTTCAGGACCACTTGCGCAATTCAGTCCTAGAATGTCTATATCGAATGGCTCTAAAATTGATACAACTGCTGATATATCTGTGCCTACAAGCATAGTTCCAGTAGTTTCCATAGTTACTGAAACCATTGTTGGAATATTTATTTTATTTACCTCTTTTATTGCTTGTAATGCAGCCTTTATTTGCAATACATCTTGACATGTTTCTACTATAAATAAATCAATCCCTCCAGAAATTAGTCCCCTAACTTGTTCCTTATAAGATTCCTTAAGAGTATCGAAATTAATATGGCCTAGGGTGGGTAATTTAGTCGTCGGTCCAATTGAACCAGCGACAAATCTAGGCTTCGCTTCGGATGAAAATTCATTTGCTAACTCACTAGCAATTTGGGCTGCCAGTTTGTTTATCTCATATGATTTATCTTCAAGTCCATATTCTGATAATACAATATTTGTAGCTCCAAATGTATTAGTCTCAATAACATCACAACCGGATTCAAGAAACTGGCGATGAACTTTTTTAACCGATTCTGGACATGTAATAACTAAATGTTCATTACAACCTTCATATTCTGGGCCACCAAAATCATTAGCGGTAAGGTTCTGTTGCTGTAATGACGTTCCCGTTGCACCATCAAAAACAATTACGGGGTGATCTCTAGTATTCAGCCAATCAACTAGTGAACAATTTTTATAGGTTGTATTATGAGATTTAGTTGACATTATAGATTAGGAAGAAATTTTTGAGTTAAATGAATAGCAAGCATAATATGTGGATATACTTCATATCCTAACTAAAGTTCAATTCTGGTAAGCCAATGTTCGTAATTTGGATCCCTACCTTCTGTTATGTTAATTAGTTTTTCACGTAATAATGACATTAATGGGCGCTTTGACGAAAATTTTGTAGATTCAATTTGACGTATTGGAGTAATTTTAGCTGCAGTTCCTGTTAAAAATACTTCATCAGAGATAAATAATTCAGTTTTATCTAAAGGCCTTTCAATAACTTTAATATCCATTGACTTGGCAATTTCAATAACACTTGCTCTTGTTATCCCTTCAAGAATATCTTGATCAACACCTGGAGTTATCAAGTTACCGTCTCGTACAATGAAGATATTCATACCACTTGCTTCACAGACTTTTCCCTTGCTATTAAGTAATAATGCTTCGTCATAGCCACTTAGAACAGCTTCTGTTTTTGCTAATGAACTAGTAATATAAGCACCACTAATTTTACCTCTTAGTGGTAATGAGCTGTCTTCCTGACGTGACCAACTACTAAAGCGGCATGTAACTCCTTCTGGAGAAAGATAATCACCCAACTCTATGCAATAAATGAAAAAGTCAGTTTCAATATTATGAAGGCGAGGTGCAATTCCTAAATCACTTGTATAAACAAATGGTCGCAAATATATTGGTTTTAATGGACGATTCGCTCTTATTATGCTTTCAAGTGCATTTGTAACAGTCGATTCGCTTAGGTCTGTTAGCAATAAACGAGCGCTTTGTGAAAGTCTACGAGCATGGCGATCTGCCCTGAATAGAAGAATAGTATCTTCTTTTTGTGGGTCTGGAATAGCCCTCATGCCACCAAAGGCAGCAGTGCCATAGTGCAATGCATGTGTGGCGATTGAAACCTTTGCTGTCTCAAAAGGAACGCATTCACCCCTAAACCAGGCATAAGGCAGAAACTGATGCATTTCTGATCTTTCCATGCTCAGCAATCTTGCATCATCAATTGCATTAAAAGCAACTTAGCCTTGGAGAATAGATGAATGCACAGATTAGCCACAATACCTGGGGAAACATCAAATGAGGAAATTCTCCTTGTAGAACAGCCTCAGGCAAGGGTTCTTGTCCTTTCAAGCGTCACGACTGACATATCCACGTTAGCTAATTGCCTGGTGCTCAAGGAGAATATTCATTGGCATGGGGAAATTAGAGCTTTAAATTTATCTTCCCTTAACCATCCAGCACAAATTGACCATTACTTTGAAATAACAGCCCAAAATGCAGAATTAATAATAGTTCGGCTCTTAGGAGGGAAGGGACATTGGTCCTATGGATTGGAAAAATTAGCGACATGGCAAAAAAGAAAAAATACAAGTCGTAAAATTATAATTACAGCTGGAACAGAAGATCAATTTAAAATATTACATCCGTTGAGTACTATAAACGAAAACTATGTAGACAAATTAGCAAGATTATTAAACGTAGGAGGAATGGCTAATGTAAACACATTTCTTGATGTAATTGATAGTTTGTTAAATAATAAATTACCGCCAGTTAACCAAATTATAATAAAAGAAGATATAGATGTAGAAAAATGGGACTGGAAAGAAGATAAAGGCAAGAAAATTGGCATTATTCTCTACAGAGCATTACTTCAATCAGGAGATTTAGAATTTGCAACAGCATTAAATAAAAAACTAAGGAAAAAGGGACTATCACCAAGAGTTATATGGGTTAAAGGGCTTAAAGATATAAATGTTCAGAGAAAAATAATTCAAATGATGAAAATAGAAAATGTTGACATTATATTAAGTAGTACTTCATTTACATCAGTTGAGTTAAATTCTGATTTTACTGGTAAAAGTTTCTGGGACGAGCTAGATGTTCCTGTACTTCAATTATTAACAAGTTCTAATAGTAGAGAAAGATGGGAAGGTAGTTGTCGTGGTCTTGATCCAATAGATCTATCACTTCAAATTGTACTACCAGAACTTGATGGGCGAATTACGACGAGGCCGTGTGCATTTAAAATATTAGAGGAAAATCACAATCTACTAGCAACAGCTATTCATAGATTAAAGCCTGATAATGATGGCCTAGAGTGGATTTCTAATCATATAAAAGCTTGGTTAGATTTAAAATATGTTATTCCACGCAAAAAGAAAATATGTTTAATCTTGGCAAACTATCCAATACGAGATGGACGTATTGCTAATGGAGTTGGTTTAGATACACCTGAATCAACTGTTCAAATTCTTAAATGGTTGAAAGAGTATGGGATTTCTTTGGGAGATAAGGAACTTCCATCCAATAGTGATGAATTAATGAATAGTTTATTAGCTGTTAGAACTAATGACCCAGGCAGTAGAAACAGACCTACATTAGATTATTTGAGTCTTAATGACTACATGAAATGGTGGGATAACATAAGTTATAAAGCTAGATCACCAATAGTTGAACGTTGGGGTGAACCTAAATCTGCAATTGATATTGAAACACAAGGTTTTCCTATACATGGTATTGAACTAGGTAATGTATGTATATTAATTCAACCATCTAGAGGTTATGATAGTAATTCGGAGAAAGATTTACATAGTCCTGATCTTTTTCCGCCACATAGATACCTAGCTCAATATTTATGGATTCGAGATAATCATAAATCTAATCTAATCGTGCATATAGGTAAACATGGAAGTGTTGAATGGTTACCTGGTAAATCTGTAGGTTTAAGTAAAAATTGTGCGCCAGCACTTGCTATGGGGTATTTACCCAATCTCTATCCTTTTATAGTCAATGACCCTGGTGAAGGTACTCAAGCAAAAAGAAGAACTCACGCTGTGATTTTAGATCATTTAACACCTCCATTAGGTAGGGCTGGTGCTTATGGAGATTTATTAATACTAGAAAACTTAATCGAGGAATATTATGATTCGAAATTACTTTGTTCAGAAAGAAATAATATAGTAATTAGTAAAATACTTAAATTGATAGAAAAAAACCATCTTCTTGACTTAGATATAACAACAACTATACAAGAACTAGAACTAGAAGAAATATTATGTAAAGTGGATTCGTATCTTTGTGAACTTAAGCAATCTCAAATTAGAACTGGCTTACATATTTTAGGCATGAAAATTAATAATAATAAATTAAGTGAATTAATGTTATCTATATCTAGGACACCATCTAGAATTAACAATGGTTTCACACAAATTCTAGCTAAAACTCTTAATTTAAAAGTGGATCCCTGGGCAGACGATGAATCGGAGTATTTAGAAAATGAAGATATAGTTGAATTATCAAAATATAATATAAAACCACCTAGAAACAAAGGAGTATTTATAGATTGGCTTGAAGGTCAGGCTCTAATTATAATACAAGCAATTGTAGAAAACAAAACACTACCATTAAATCAGAATTTTCATTCTGATGATTTAATTGAACCATTTAAAACGTTACTTACTGAAAAAAATACAAAAAGTTTTTTAAAATCTATTAGATCTGATCTAATGTTTTCAATTCAAAAATGTGCAGTAAAAGAGAAGCAAAATTTTTTAAAGGTAGTCGACGGAAAAAGAATAGAGGCTGGTCCTTCTGGAGCGCCAACTAGGGGTAAACCAGAAGTACTACCAACTGGTAGAAATTTTTATAGCGTAGACCTTAGGGGATTACCTACAGAGAGCGCATGGGATTTGGGCAGAAGAACTGCTCAAAATTTATTGGATTTATATTTGCTTGAAAATGGTGAAGATCTAACGCATTTAGCCTTATCCGTATGGGGTACAGCAACTATGAGAAATGGAGGCGAAGAAATTGGTCAATTATTCGCCTTGATAGGTGTTAGGCCAGTCTGGGATGGGCCAACAAGACGTTTTATAGATATTGAGGTTATTCCCTTAAGTGTACTTGGCAGGCCAAGAGTAGATGTAACTCTAAGAATATCTGGATTTTTTAGAGATGCATTTCCTCAACTAATATATTTTGTCAACAAAGCACAAAATATTGTTGGAAATTTAAAGGAACCATCAGCCATGAATCCTTATTCAGCATTTCTAAGAGAAGGAAATGAAGAAGGCAGAGTTTATGGTTCCGCCCCAGGAGCATATGGTGCTGGATTACAAGCACTTATAGATTCAGGTGCCTGGGATAATAAAAAGGATTTGGCAAATGCTTATTTAGCATGGAGTCAATGGAAATATGAAGGGTATGGTAATCCAATACCTGATAAAAAAGGATTAGTTAATTGCCTTAAAAAAATACAAGTTGTGCTTCATAACCAAGATAATAGAGAACATGATATTCTTGATTCGGATGACTATTATCAGTTCCATGGAGGATTATCAGCTGCTGTAGAGCAAGTTTCAGGTACAAAGCCAAATATTTTATTAGGAGATAATTCAAGAAGAGAAAGGCCAAAAATAAATACACTCAAAAAAGAAATAGAAAAGGTTGTTATTTCTCGATTGTTAAATCCAAGGTGGATTGAAGGCATAAAGGAACATGGTTATAAAGGTGCATTTGAAATGAGTGCAAGTCTTGATTATCTTTTCGCATATGATGCAGCTACAGATAATGTGCCTGATTGGTGTTACTCAAAAATTAATGAGGAATGGTTAGGCAATAATTCAACAATAGAGTTTCTATTATCAAAGAATCCATGGGTACTAAGAGATATGGCAGAAAAGTTCCTTGAAGCATCCAACCGTGGCATGTGGAAGAATGCTGGAATTCAAGAAAAGAATAAGTTAATTAAAATGCTAAATGAAGCCGAGACTATAATTGAAAATACTAATTAATTAAACTATTAAAAATTACTATCTTCCAAGTAAGCTTAATCCATGGGTATCGGTTCCACAGCTCTTAAGCAACCCTAAATTATTAATTTCAGCTTCTATTTCATCACATATTAGAGGACTATATTGCCATATTGGATTAAAATCATAGTCATACCAAACCTCTGCACCATCAATACCTAAATTCGCTGATTCATAGATTAAATCCCTAAAATGAATCCTATATCTTGCAGGATGAGCCAAAATAGCAACTCCACCTGCAGCATGAATGGCATCTATTACAACCTTTCCACTAAGTGCACTACCATTAACAGATTCTCCCTTTGTATAGGGTTTTAGGTCAATATTGTTTATATCAAAGTCAAGACCAATAACATGAACCAGACAATTTTTAATTAAGCAACTAATCTCAATACCAGGCCATAATTTTGGATATTTAGAGATATCTAATTGGTTATAAGTATCGTTAAAAGTTAATTGCAGATATGCATCTATATTATGGTGGTCTGTAATTGCAATATGTTTAAGGCCCAATTGTGTGGCTTGAGCCATAAGTTGTTTAGGGGTCAAGCTACCATCACTAAATGTAGTATGACAATGCAAATTAATAATTTTAGGACAACTTTCTCTATTTATTTCATTTAATATTATTTTCAACGATGAAATTCCATTCAGCATTTATTTTACCTTCAAGAATTCTTCTGAGCGTATTCGACGCCATCTCGCATAAAATTGTATTGATGCTGCCATAAATAACACTAATGTTACGATAAACCATGTAGCAGCAGATGTTGGAAATTGATTTTTAAATACAACCAACATTACAACAATTACAAGTAATAATGTTGGTAATTCATTAAATGCTCTAAGCTGTCTTGCTGACCAATTACATTCATTTATCGATAATTTATTCATTAACTTATAACAATATAAATGGTAAATTAGAAGTGCAGTAACAAATAATAATTTAGCTTGCATCCAACCTTGTGAAAGCCATCCAGGTTGCATTATTAGCATTCCTACTGCATTGATTACTGTTAAAATTAATCCAGGTGTTGTAATAATATTCGAAAGTCTTTTTTCCATTAAACAATATTGCTCCTTAAAAGCAATTCGTACGGTTTCTTCTAATTCTTCAGCTTCAACATGATAAATAAATAGCCGTACAAGATAAAAAAGTCCTGCAAACCATACGACAACACCAATAATGTGTAGTGTTTTAAACCAAAGGTATGCCTCAGGTGGCAATGTCATTTTAGGTAAGGGGGTTAAGATACAAGACTGTAATGTCTATGATACTGATTAAAATCATTATAAGAAATAAATAAACATGGAAGAATATATTTCTAAACTTTTAATTATTTATTTTTTATCATATGAGATCAAGCGGCTGTCAACGATATTCTGATGAGAAGGTATTTTTATAGCACTAATCAACCATGGTGAAAATATTTATATATATCTGTAGCTAATTTATCGCCAAGACCTGGTATTGCTTTAAGTTCATTGAGGCTTGCAATTTGAATTGCATCAACTGATTGAAAATGTCTAAGGAGTTGCTTGATTCTCTTAGGCCCCACACCTGGTATATCAGTTAACGATGATTTTGTCATTCGTTTATTTCGCTGTTGTCTGTGAAAACTTAGTGCAAATCGGTGTGCTTCATCTCTAAGCCGAATTAGTAACCTAACACCAATTTGATCTGGGCTGCTCTTTAATGGATGTTTAAGGCCTGGTAAATAAATATCCTCATTTTTCTTGGCAAGAGAGCAAACTTGTAAATCCTCATCTAAATTTAATTCTCTTAAAACATCCATCACAGATGATAATTGACCTTTTCCTCCATCAATCATAATTAAATCTGGCCAATCGTTTATGTTTACTTGCTCTAAGGCACTTGCCTTTGAATTTACTAAATTACTTATATCTCCATATTCTTTTTTTAGCCGAGACCAACGATTAAATCGTCTACGTATAATTTCTGATAGAGATTTAAAATCATCACTATGGCCTAATTTAATATCATCACTTTTAATCTTATATTTTCGGTAATGCTGTTTGGCAGGAATTCCATTAATGAATACTACTTGTGACGCAACAGCATCGCTTCCTTGTATATGGCTAATATCATATCCTTCTAACCTTCTTGGTAAATCTGTTAATTCTAATAATTGGGCTAAATCCTCAATTGCAAACTCTTGAGCTTGTTGACCTTTACGAAGGCGTTCAAGTTCGATATTTGCATTTTTTTCAACTAATTGCACTAATTCTACTTTTTGATTTCTTCTAGGGGATTTAATTACAACATTACGTCCTCTAATTTCACTAAGCCATTCCTGAATTAATTTTGTTTGAGGAAGTTCATGTTGAACAAGAATTTCCGGTGGTACCTCGATTGATTCAACTTGACTGTAATGCTCCTCAATTATTCTTTGTAAAACAATTTCATCCTTGGCATTGTTAGAATTAGATACATACCCTAACCTTCCTACTAATTTACCTGACCTCATTTGGAATATTTGAATTGATGCTATTTTCAGATCACTTTTTAATGCGATTATGTCTCTATTTATTGTCGAATCTGGAAGAGATAGTTTTTGATCTTGATGTAATTGTTCAATGCCTTTTAGCTGATCTCTTATTATTGCAGCATTTTCATAATCTAAAGAGTCAGAAAATCTAGCCATCTGGTCTACTAACAATTTTTTTAAAAGATCATTTCTACCTTGAAATATCATTTCAACCTTTTTAATTGTTTCTCTATATTCCTCAGATGTTATTTGTGCCTGACAAACCCCTGGGCATCTTCCGATTGAGAAATTAAGGCAAGTTCTATCTCTATATAAAGGTCTAGGTCTTTGCCTTAATGGAAATAACTTCTTGACTAGAAATAATGTTTCTCGTAAAAGGGTTACATCAACAAATGGACCATAGTATTTGTCATTTACAGACCGCTCTCTTCTTCTCCTGGTAATAAATATTCTTGGATAGGGATCACTCCATGTAATACATAAATATGGATATTTCTTATCATCTTTAAGTAGAACATTAAAATATGGTTGGTTGTTTTTTATTAGGCTATCCTCTAATGTTAAGGCTTCTGCCTCACTATCAGTAACTATATATTCAATATTTACAACTTGTTTTACCATCAATCTAATTCTTGGAGACAATTGATTATTTTTTCTAAAATAACTTCTAACTCTTGTTCTTAATGATTTCGATTTACCTACGTATAAAACTCTATCTTCGTAATCTTTCATTAAATAACAACCTGGACATGTTGGTATATGCTTGAGAGTTACTTCAAGGTTATTTGGATCGTTTAAAATAGATTTGTTGGGTAATATTGAATTAATCAAAGATTACTTACCCGCCGTATGACCAACCAGTAGAAGAAAGGTTTAATGCTTCTGCGTCAGAGTTAAGTAATGCGGATTTAACTTCAGCTACAAATATAGAATGGTCTCCATGAATAACCTCACCAATAACCTCGCATTCAACACCTCCAATAGCATCCTCAAGAAGTGGTAGGCCAAGTTCACCATTAACGAATGGAGCATTCTCGAATCGTCCACCTAATGCCTTCTGTGGCTTAAAGAAGACTGCAGCTAAATCTTTTTGATCAAATCTAAGAACATTGAGTGAAAAACGTTTTGTTCTTTGAATAATTCCATGGCTAGAGCCCTCAGCTCTAACTGCTATAACAACTAAAGGTGGCTCAAAGGAACCTTGGGTGACCCAACTGGCTGTAAATCCATTTACCTCATCGTCCTCTCTTACCCCACAAATAAACAACCCATGAGGAATTTTTCGAAGTAAGACCTTTTTTGCCTCAAGATCCATAGCCATAGTATTCAATCAACTAAATCAACTTTAAGCTGTTGAACGGAATTGCGTACACGATCAGCCTAGACAGATTATGAAAGCACTTTACCCAGGCAGCTTCGACCCGCTCACGTTGGGTCATTTGGACCTTATAGAACGCGGTTGTAGTCTTTTTGGAGATGTGATTGTTGCTGTCCTGAGTAACTCGGCAAAAAAAGCGACGTTTTCTCTTGAAAGACGACTTGAGCAAATCAGCCTTGCCACAAAACATCTGAAGAAAGTAAAAATAATTAGCTATGATGGCTTGACAGTCAGTTGCGCGCGTGAAAATAATGTTGATCTCATAATTAGGGGACTTAGAGCAATGAGTGACTTTGAATATGAGTTACAAATAGCACATACCAATCGAACATTAGACGATGAGTTCGAAACCATTTTCCTTGCGACTGAAGCCCACCACAGCTTTTTGAGCAGTTCATTGGTAAAAGAAGTGGCTAGGTTTGGAGGCAACACAGAGCATATGGTGCCAAAAGAAGTGGCAAAAGATCTAAAAAGGCATTTTAATTCAAGCAAGAACTAATTTAATCATGCAAGATTACGAGTTGGAGATGCTAGAACTCCTTGAGTTGCTTGAGGAATCTCTACTAGATTGCACTCGCATACCATTTACTGGTAATCGAATAGTCAATGAGCAAGAGGTAATAGATCTTCTCAGCTCTATAAGAAAGTCAATACCTAGTGAACTACAAAAGGCTACACAAATAAATCAGAACCAGCTAGAATATATATCTCTTGCAAGAAAGAAAGCATCTGAAATACTAGAAAAAGCAAGGCTAGAAAGGTACAAATTAATTACAGAATCAGATATAGCTGTCGAAGTAGATAGAAAACAGATAGAGTTAAAGCGTAATACTGAATTCTACTGTAATGAAATCGTAAATAAAGCAAAATTAGAAGCAAACAAAATAAAATCAGATTCCGAAACTAAGATTAAAAAACTTGAAATAGCATATTCTGAAAGAAAAAAATCACTTCAATTAGAAGAACAAAAGAAAATAAAAAATGTTAAAAGGCAATTATCTAAAATTAAATTTGAGATCAAAAATGAAAATGAATTGAGACTTAAGAGGGCACTTAAAGAGCTAGATGCTATAAAGCATAAAGCTATAAAGCTGAATAAACTAGCAATACAACATGCTGAAAAGATACAAAATGATTCGATTCAATTGAGAAGAAGAACAAAAGAACATTGTGAAATAATGATAGAAAATACAAAAAAGAAATCAAATTTAATTAAAATGTCAGCCAATAGATATGTTAAATATAGATTAAATCAAAATTATCAATCAAATAATTAATTAGCTAATATTTTTATTATCTATTAATTTTAATGATTAATGAATAAATAATATTAACCACAACGTTTAATAAATGTAGATGCTAAAAGTAATTTATTAATTATATAATCTGGTTCATTAACATTATTACCTATAATACTGATAAATATATTGCCTTTATCTGTGTTAAGAATACCAGTAATTGACCTTATGCCACTAAGTGTGCCAGTTTTGCCGTAGAATTTTCCATATAAACTTTGATCAAAATTAACACTCCTAAGTGTACCTCTTATTCCAACAATGGCCAAACTACTTTTAAATCTTGAAAAATAATCTTGATTAGAAACAAATTTCAATAGATGAGCCAAACCAAAGGTTGTTACTCTATTTTTTCTTGATAAGCCACTTCCATCATACAAATCAAAATTTTTAACAGGTATTCTCTTATATCTCAACCACCCTAGCATTCGTTTTGAAGCATTTTCAACATACCAGTTGTTAGATGCTTGACGTAATAATACTTCAGCAGTGTAATTATGGCTTTCTGAATTAGCTAACGAAAGCAATGAAAGAAAAGGTGCAGATTTTATATTATAAATAAGTTCACCTTTCTTTGTACTATTTACAAATCTAGAATAGTTTTTAACTAAGATATTTGGTGTTATACCTTTTGAATCAAACTCTTCGAGAAAGATGTTACGAATAAATTGAGGTGGATTCTGTATAGCAGATGATTGTGCATTGCTTGTAAATGCTAGTGTAGTAATAGGAGGACCATAGATATTATATCTATCATATGATGTCCAACTAGAAGGCCACCATTTATAAGATGATACCTCATATAAATGTATTTTTAAATTGTCTAAATTGTTATCATTAATTGATGACTGCTCAATAATCTTATTTGTAATTTTCTTTATAAAATATCTATCTATATCTGGGTCTCCATTTCCTACAATGTGAAATACTCCATTATTACTTTTATATACCGATGTTTTTAATGTAAAATCATTATTTAATTTATCAAGTGCAAAAGCAGTTGTTAATAGTTTTTGATTAGATGCTGGTATCATAGGCTTATGACTATTGACACCAGCAATCTGAGAACCATACTTATCAAGCGTAGTTATGCTCCAGAAGACCGACTTACTTCCTAAAATTGACAAGTACTCGTTATTTAAAGGAACACAAGTTTCTACTTTTCGTTTTCCAAAGACCCTTTTCTCAATTATATCTATATTGTTATCATTAAAAATATATTTGTTGAGATAGAAATAGTCAGACAATACTAAGGCTATTAGTAATAGCTTAAAATATCTTAAAAATATTTTAATGTTGTACTTTCTTGAAGTTTTCATTTAAACAATAGTTTCAGCCAATGTTTCTGGGCTTGGCTTATTTTTAAAATCTCTAATATATCTATATCCGTCTGGATCTAAACGAAAGACAGACCAATCATTTGGATAACACTTCATTAAAGCGCCGTTAGACAAAGGTTGGACCCAAAATATATTATTCCATGATGATACAAAACCCTTTCTTCGTTCTCTTCCAACACTTCCAATACCAACAGCACCATCTTCTAGTTTTCCATTTAACATCACAATGCGGTTTTCTGATCCTTCAACTAATGCAGAAAATTCTACGTAATCATAAGGTTGAGGTGAAACACATATAAGTAGTTTATTTTGATATTCATTTATCGATTTACCCTTTAATTCCTTGAAAGAAAATATAATATTTGCAAAATCGGAATATTTATTTTTAGCTAGAGCAGTGGCACCTGCATCTGGCCAACATAAGAGCGTTTTAATATTATTATCACTTAAGCTTTGACATAAACGAATAACAACTGGCATTAAGCGGAGACCTTCAAATCTAAGATCTAGTGATAATCTTTTATCACTATTAGTATTTAAGTTCATTAGCAATGAATCAAGCATAAATCTTTCTGCTTCTCTTAGGTCTCTTGGAAGTTGATTTGACATTGTTATTTGTTTATTAGTTATCTATCTAATAATTTAGACATAAGATGCCATTTTAATTGATTCTTGTAACATAGTTGGAAGATTAAAAAAATCATCGTTTAAATTCCAAGGTCCAAAAGACAGGCGCAAACCAGATTTCTGCAAGCTTAGATCAATTCCTATTGCATTTAATACCAAACTGTTTTCTAAACTAGCTGAATTGCAGGCTGTACTACTACTTGCCGAATATCCTCTTTTAGATAGTTGCCGAACAACTTCTCTGCCTGAAACTGGATATTTATTAGGAGTTGTGCACAATAGTGAGATGTGATGTTGGAGTCTTTGAGTAGGGTGACCAGTAAAATATAAACCCTCAATTTTGCTAAGATCATTTCTTATTTTCTTAGTAAGCATATTTACAGATTTTAATTTGGTAGAACTTTGAATTAATGAAATATCTGATGATTTGTAAAGTAATTCTAGAGCTAATGTCATCCCAGCTATTAGCGAAGTAGGTTGTGTTCCAATTCTGAAACCATTACTTAATAATGTATCTGTATTGAAAATAGGTTTATCTACCAATTCATCCATTTTATATAAAAGCAATCCTACTCCTTTTGGACCTTGAAATTTATGAGCTGATGCACTTAATAAATTAACTGGCAGTTGTTTCCAGTTAATAACACCTTGACTAAGAATTTGAGTTGCATCTGTATGAAAAACAATTTTTCTTGACAAACATTCTTTTCCTATAGTTTCAATTGGTTGAATAGTACCGATTTCACTTTGTCCCCATATTAAAGAAACTAATCTCGTTGGTGGTGAAAGCAATTCATCCATTAATTCTAATCTAACCATTCCGTATTGATCAACAGGCCAAATTCGTATATTCCAACCATCTTTTTGTAGAAATTTTACGGCTGATAATACAGATGGGTGCTCAACATCTGAAATCACAATAGTACCAGTATTTAATTGTCTTGCAGTATTTATTATTGCGAGATAATTTGATTCAGTAGCATTGGAGGTAAACAATATATTGTTTTGATCAGCATTAAGGTGATTAGCAATTCTAAATTTACACCTTTCAATTACCTCAGCTGCTTCAAGTCCATGTAAATGGAGACTAGATGCATTACCCCAAGCGTTAGTTTGAATATTTTCAATTTCTTTTATAACTTCTTGATGAGTTGGACTTGTAGCACATGCATCAAGGTATATATTTTTTGAGGGAACTAAATTCATACTCATTCTAATTAAAATCTATTTAATAGTTCATTTGAAATAACACCTTTAAAAGTTATTTGAGCAGGACCTGACATGTAAACAGATCCATTTAAATCTGGCCAACTAATATATAAACTACCTCCTGGCAGAATAATTTCAGCAGTATTATCACTTAATTCTAGTAAATGTGTGGCTACTAAAGTTGCACATGCACCTGTACCGCAAGCCAAAGTAGGTCCACAGCCCCTCTCCCATACTAGAACTTTTAACTTTACTCTAGAAATTATTTCAACAAAGTGCACATTTGTATGTGATGGGAATGAGGGCTCCTTTTCGAGCGTTTTGCCCCATTTTCTAAAAGGAATATTATTTAGATCTTCAACTGGAATTACCATATGAGGATTACCCATACCAATTGCAGAAGCAGTTAGTTGCTTATTGTCAATAGTTACCAACCCTTGAGGTACACCTTTAGAATTAGATTGAAATTTAGTTGGGATTAACGATGGTAATAATGTTGGCGAACCCATATCGACCTTGATATTTGTTTTATTATCAACTTCAGCTTCTATAATTCCTGCCAGTGTTTCAATTACAAATATATTTTTCAATTTTATCTCTTGATTAGTAAATAGATATTTTACAAGACATCTAATCCCATTCCCACACATTTCTGCTTCACTACCATCTGAGTTGAAAATACGCATTTTAACATCTCCTCGATCTTCTGGTGAGAATATAAGAACTATTCCATCTGCACCAATTCCAAAATTTCGATTACATAAAACTTTGACTAATGGGGGATATCCATTTAAGAGTTGATCTGGAAGACATGAGTTTCTAACGTCAACAAGAATAAAATCATTTCCTAACCCTGTATATTTACTGAAACTAACCATGTGTCTATATTGGCGATGTATATCTTGTATTAATAAGATAGATGATATATGGCCATAATGGCTTGGATTGATCCTAGATCAGAACATTCTGCGCTTAAATAGGGTCGCAATAAAATGATCGAAAGATAGAGAATCACACATTGATGGATTCACCCACCACCATAAACTCATCAGAAAATAGCTCAGATCGGTATAAACCACTTGAGTTAGAGCCAAAATGGCAAAAGGATTGGCTCCAAAAAGAAATTAATCGGACGCCCTCTCCTAAACCCAATCAGAGAAAATTTTACGCGCTTTCTATGTTCCCTTACCCATCAGGGAATTTACATATGGGCCATGTAAGAAATTACGTAATAACTGATGTCATAGCAAGAATACAACGCATGCGAGGAGACGCTGTTCTACACCCAATGGGTTGGGATGCTTTTGGTCTACCTGCTGAAAATGCCGCAATAGAAAGGAATATTGACCCTGGTGACTGGACAAATAAGAATATTGCACATATGAAACAACAGCTCAACAGGCTTGGGCTATCAATTGATTGGGATAGAGAGCAAACTACCTGCCACCAGGACTACTACAAATGGACTCAGTATCTATTCCTAGAACTCTATGCATCTGGACTCGCATACAGAAAAAAAGCATCAGTCAATTGGGACCCAATCGATAAAACTGTCCTAGCAAATGAACAAGTTGATAGCGATGGACGGTCATGGAGATCAGGAGCAATTGTTGAAAAAAGAGAATTAGAGCAATGGTTTTTAAAGATAACTGATTATGCAAATGATCTACTCAAAGACCTAAATGAATTAAAAGAATGGCCTACACGAGTCAGAACTATGCAATCAAACTGGATAGGCAAATCAGAAGGAACAGTTATAGAGTTTGCTTTAACGTCAGACCATGATCTAAAGATTAAAGTATTTACCACAAGACTTGATACATTATTTGGAGTAAGTTATATAGCACTTGCACCAGAGAATAAACTGGCTGAAAAATTATTAGATCCTAAATATAAGGATAAATTTACAGCATACAAAAATAAGGTCGATAAATTATCCGTAATTGAAAGAACAGAGGACACAGCTAATAAATCTGGTTTTGCAATTGGTGCAGAAGTAATTAACCCTATAAATGGAGAAGTAATACCAGTCTGGGTCGCTGATTATGTATTAGAAGAATACGGATCAGGAGCAGTAATGGGCGTACCAGCACATGATGAAAGAGATTATAAGTTTGCAAGTAAATATCAACTAAATATAAAAACTGTAATCAAAGAAAGTGTAGAAAGTGAAACTACTGATAATTGTTATACTAGTAAAAATGGAATACTAATAAATTCAGGGAAATACAGTGGTCTAAATACAACTTTAGCAAAGGCTGAACTTCTCATCCAGGCTAAAAAAGAAGGTTGGGGAAAGGAAAAAATACAATATAAATTGAGAGACTGGTTAATATCTAGACAGAGATATTGGGGTTGTCCTATTCCAATTATACATTGCCCATCCTGTGGAGATGTAGATGTTCCTAAGGAAGATTTACCAGTTAAGTTACCTAAAGGCATTAATTTATCTGGTAAAGGATTATCAGCATTGTCCGGAATAGATGAATGGAAATTAGTTAATTGTCCAAAATGTGGTAAAAAAGCAGAAAGAGAAACAGATACTATGGATACATTTATGTGCTCCTCTTGGTACTTCCTACGATTTGCTGATCACAACAATTGCTCAATCCCTTTTTCTAAGAGTAAGATCAATGAGTGGCTACCAGTCAATCAATATGTAGGTGGAGTTGAACATGCAATATTACATTTGCTTTATGCCAGATTTCTAACAAAAGCATTAAATAAAAGAAATTTAATAGACATAAAAGAACCATTTGAGAAACTATTGACTCAAGGCATGGTCCAAGGAATAACTTATAAGAATGTAATCACAGGAAAATATATTTCAGAAGACTTACTAGATAAAAATTCAAAGTTGTATGATCCAAACACTGGCGATAAGCTAGAAGTTATATATGAAAAGATGTCAAAATCAAAATATAATGGTGTAGATCCTTCAATAGTTATTAATAGATATGGAGCAGATACAGCAAGGATGTTTATTTTATTTAAAGCACCTCCTGAAAAAGATTTAGAATGGGATGATGCAGATGTTGAAGGTCAATTTAGATTTTTACAAAGATTATGGCGCCTGGTAAATGATTACAAACTAAAAGAGATCGATAAAGAATTTAATATTAATATAAAAACTAAAAATCTAACGAAACCTAAAGCAATTACTAATAAAGAAAAAGAACTTAGGCGAATAATTCATAGTTCTATTCAGTCAATTTCAGAGGATATAGATAAAAGACTTCAATTTAATACTGCTATATCTGAATTAATGAAGTTGTCAAATTCAATGCACGAAAATATAAATCACGTCAGTATTCCAATAGCATCAGAAGCCTTTTCAACTCTAATTAGGTTATTGGCACCATTTTCTCCACATATAGCTGAAGAATTTTGGCATTCTCTTGGAGGTACTGATAGTGTTCATCAGCAACCATGGCCATTATGTGACCATCAAGCTTTAGTTCAAGAAGAATATAAATTGATTATTCAAATAAATGGAAAAGTAAGAGGTGCAACAATGGTGGCAACAGATACACCTAAAGAAGACTTAGAACAAATAGCAATTAATAGTGATTTGGCAAAAAAATGGATAAAAGAAAATTCCATTAAAAGAACTATTGTTGTTCCTGGTAGATTAGTAAATATTGTTCTATAAATATTCACATCTCAAAAACAATAAATTATTTCTTAGCAATTTTTAATTGAGATGGAGAACCTAGATTTCCTTCATAAATATAATTTGGTTTATTAAAAACCAAACGCCTTGTAATATAATATATAGTTTCTTTTAAATTGGATTCAATACCAATGCTGATTTCATCTATAGATTTAGGAACTCCATCTGAAAGAAATTCCTCTATTTTTAATTGCATAGATAAAACATCTGAAGCCGCAATTTTTCCTGCCTCAACTCCTGGTTGATCATAAGCATTGACATTTATAAGTTCTGCATATAAACCTACGGCTCTTTCAAATAATGCTATTAAACTACCAAGTCTAAATGGGTCTAAATTAGTAATCGATATAGTCAAACTTTGCCTTCCATTAGATGTTAACGCAGAACGAGTTCCTTGAAAGAATCCTGATAAAAAGTCTCCAGGGTTATTTGAGTTAATTGGAAAGATAAACTTTGTATCATTAAAGATTTCAATAAAAGTTACAAAGAAATTATCAAGACCATCTCTTAATTGTTGAACATACGCATGTTGGTCTGTTGAACCCTTATTACCAAATACTGATAATCCTTGGTTAACAATATTCCCATCACGATCAACCTGCTTGCCTAGTGATTCCATCACAAGTTGTTGTAAGTACCTACTGAAAACTACTAATTTATCTCTATATGGGAGTATGACCATATCTCTAATACCTTTTCCTTCTCCTGACATAAACCAGGCACTTGCCAATAAAGCAGAAGGATTCTGAGTGATTTTCCTATTTCTAGTTTGAATATCCATCTCCCTAGCTCCTTTTAGAAAATCATGAACATTACAACCTATTAGTGCTGCGACTAAAAGACCAACTGAACTAGTAATACTTGTTCTTCCACCAACCCAATCAGGAAGATCAAACCTTTTTAACCAAGATTCATTTATAGCTTGTTCATCAAGATGACTATTGGACATTGTTATAGCTAATGCTTGAGCAGGCCAATTTCCGCCAATACTTTCCAGCCTCTTTCTTGCTTGATCCATGCATAGTCGAGGCTCAGGAGTACCTCCAGATTTACTGACAACTACAAATAATGTAGTTAATAGTTTATCATTGATAAGATTAAGTATTCTTTCTATACCATCTGGATCAACATTATCTAAAAAATGAAAGTTTAACTTTTGATCTGACTTTTGAAGGGCATTGACTAATAATAGTGGGCCTAAACTACTACCCCCTATACCAATCCACAGAACATCAGTGAAAGGTTTGCCATTAGGTGATTTAGTTTTACCAGAAAGTATTTTGTTCCCAAAATCCTCAACTAATCTGATTTCAGCATTAATTCTTTGACTAATATTTGCATTTGGGGCCTTATCTGGATTACGAAGCCAATAATGACCTACCTGACGATTTTCATCTATATTGGCTATAGAACCATTTTCTAGACGTTCCATAGCGTCGAAAGCCTTAGTAAATCTAGGCTGAAGCGAATCCAAATCCTTCGAATCTATATTCATCCTGCTTATGTCAAGTGACATACCAATGTCGTCGTTGTACCAAAGAAGTTCGCAAAAACGACTCCAGTTCTCATTTTCATATGTAGAGTTCAAGAGAGGACTGCTCATATGTAGTCAAATAAGTTTGTCATAAAAACTATTTAACATGAATTTAAAAAAAAATAATTGAAAGCTAGGGTTTGAAGATAGTTATCTATAAATACCATTTTACCAGGTCATGAAGTTTTTATTTATATAAATCGCATTAAACAAAAATGAATAAATTTTTGTTAATTCTTTTTACATAAAAAATTTAAATTATAGAAAACCATTTCTCCCTTATAGACTTAATATTATTACTAACATTTTCATTGATTATTATACTCCATTTATAAGTAGGATTTAATTCATTAGGGATTTTCGTATGATAAATAATCCCTCTTCTCGAATATATAATAGAATTATAAGGGCCATCATTCGTGAATTCATTGTAATCAGATATATTATAAACTCTACATCTATTTACTGATATGATTTCATCTCCTACAACAAGAGTAGATTTACTCGCTGGAGATGAATTTTGAACCCTCATTATATAAATTTTATCGTTAATACAATTAAATGTCAAACCACTACTTTTTGGTTTGTCAACTTCTTTGCTAAGAATAAGTCCTATTGAATGTAGAGTATCAGACACAGGAAGTTCACCTGGATTATCTAACCATTTATCAATTTCATATGATAAATCTAAATCAATATTAGAAATTATACATTTAATATCATTACGACTAAATCCGCTTTTATTAACTCCATGCTTTTCCCATAACAAACGAGTGATAGATGCTAAAGAAGAATTCTTCATTCTCAAACAAATATCTAAGCATAATGCTGTAAGACTACCGAGTTCATAATAGCTTACTTGTGTATCTTTACTAGATGAATTGGGCTTATAAAGCTTATTCCAAGCCTCCAATGAACTATCTGATAAACTTTGAAAATGCCTTCCCGGAGTATTTAATACATTCGTAATTCTTTTTGATAATTCAGTTAGAAAATAATTTCTATCTATTATTTCAGCAATTAATGGTATGGCTAATTCAAAATAACTTGTTACTCCTTCTGAAAACCATAGATTTTCAGATACAACAGGGGTTGAGTAATCATAATTAACATATTCTATTGGACGTAATCTACGTACATTCCATTGATGAAAATATTCATGCCCAATTAATTGTATTAATTTATTATAACCAGAATTATCATATAGCTTTTTCCAATCATAATGGATAACAGCTGCATTATCATGTTCAAGACCACCATAACTATTTTCGATAAAATGAATGAATAGTTGATATTTATTGTTGGAAGGAGGTTTTGATGACATTAGTTTACACGCTGCTTCACAAGTTGATGAGATGTCATCAACTAATTTATTGGGTATAGCATTTGGTGAATAACCAATTAGAATAAGTTTATGTGAAGAATTTCTGACATAAAATTTATGTTGAATGAAATTTCCTGCGTGAATTGGTGCATCAATTAATTCATCATAGTCTGAGGCATGATATGGGTTATTCCCCGCAAGGGGAATAAATGATTTCCATTGATTTGGCAATAGAATTGTTAAATTATATTTTGAGAATCTATGTCCATCAACCAAAACAATTAGAGCTGGTAAACATAAAGAAGCTAAATTGTTATCTAAATAACAAGTTCTAACTGTATATTGTTTTGCTATAACAGTATAAGTCAATGTCATTTCGTCAAAATGATCAACACATGCTTCCCAACTACTTGTACCTGATATCGTCACAGGAACTTGTTGATCATTTTGAAATAGATTAAAGTTAAATAAATATTGAGAATGATCCCTTATTGTGTAAGAACCAGGTGTCCATATAGGAAGCGAAAACAACTGCATTTTTCTTTTTGGTTTCCATTTAATCCTTACATCTATAAACTGAGAAGTTCCATTTTTCAAATTTATCTCGACTTTTACCGTTTTGTTATTTAGTTCCAATTTAATTAAAATTTAAAGAATACTACATTATAACTTTAATATAGTTGAAATTTACACTTTAAAAAATAATTTCATAAAAAAGTTTTATATACATTCTCCTATAAAAAAAGCCCCAAATATATAACAAATCTTATGTGATGCATAATTCCAATAATGTATTTCTAATTTCTATAGCTATTCATTAAAATTTGTCATTATTATGTTTATTCTATAAAATACAAAAATCTAATTCTAGGTTATGAAGAGTGGTTTCGAGCAGCAATGACCAAATCCTAATTTCACCAATACCAAAAAGTTTGCCAAGGTTTACACCTCCCATCAAATTAGGGGTTATGGCTTCTGGTGAAGGCACTAACTTTGAAGCACTTGTAATGGCATCAAATGATTCATGTTTTGACTTTGAGGTATGTACTTTATTAGTTAATAAATCTAACTGTGGTGCCTTGAAAAGAGCTAAGCGGTTAAATATACCTACAAATATAATTGATCATAAAGATTTCACCAAAAGAGAAGATTATGATCAAGTAATAATAAATACTTTAGCCAAGTATAATGTTGAGGCTATTGTAATGGCTGGTTGGATGCGAGTAGTCACCAATATATTGATAAGTAAATATAAAAATAAACTTATAAATATTCATCCCTCTTTACTTCCAAGTTTTAAAGGTGTTAATGCTATAGGTCAGGCAATAGAATCACAGACAAAAATTACTGGCTGTTCCGTGCATATAGTAAATGAAAAAGTAGATTCTGGCCCTATATTAATTCAAGGAGCTGTACCTATATATAAAAGTGATACTAAAATCCTTTTATCAGAACGAATAAGAAAAGTTGAACATAAAATTTTACCAATTGGTATACTTATCGCTGCAGAATTTTGGAGGAAATCTACAAGTTAAGGGTAATAAGTTAATAATGGTAATCCAGTTTCTCCAGCAAATCCAGCCATAAGATTAAGGCTTTGAATTCCTTGACCAGCTTGGCCTTTAACAAGATTATCTATAACAGTCATTAATACAATTCGTCCATTGCGATTGTCAACCTGAAGGGATAAGAGTGCTTTGTTAGTTTGTTTAACCCATTTTGTAGATGGATAAGTTCCTACCGGTAAAATATCAATAGTAGGTTCGTGTCTGTAAACAGCACTAAGAACTGTTGAGCAATCTTCAGCGGTTAATCCAGGATCACGAAGTCTTGCATAAACAGTAGAAAGTATGCCACGTACCATGGGAACTAAATGAGGAGTGAATTGAAGTTGAATCTCATGACCTGATACTTGAGTTGCTATTTGTTCTATTTCAGAAGTGTGTCTATGGCCAAGTACTGAATAAGGTGATATTGATTCTGAACATTCTGCAAATAATAAGTTTTCTTTTGCCTTTCTTCCTCCTCCTGAAGTTCCCGATTTTGCATCAACGATCAAACCTTCATTTTCTATCAAACCTTGTTTAAGAAAAGGAAGTAAAGGAAGCAAACTGGCTGTTGGGAAACAACCCGGAGAAGCAACTAATCTTGCATTTGAAATTTCTGTAGGATTCCATTCTGGTATTCCATAAACAGCTTCACTACAGAGCGTGTCATCTGATCGGTCTAATCCTTGAGCCTCATGATTATATATATGTTTCCAATGATCTAACGATCTATATCGATAATCAGCAGACAGATCTACAACTCTAAGATTAAGCTTAAGAAGTTCTGGGACGAGTTGACATGCAATTCCATTAGGAAGACTGAGGACAACAAAATCAGCGACTTCAGCTATATTTTTAGGCTCAGGCCTATGTATAAGAGGGTTGTCAGGTAAAGGGAGGAATGGACAAATTTCGTTCCATCTCATTCCTGCTGAACTCATTCCTCCCAAATAGGTGATCTGAAAATGAGGATGATCACATAAAAGCCTAACTGTCTGAATACCTCCATAACCTGAAGCGCCAATGATCGCTACTCTCATACCATGAGAACTGTTAATGACCTCTAAATTTGATTCAATTTTTCTATTCATGGCCATTTGGATTATCCGAAGATCGAACAGGTAGCGATAATGATTTCAACAACTAGAACCCTACGACCCTGAAGCACAATTTGAAGTCATCTGATTCCATAGACATCACCTTTGATGACATTGCAGATGCATTGGCTGCAATTAGGAATGGAGAGTGTGTTGTCGTAGTAGACGACGAAAGCAGAGAAAATGAGGGAGATTTGATATGCGCTGCACAATTTGCAACTGCAAAGCAAATCAACTTCATGGCAACTGAAGCTCGTGGCTTGATATGTCTTGCTATGCAAGGTGATCGACTTGATGAACTCGATTTGCCATTAATGGTGGATCGAAACACTGATTCAAATGAAACAGCTTTTACCGTGAGCATTGATGCAGGACCAGAATTTGGCGTTAGTACAGGTATTTCAGCTGAAGATAGAGCCAAAACAATACAAGTAGCACTTAGAACAGATGCACAACCAGAAAATCTAAGAAGGCCAGGTCATATCTTTCCACTTAGAGCTAGAAAAGGGGGCGTCTTAAAGCGAGCTGGACATACAGAAGCAGCTGTTGATTTATCGCAACTATCAGGATTAGTTCCTGCAGGTGTGATTTGTGAAATACAGAATATTGATGGTTCAATGGCAAGACTTCCAGAACTATATAAATATGCAAAGCAATGGGGACTTAAATTAATAAGTATTGCTGACCTAATAAGATATAGAT
>QCFB01000002.1 GCA_003280345.1 Prochlorococcus sp. AG-363-A16
TGGAAGAATCGGCTTAAATACAGCTCTTTTAGAAGGCCCTCCCGGAGAAATCCTGATTGAGAAAGACAAGGTAATGTCTGAAGCTACTGAACGAGCGAAAAAAGCTCAAAGCATTCTCATTCAAGCCAATAAACATCAAGACCAAGAACAACCTGAACAATCAGAAAAGCAAACTTGAAAATGGGCGAAACGTCTTCTGGAAATCCAAACCTTCTCCGAAAAGCAGACTGGGAATTGGACTTTTATTCACGACCAATCTTAGAAAGTGATGGCAAAAAGCGATGGGAGCTACTTATCACAAGCACTCAAGACCTCACAGGGAGAGAGGCCTTCAGATGGGAAAAAAAATGCCCAGCAGGAGAAGTTAATTCTATTTGGCTTACTGCTGCACTTCAAGAAGCCTTAGACGATGCTCAGAGGAAGGGTTGGAACCAGCCAATGAAGTTGCGCTGCTGGAGAACTTCTATGAAAACCATGATTAAGAAAGCAGCGTCAAAAGTAGGTCTAGAGGTTGTTCCAAGTAGACGTACCTACTCTCTACTTGACTGGTTGATCGAACGAGAAAGGGA
This sequence comes from Prochlorococcus sp. AG-363-A16, assembly GCA_003280345.1. Classification (GTDB taxonomy): domain Bacteria; phylum Cyanobacteriota; class Cyanobacteriia; order PCC-6307; family Cyanobiaceae; genus AG-363-A16. The sequence continues at coordinate 570 of QCFB01000002.1, forward strand.
TGTTTATCCAAATGAAGAAGGCTATATGGCTGGTCCATTAGCACCTCCTCCATCACCAGTTACAAGCATTCCACTTCCACTGCCTGAAGCCATGAGAGGAGATGCTTGGAGCCTGGCAACCATTCCATTAGGGATGCTTAAAGAAGCTCAAGAGTGGACCATAGAGTTCAATGGATTACTTCCTATTAAACAAGACATTGATGAGTCCATCGAAATTCCAGGGTTAAGGCTATTTAGCAAAAAAAGAGCACTTGCCCTTGCTGGACGGCTTGGGGGGCTAGAGCCATCCAAGCTTGTAATAGAAGGCTCTAAATTACTGCTAGAAGCAGGACAAGAAGATGCATGGCTAGTAACAGATTTACAGCCAGAGCAAGCAAAAACGACTCAGCAATCCCTTGTTAATTCTAGAAAGAATGCAGATGGACTTCATTTTATAGCAATTCAAACAACTCCTGAAGATAAATCCTTTGCTGGATTCTGGATGTTACGCGACATCCCAAGTTAACTGAAAATTTCATTTATAAAGTTTTCAATAAATCAATCACTCTCCCTTCCTAATTAATAGAAAAATGAATCCAACTAAAGGGTGGAAGTGGGTCAAATCAATTGAAGGCAACTACCTACAATCAGAATTACTATTTAACAATGGTTTTGAGCATGGTTTCTTTACAAGAGAATGGGATAATTTACCTCCTAAAGAATTATCTATAAAACTAGATAATGATTTAAGTATTCATTTAATGAAGCAAGTTCATGGCGACAAAGTAATTAAAGCATCGAGCACTTCAGATTCAAATCCAATAAAAGCTGATGGACTAATAAGTGACAACATGAAACAAAGCCTTTGGGTTTATACCGCCGATTGCATACCAGTCCTAATAGGAAATAGAAGAAATGGTATCGTCTCAGCATGCCATGTAGGCTGGAGAGGGGTATCGAATAATATTCTTTCAAAAGTTGTAAAAAAAATGGATTCAGCCAATAAGATAAAGGAATCACTATTTGTAGCACTTGGTCCAGCTATTAGCGGCAAAAATTATCAAGTAAGTCTAAATGTTGCCGAATCGATTTACGATGGACTCTTATTGGCAAGCGAAAAAGAATCACAATCATTAGAAACCAAAGATAAACTCAATAGGCTTTATTCACTTGGGATTATTAGCTCTTCAGTTAATCCAAACAAAGTCATGCTTGATATTCGATTAGCAGCTGCGAATCAATTTTTTAATTTGGGAATAAATAACGCCCAATTATCTATAAGTCCTTTTTGCACTTATAGCAACGAAAATCTTTTCAACTCTTGGAGAAGAAATCAAGTCAAGTCTTTCCAATGGAGTGGAATTGCATCCAAAACAATTAATTAAAATTTCTAATTATAATTTTTGCGAGTGATTCAGCAGCTTTTATTCCGTCAATTCCTGCTGAAAGAATGCCTCCTGCATAGCCTGCACCTTCTCCCGCAGGAATTAAACCTTTGGTATTAACAGACTCAAAATACTTATCTCTAGGAATACGCACAGGGGAAGATGTTCTTGTCTCAATCCCAGTCAAAACTGTATCAGGGTGATCAAATGAATCTAATCGTTTTGCAAAAATAGGCAAAGCCTCCCTTATAGCATCAACAAACGGCCTAGGTAATGACTTATTTAAATCAGAAAGGTTAATTCCTGGCAAATAAGATGGTTTTACCTTCCCAAGATGCTTCGAAGGTTTACAAGCAAGAAAATCTTCCAAACGTTGCACAGGGGCAAAATAATTCTCCCCGCCCAAAAGAAAAGCATTTCTTTCAAGATCACGCTGAAAAAACAAGCCTGCTAGAGGATCTCCTGACCATCGCTCGTATTTGAGCAAATCTTCTTTAATCAAATTAACTACCAAAGCACTATTTGCATTCCGTTCATTTCGGGAATGTTGACTCATCCCATTAGTTACCACACAACCTTCTTCAGAGGTTGATCCAACGACCAATCCACCAGGGCACATACAGAAGCTATAAACACATCTACCATTAGTGGCATGATGGACGAGTTTATATTCAGCATGCCCTAATTGAGGGTGTCCAGCCATTTGGCCCCAACGTGCATGGTCAATAATGTCTTGTGGGTGCTCTATTCGAAAGCCAATAGAAAAATTCTTTTGTTCAAGGCGTACCCCAACTCTGTCCAACATTTGGAAACTATCTCGGGCAGAATGTCCAAGCGCAAGAATCAAAAAGCGTGTAGGAATAGAGCCTCCATCGCCAAGCTTTATTCCTTTTACCTGGAGTGGTTTAAGTATTCCTTTGTCTTCTGAAGTCTTCTCAAGTAAAAGTTCATCCATTCGAGTTTCAAAACGAATCTCACCCCCAAGTTCTTCAATTCTTGATCTAAGTCCTCGGACGACTGTCGCCAATTTAAATGTGCCGATATGAGGGCGATGCGAAATTAAAATCTCTGGATTTGCTCCACTTAATACCAATTCCTCCAGCACCTTTCTTCCATAATGCTCTGGATCACTAACTTGGCTATATAACTTTCCGTCAGAAAAAGTACCTGCACCACCCTCCCCAAATTGCACATTGGAGTCATTGTTAAGCGGTTTCTCACCTCGCCAAAACCGAAAAGTATCTTTAGTCCTTTTTTTAATAGATAAACCTCGCTCTAAAAGTAAGGGCTTAAAGCCCATCTGCGCAAGAAGAAGCGCTGCGAAATAGCCACATGGGCCTGCTCCTACAATTACTGGACGATCTTCCTCTTTTATATAAAAGTTCTTTGGAGCTTTTGCAATAGGCCTATATTTAGTATCGGGTGCTTTCTTGACTTTCTTCTGATTAGAAAAAGTTTTCAATAGAGCATCTTCATCTGTTACTGAAACATCAACGCTATATATAAGTTTTATACTTTCATGGCATCTTGCGTCAATACTTCGCCTAACAATTCTGTGGCTTATCAGACGTGAAGAACAAATCTTCAGAATCTTATAAATTGCATCTTCCAGATCATCAGGCTGATGCCCCAAGGGAAGCTTAATTTCACTTAACCTCAACACAATCTATACCTCAAAAGGAAAGTATTAGGAAGAAATAAGAAAATTCTCTATACCTCTATTCCACTTTAAAGTTCCAAGGGAAATTAGATTCCCTCATAGAGCTTACATCCAATAAATAAATTGTGTACATAAAAATATCAAAAAAGCAGATCAAAATAAAAACTAAATTCATTTAAGCAAGGTTGTAAGAAGATAATATTTTTTTTAATTTCAGCAGGTCTGACGCCCTAATCCATTAAACTCAAGGTCTTTACTAAGGTCATTCTCTTCCCCTATTGGTATTACCCTTGCAAGCAACACACCATCAATAGAACCTTGAGGCTTCAAGTTGACTTTCTTTCGTCTTGGCAAAATTTTCTTTAACAATTTAATCGCTGCATCTTCACTAGAAGGATCAACTTCTAAACAAGCAATTCTAACTGTATAAGTGCGATTATTATCACCTAACTCTAAAAGTGTTGAGCTTCGAATCTGTAAAACCTCTGCAGCATATATAGCTCTAGGTGTAAGTATGCAAACAAAAAGAAGAAGCAAAGCAAGTAAATTCTTCATCAATCAATATAAATTTCCGCATTCTGGACAGTACTTATATCCATCAAGATTCGATGCTCCACATGAATTGCAATGAATAGTTAAATTCATCTCATTTTCTCCATCACCAGGCAATCCAACCATCTGAGCATTACTTTTTCCTGGAGGCACCATCGGATAACAGTTTTCACCTCTACGAACATGTACATCTACAAGAACTGGTCCAGAAGTATTAATAGCCTTTGAAAGTCCTTTTTCCAAATCTTTTCTATCATTTATCAAAACACCTTCGATACCAAACGCCTTGGCCAAAGCAATAAAGTCCGGCATCCCCGGGAGCATATCTGAAGCTGAATAGCGCTCGTCGTAAAAGCTCTCTTGCCATTGACGAACCATGCCTTGCCATTGATTATTAACAATCACAATTTTGACTGGCAACTTGTATTGGCAAATAGTCGCTAACTCTTGAATATTCATCAAGATACTTGCATCTCCGGCAATACAAACAACTTGGCTAGATGGCTTTGCCATCTGGACACCTAAAGCTGCAGGCACGCCATACCCCATAGTTCCAAGGCCTGCACTGCTAATCCATTGTCTTGGTCCATTCCTAAGGTATTGAGCAGCCCACATCTGATGCTGCCCTACATCAGTAGTTATGTATGCATCTGGAATGAGGTTTCGAATTTCCAAAAGAACCTCTTGAGGATAAATCGGCCCTTCTTTAGGAGGAGTAAATAAGGGATAGCGTTTTTTCCAGCTTTCAATTCTGGCGAGCCATTCAGAAGTCTTCGTTACAACATTCCTTTGATTACTAATAGCAAGTAAATCCTCCAAACTTTTTCTTAAATCACCTAAGACCGCAACGTCTGCAATCCTGTTCTTGCTAACCTCTGCAGGATCAATTTCAAAGTGAATAATCTTTGCTTTAGGAGCAAAGGTGTCTAATTTTCCTGTGACTCTGTCATCAAAACGTGCACCAATAGCTATTAATAAATCACACTCAGTAACTGCAAAATTTGCATAAGCAGTTCCATGCATTCCAAGCATTCCCACTGAAAGAGGATGACGCTCATCAAATGCACCTTTACCCATCAAAGTAGTTGTTATAGGCAACTGATAACGTTTTGCTAAAGCAGCCAAACCCTCGTGAGCTCCGGCAGAAATCACTCCTCCTCCTGCATAAATAAGAGGTCTACGAGCCTTTTCAATCAACGCTAAAGCTGAAGCAATCGATGGTGAGTCTGGAGGCAAAGGAACTCGAAACCCTGGAGGCGTAATTGCACCTGGTTGAACTGGAACGTAATCAAATAGCTCCTGACCAACATCTTTAGGTATGTCAATAAGAACAGGTCCTGGCCGACCAGAAGCTGCTATCAAAAAAGCCAGAGAGACCACTGAAGCCAAATCAGATGGATCCCTAACAACCCAAGAATGTTTCACTATGGGCAGGGTGATTCCAAAAATATCTGTTTCTTGAAATGCATCAGTGCCTATAGAGGGTCGAGGAACTTGTCCAGTGACCACGACCAAAGGGACTGAGTCCATTTGCGCAGTAGCAATTCCTGTAACTAGGTTTGTTGCACCTGGCCCAGATGTGCCAAAACAAACTCCAACTTTTCCTGTTGCTCTTGCATATCCATCCGCCGCATGAGCAGCACCTTGCTCATGCCGAACCAAGATATGTTTCAACCAACCTTTTTCTTCTGCCTTGTGAACAGCGTCGTATATCGGAAGAATCGCTCCACCGGGATATCCAAATATCGTATTGACCCCATGCCTTCGAAGAGCATCCATTAGGGCGTCAGCCCCTGTCATCTGATGATGCTCCTGATTTTCTGCATCACCTAGAGTCTTAGGTGAAGAAGTCAGGGTCACGGCAGCGACTAAGTATCAGTGAGTAATAAGAATAAGTGTCTTTGGCGCACTTTGCCTAAGAACAACTAAAGATTACATGCGGATTACACCGCAGAGGTCTTCTAAATGGATTAATTCAATGATTTTTAGCCCAAATTTTTATTTGCAGTTAATAGATTTACAAAAAGAATGGCAAACGCTCATACCCTCCAAGAAAAATAAACTACATATAAGTTAATTAAAACCACCAAATAATAGGTGCCTCAAAAGATATTTTATGATCTCTTCTTGGAAAATTGATTCTTAAAGAAGACCTATCATATGCAGCGGGCCATTACCTCCAACTATTTCCAATAAAAATTCGGCAAACAAAATCATTGCTACTCTTCCATTCCAAACTTCAGAGCTATTGTTCCACCCCCATTGCCACTTTTCTTGAGGATATAGCTTTACACCTGAAGGCAAGGTTGCAACCTCATCAAGACCAATCATTGGACCTTCTAAACATGAAACAACTAAATCAGCAAGGCCATTTATAAAAAGAGGATATGTATCCAAAGCTGGGACTCTTCGGAAGTTCTTTATCCCAAAACTCTCGGAAATTTTGCGGTATTCAATGTCTATTTCTTCTAGTGTCTCGATATGTTCACTAACAAAGCTAATAGGCACAACTACCAATTCATTAGTTCCAGCCTTGCCAAGTTTTTCTAACACTTCTTCGGTATATGGCTTTAACCATTCCTCTGGACCCACACGACTTTGATAAGAGAGAGAATATGGATTTAAATACCCTAATGTTTTTTCAAGTTTACTCATAATCAAGGCAGTGCAATTCTCAATCTCCTTCTGATATGGATCTCCAGCCTCTTCAACATAAATTCTTGGAACTCCATGTGCACTAAAAAAAACATGCGCTTCCTTAGATGATGCACACAACAGAATTTCTTTTGAAATCAGTTCCACCATTGATTGAACATATCCAGGGTGGTCATACCAACTACGAATACAACGAATAGGCAATGCCTTGAAACCAGGATCAGACTGGCACAATCGTCTTAGCTCACGAAAACTGGACCCACTAGTACTTATAGAAAAATGAGGGTAAAGAGGAAGAACAACAACTTGATTAATCTCATCAGCTTTAATATCTGCAACAGCTGATTCAGTAAAAGGGTGCCAGTAACGCATCGCTACATAAGTTGTGGCATCGATGCCTCGTTGACGTAATTGGCTCTGCAATTCCCTAGCCTGTTGTTCAGTAATTCGACGTAAAGGGGAGCCTCCGCCAATTAAACGATAGGCCCTTTGAGATTTAGAGCTCCGCAAGGTACTAATAAACCAAGCCAGAGGCTTCTGAAGAGCAGGGATCGGCAAACGTATGATCTCTGGATCAGAAAAAAGGTTATATAGAAAAGGACCAACGTCCTGGATTCGTTCAGGGCCTCCAAGATTCAACAAGAGGATGCCAACCCGAGACATTTGGGGAAGATCTCCTTATAAGGGGGTTGAGAACAACCCTTACAAACCACAAGATAGCCATAGCTCTTACTAAAAATGGATCTAAGTGATGAACTGTTCAATATCAATAAGTCTCTTGCCACAAGAGGGATAAAACTGCGGATTGAACAGCGTGGAGAATCTCTAAGTCTTCGAGGTCCCCTACCTTGCCGCAAATTTCCAGACCTAACTAAAAATCAAAGAATTAGCCTTCGTCTTAAAGCAAACAAGGAAGATCTCAATGAGGCTGAAAAAATAGTTCATTTAGTAGAATTACAAATAAAGCTAAAACAATTTGATTGGAAAAATTGGATCAAAGAGCAAAGTCATAACAAAGCCAAGAAAAGAATTAATGATCCTCAGGAAATAATCCAAACATTTGAAAAACAATTCTTTGCAGATCCACAAAGGAGAAGATCAATCTCTGGAACGAAAACTACTTGGACCTCTTCCTATCTTCCTTACTTTCGTAGATTGTTAGTCCTCTCAAAAGATATGAATAGTAATATAGACTTATCACTCCTAAACAAAACACTCGATAGCTATATAGAGAACAGTCGGAGTCGTCAACAATGTGCAACAGCACTTGGAGCTTTAGCTAAAAGTTTAGATATAGAGCTGCCAGAGAATTGGAGGTCTAAAGCCAACGGCTATGGAATACATAAGGCAAATTTTCGCCAATTGCCAAGTGACGATTTAATCCAACAAATTTGGGAGAAGATACCTAACCATAGTTGGAGAATGGCGTATGGCCTAATGGCTACTTATGGACTAAGAAATCATGAAATCTTTTTCTGCGATATATCTAGCATTACTAAAAATGGCGACAAAATACTGCGTGTTTTACCTAATACCAAAACTGGTGAACATCAGGTTTGGCCATTTCATCCAGAATGGGTTGAATTTTTCAAACTAGAGTACCTTGGAGCAAACCCTAAAGGCCTTCCAAAAGTAAATACTGACTTAACCAGGACAACACTTCAACAAGTAGGAAGACGAGTCGCAGAGCAATTTCGAAGATATAAATTACCTTTGACCCCATATGACCTTCGTCATGCTTGGGCCATAAGAACTATTCACATAGGTCTTCCTGACTCAGTTTCGGCAAGGATGATGGGCCATTCTGTAGCAATACATACCCGCACATACCACCATTGGATAACACGCAGGGACCAACAAAAAGCAGTAGATACAGCCCTATCAAAGAATTCCACTTGAACAAGATTATTAGAAGATGTTCAAGAAATTACAAATTTTAAATTAAAATGTATATTATGGATTTAAATCTCCCCCAAGATTGATATCTATGTTATGACTACTTTATCAATATTAAAACAATAATCTTTTGGCAGATATAGACAAGTATAAAAAAGAAATTTCGCAAAAAAATGTTCTCTCCCAAGAACTAGACAAAACTGGCTATCGCCAAAGAATGAAGCAACGCAAGGAAATACAACTTGAACGATTAAAAAAGAAGACCCAAGAGAAAGGACTGATTCTTGTTTTCACTGGCCAAGGGAAAGGGAAAACGACTGCTGCACTTGGAATGGCCTTGCGTACATTGGGGCATGGAGAAAGGGTCGCTATCATTCAATTTATCAAGGGGGGCTGGGAACCAGGCGAGGCAAGAGCACTCAAAGTCTTTGGAGAGGCATTGGAATGGCACGCCCTTGGCGAAGGTTTCACATGGGAGACACAAGATAGAGAACGCGACAAACTGCTTATTGATTCAGCTTGGGAAAAGGCTTTAACTTATCTTCGAAGCAAAAGCCACAAACTCGTCATACTTGATGAAATCAACATAGCCATTAAGCACGGACACCTTGCACCAGAAGAGGTAATCAGAGGAGTTAGAAATAGACCTCCTTTTTCACATGTAGTTCTTACAGGCAGAGGAGCACCAAAGGAACTTCTTGATAACGCAGACTTAGTAACAGAAATGAAATTGATTCACCATCCTTTCAAAGAGCAAGGAGTAAAAGCTCAAGCAGGCATTGAATTCTAAAAAAAAATATTCATCTTTCATCTAAATCCGCTTTAAGAAGCTGTGTAGATGCCACCAAAACTGATAGGCCACTTACCAGTAATGCTCTATAAACAGTTGGTTCTTTCCAACAAAAAGAGTCTTTAACAACTCGTTCCAATGCCGAAATAGTTAACCTGGCCATCAGACAACTTTTACTATCAAAGTGCTCTGTCATAAAGACTTGTCATTTAATTAATACAAGCGGAAAGCAAAAGAGATAACTACTAAACCCATACGGATTTGAATGTGTCCGATGAAGCCTTGCTACTGTCATCAAGATATTGATCTTGAATGACCTACGAGAGAGTTCTGCTAAAACTCAGCGGTGAGGCGCTGATGGGAGAAAAGCCGTATGGCATTGATCCAGCCATCGTGCAGTCAATTGCACAAGACGTTTCAACAGTGGTAGGCAATGGGACACAACTAGCAATCGTGGTTGGTGGAGGGAATATCTTTCGCGGCCTCAAGGGTTCTGCTGCAGGCATGGACAGAGCAACAGCAGATTATGTGGGCATGTTGGCCACGGTAATGAATGCCATCACACTGCAAGATGGTTTGGAGAGAGCTGGAGTTGCCACAAGGGTACAAACTGCCATTGAGATGCAGCAAGTTGCCGAGCCATATATACGTAGGCGAGCAATTCGTCATTTAGAGAAAGGGCGAGTAGTCGTATTTGGCGGTGGTTGTGGAAACCCATTCTTCACAACAGATACCACAGCTGCTCTGAGAGCAGCTGAGATCAATGCAGATGTTGTTTTCAAGGCTACAAAAGTTGATGGAGTTTATGACCGTGATCCAAACCTTTTTTCTGATGCAATTAAATATGAAAGTCTAAGTTTTCAAGAAGTCCTAAGCAAAGAAATTGCTGTAATGGACAGTACTGCCATTGCACTCTGCAAAGACAACAAAATACCAATAGTGGTCTTTAACCTATTTGAACCAGGCAACATCAACAAAGCTGTAGCTGGAGAACCTATAGGTTCCCGCATCAGTACATAAAACTACTAGTTTCCTCACACTTAACTCTTTTATTTCTTGCCACCAAGACCTCTAAAAACAATGTCGAACAAAGAACTCGAATCAAACATGCATAAATCAGTGGAAGCAACAATACGGACTTTCAACACTATTCGTACAGGTCGGGCTAATCCATCTTTACTGAGTCGAATATCTGTTGAGTATTACGGTATTGAAACCCCTCTTAAATCACTAGCAACTATTTCAACCCCTGATTCGCAGACTATTGCTATTCAACCATTTGATTTAGGGTCATTAGCATTAATAGAAAAATCAATTGCCACTAGTGATTTAGGGCTAACACCTAACAACGACGGAAAATTAATTCGAATTAATGTTCCACCATTAACAGAGGAGCGCCGCAAAGAATTTTGCAAATTAGCTTCTAAATATGCTGAAGAAGGAAAGGTTGCGCTTCGAAACATTCGAAGAGATGCTATTGAAAAGGTAAAAAAAATGGAAAAGGAAAGCGAGCTTTCAGAAGATCAAAGTCGAGACGAACAAGAAGCTGTGCAAAAGTTAACTAACAAATTCATTGGTGAAATTGATAATCTTCTTGCAGAAAAAGAATCGGACATACTCAAGGTGTGACAAACAGAGATGTACTAATAATTGGTGCTGGAGCAGCTGGCTCTACAACAGCATTTCATCTGGCGAAAGCAGGTCATAAAGTCACCTTGCTTGAGAAAGACTCAGGTCGTCTGATCAAGCCCTGTGGAGGCGGGATGGCAGCAGCAGTTCAGGACTGGTTCCCCTTTGACCTAACTCCTGCAGTGGATCAATTAATAAAGGTTGTTGACTTCAGTTGGTGTCTTTCTGACCAAGTAGTCGCTCAATTACCTGGAAATGCCCCTTTCTGGATAGTAAGAAGAGAACGCCTTGATGAATTAATTACCAATCAAGCGGTTAATGCTGGAGCAGAGTTATTAAGGCCCTTCAGGGTAACGGAGCTAAAAAAGAGCACAAAAAACTGGCAGGTAACTAACGAAGAAGGAAAGCAAATTACAGCCAAAGCGATTGTGATAGCAGATGGATCAAACTCACCTTGGCCCAAGATTCATGGACTAGGTCCTAGGAATCAGCATCATGCTGTTACAACTTCAGTCAGACTTGAAGGCAATGGAAACCTCAAAGAAAACACAGCAAGGTTTGAATTTGGGCTAGTTCACCACGGCTTTGCCTGGGCATTTCCTGTAAAAGAAGGAGTAAACATTGGTATCGGCTCATTCATTGGCCGCAATGAGATCAATAGTGAAGATGTTCTTAACCAGTTGTTGCCAAGCCTAGGGTTCGACCCTCAAGCGGGAAAGCGTCAGACTGCATCTCTAAGAGTCTGGAATGGACACCATGCTCTGCATGGAGATGGAATAGTTGCAGTAGGTGATGCTGCATCACTATGTGATCCGTTTTTAGCAGAGGGGTTGCGTCCAGCATTAATGAGTGGTTGCGAAGCAGCACGCTGCCTTAACCATTGGTTAAGAGGAGATTCCCATAACTTAGTTGACTACACCAAAATAATGAGGGTGAGATGGGGAAACTCAATGGCATGGGGGAAAAGAATCGCCCAGGTCTTCTATAGATTTCCAAAAGTTGGCTATCAACTTGGTATCAAAAGGCCAACAGCACCCCAACGTATTGCACAGATTCTTTCAGGGGAAATGGGTTATGGAGATATTGCTCAGCGGGTTATCAAGAGACTGCTTTTAAAAGGTAATTAACAAAAATCTGATTATTGAAATTAAGTCTATAGCTAATCATTAAATAACTAGGAAGACGAGACTCAGCAAACAGATCGTCCTTAATTAATTCAAAAGCAGGGACCCACCCTCCAATTGACTATCCACGGCTAAAGGCTAAAGCTGCACCAAGACCGCAACGAACATCATCTTGCAGCAATCGACCATCATGGTCATGATCAAGTGCATCAAATACAGCATCACTTCCTAACCATTCCTCCCGAGTAATACATCCATCTCCATCAAGGTCATTAAGCATAAAAATCTCTTGGACAATATGACTAAAAGCATCACCTCCCTCAATCTCGGCGAGACGGTGTGCAAGTTGCAATTCTAATGTTTCTATTGCCTTACTGAAACCTCGAATGCCTTCTTCGAGTTTCTCACTTGCCATTTGATCAGTTGACATCATTGAATTAAAGCTTGTTCTATTCAAATGAATCTTTTCCAAAAGAGAAGATTGATTATCTTTATCAAGTTTTTGTTTTAAAGAACAGTCAGTATTTTTAAGCTGGTCTAAAAGTTTAGGTGATATTGTTAGAAGATCACAACCAGCAAGCTCAATAATCTCTTCAATATTTCTAAAGCTGGCTCCCATTACTTCTGTTTTGTAGCCATGAGCTTTGAAGTAATTAAAAATTTTGGTTACTGAAATAACTCCAGGATCTTCTGGTCCAGGGTATGAATCTTTTCCGGTATTTGCCTTATACCAATCTAAAATACGCCCTACAAATGGAGATATAAGTGTGACATCAGCTTCTGCACAGGCCACAGCCTGAGCGAAACCAAATAACAAAGTCAAGTTGCAATGTATTCCCTCCTTTTCAAGTTCTTCAGCAGCTTTTATCCCTTCCCAAGTTGATGCAATCTTGATCAAAACACGATCATTTGATATACCCGCTTCGTTATAAAGAGAAATTAACTTTCTAGCTTTTGCAATTGTTGCATCTTTATCAAAACTTAAGCGAGCATCTACTTCTGTTGAAACACGTCCAGGAATAATCTTGAGGATTTCCTTGCCAAATATTACACAGATTTCATCTAATGCCTCTGCAACAACTTCTTCTACAGCAGCACCACTCCCAATAATTCTCCTAGAGGATTTCAACGCTTCATCAATGAGAGTTTGATAAGCAGGAATCTGCGCAGCTGCAAGTATCAAAGAAGGATTGGTAGTGGCGTCTCTTGGAGTAAAAGTTCTAATAGCGTCTAATTCGCCAGTATCTGCAACGACCACAGTCATGGTGGAAAGCTGGTCTAGGAGGCTAGCCATGACAGAAGAACATCTCACATGAATCCGTAAGCTAGCCGGCTTTTTGAGGATTACACCTCATGCCAGCAACTCAAAATGAAACCTTTGTAAATTCTTGTCTTTTTGCAGGCTGCAAATTGGTCTCTTCTGAACTCGGAGGAATTTTTTCTAATACAAGGATCGCATCAATAATCTTCTTTGCAACAGGAACTGCAACTGTAGATCCGTATGCGTTTCCTCCCTGTGGTTCATCGATAACTACCAAAACAACGTACCGAGGTTTGTCAGCTGGCAGATTGGCTACAAAGCTACAAGTCTTGGCCCCTGGTTGGTATTGACCATTAACAGCTTTTTGGGCAGTGCCAGTCTTACCTCCTATGCGGTAACCGAAGGTTTTTACGCCCATTCCACTGCCTTTGTCTACTACAGATTCCATCCAAGAGCGAACTACCCTGGTGACCTCAGGTCGCAAAATCTGACGACGACTTGCTGAGAAAGAAGAGATGCCCCCCTCTCCTTCTCTCAATCCCTTTGTTATATGAGGACTTACGAGATATCCATCATTTGCGATTAATGCATGTAACTGAAGCAATTTCAACGGTGTGAGAGAAAAGCCTTGTCCAAAGGAAGCAGTTGCAGGCTCTATAGGGTGATTAATAAAATGATCTTTTTTCTTTAAATGACCTGCAACGGCACCTGGAAGATCAGTGTCAGGTTGAACGTCAATCTCTAGTCGATGAAGCCAATCCCAAAAGAGCGAAGGTTCTAATTTACTCATGGCATTAACCATGCCAACGTTGCTGGAAACCTGCAGAACTTTTGCGTAATTAATAACGCCATTAGCTCTACTGTCGTGGTTATATATGGACCAACCTCCAATATTTAATTTGCCAGTGTCATTAACAGTTCCATCAGATTGAATAGCACCCTCCTGAAGAGCAAGAGCAAGGTTAATTGGTTTAAACGTTGAGCCTGGTTCAAAAAGGTCTTGAACTGACCATTCCCTAAAAAGAGCAGGAGAGTAGTTCCAATAGCTATTAGGGTCATAAGTAGGAGTAGAAGCAAGTGCCAAAATCTCCCCATTGGTCACATCCATCACTATGGCGACACCTTTTTTTGCCTTCCATTCATGAACCTGAGAAGCCACAGCCTCTACAGCCAACTCTTGAAGACGTGCATCCAAAGTGAGATGTAGTCGTAAATTATCCCCAACAAATGTTCCAGGCTTAAATCCATCGGGCAAAGGTGTTCCATCAGCACCACGACGAAAAGTTAGAGTTTGTTCTTGGCGTAGAAGTTTTTTATTAAGGCTTAATTCCAATCCCCCCTGAGGAATTCGATCTTGATTTAAAAAACCCACAACATTTGCGAAAAGATCTCCCTGCGGATAAAAACGCTGTGGGTACGGCTCAAGATCTATACCACTTATGCCAAGTTTTTTTATCTCTGAGGCGATTTCCGAGTCAACACCCTCAGCAAGTTTCACGCCTGAAATCCTGTCTCCCATTAAAGAAACTAATTCTGAGACAGGCATAGAGAGTGGGCCAGAAAGTTTGCGCGCTACATCATCAGGGCTGCGTATCAACCTTGTCTCATCTCCAGGAAAATTGAAGTATCTAGGATGCGCCCATAATCGAAAGCGCTCTTCATCAAAGGCAACCAATCTTCCTCTCCGGTCAACTATTGAACGGCGTGTTCCAAGTGGTTGAATACGATGCGTTTGAAAGGCTCTGGCCCGAGACTCTAACTCCTTAGCTTGAAAAACTTGCAACCAAGTGGCCCTTCCTGTAAGTCCAATCAACCCAAGACAAATAATGCCAAAGACCAATCTCAAACGAAAAGGTGGGATTGGCTCAAGTGGGACAACAACTAAACGTTTACGTCTAGATCTACGAGAGCGATTGTTCCTGGAAGCCGGCATCAGTAGCCATGATTAGCAGGAGAGTAAGCAAAGCTCTTTTTCATGAATAATTCAAAAGAGATGTTTTTACTTAAACGGCTACGATCCTTTTCAGGACTATCGAGATATAAAAGATTATCAGCCTTAGTAGGAACCATGGAAAGAGGCAAACTGCTTCTCTGAAGGAGATGTCTCTCAAGTAATGCCGTGGACTCAGTGAGTTTGTAAGACAATTCGCGAGTATTTTCCAACTTAGTAAAGGAATTCGTCCATAAATATCTCCAATGCAAAGTAAAGGCAGACATCATTGCAACTGCCATCAATACCCCTATAAGAGCTCCATCAACAGCTCTATGAAAGCTCCCAAGCATTGGGAATTTACGGGCTACTTTTCGAGTTGAAAAGGAACCCTGAATTAAATGCAGTCGACCTGAAGACCGAGCAGTAGGCGCTGCACGTTCAGACAATGCAGGTCGCAATTGACTAGCAGCGGGCACCGAACTAGCTACTTAATAAATCAGTGAAACACTCTGCATACAACCACGCAAGGGGAAATAACAAGTAGTTTGTTTTTTAATACAAGTTATCCTCCTAAAAGAAGGAGGTTTGTGAAGGTAATTCCATTCCAAAGAGAATGCATAAAAATACATGGCAAAAGTCGTCCTGAACTTAATCTAAGCAAAGCGAGTCCAAGTCCTAAAACAAACAAAGGAGCTAATTCGCCGACACTTAAATGAGCAAGTGCAAAAACCAATGCACTAATTATTAAGCCCCAAGCACGACCCAATTCTTTAACTAACACAGGAAGCAATGCTCCACGGAAAATAACCTCTTCAAAGAAAGGTGCTAAAACAACAGTCGTTATTAAAAGTAGGGTCAACGCGAAAGAGTCATGACTACCTAGAACCAATTCAAGGAGAGGGTTGCTTCCACCTTGATCTCCTACCAAGAGGTTCATCAACCAACCTGTCAACAAAACAATTGGCATAACCATCAACCAGCCTCGCGTAGCTTTCATGATTGCCTGGTCAAGAGGAATTAATCGCCACTGCAACCACCCATCCTGAGGACGTTCAGATTTGTCAAGTCCTTTCAACTGCTGCCGAAGAATCATCAATGGAGGAGTCATCATTGCTATATACCCAACGAAGACCTTCAATGAATCGCCAAGAGGGCGGCTGAATTGCTTTGTCAAGAATTCAGTCAACGGGAGCACAAAAGTAGGAAAAATCACCTCTCCCAAAAGAACAAACCCGCCTGCAACAAGAATCACCATATCTATCAACGACAATGGCAATGGCAACAATTGGGGCCATGGCAGTGTTGATTTCTTGAGGAATAACCAAATTTGCCTAATCAAAAGTCCACAACCCAAAAGGGTTGCAACAAGAGGTAATGACTGACTAAAAATCAACCTAATTGCCATCCCTTTAGATACAACTTCATCAACACATTTCGCGTCTTGATCACTGAGAGCCAAGCACGTGAGTCGAAACAACAATGGGTCTTGCTGAGCATCGCCTAAGTCATTAATAACTTCAAGAGGGAAGCTTTTCCTTTCAAGGTTTTCTAGCAATGCATTTTGGAAAGGGAGTAAAGACAAGTCTTTTAAAGAAGGCTCTAACAAAGCACTGCGTTTATTTAATGAAGGTTCAAGCGCAGAAAGGACCAGTCTCTCCCTATCTTTCAATTGCCCCAAAGGGATTTCTTGAAGAGTTTTCTTTAGAACTAATTCAGGTTCCGTTCCGACAAAAACTGTTCTTAAGGAATTAGGAATAACAGGAGCAGCAAGAAGAGCAATCTCCTGTTGATGAATAGAAAGCTTTGGAGTAACTGAAGGGCGATTAAAACTTTCTTGAAGGCCTTGTGTCCAAACCAACACTGTCAGAACGAGTGAAAAGACAGCCAGTGGCACTTTCCAAGTCAAGGCGGCTTGTCGCATAGGTGATTACTCAACAAAGAGATACGAATAGAGACAACTTCAAATTGTCTCAACAAGATTACGTCGACATATACCCAATACGATGGCTATGGAAAACCAATTATTAAGTGACTTTGCGTCTTCTACTCGTTCGGCACGGTCTAAGCAGCTTCAATCGTGAGAGAAGGGTTCAAGGTCGTAATGACCTATCCAACTTGACAGATGAAGGGCAGCAACAAGCTCTTAGAACAGGGGAAGTCCTCAAGGAAGTTCCTATTCATGCTGTATACAGCTCGCCACTAACAAGAGCTAAAGACACAGCAAAAAGCTTGCTTTTAAATAGAAATGATAATTGCCCAAAAATTTCCTTTGATGACGGTCTTCTTGAAGTAGACCTTGGTCCATGGAGTGGGATGACTATTGAAGAAGTTGAGTCTAAGTTTCCAAATGAATTCAAAAAATGGAGGAAAGAACCAAGGGATCTAGTTCTAGAGCGAAAGGATGGTTCTCAATACAAACCAATTGAAGATTTAATGACCCAAGCCAAAAATTTCTTAAGTAAACTACTTAATGAGCATCAAATAAATAGTAATAAAACAATTTTAATAGTTGCTCATAATGCAGTTCTTCGTTGCCTTGTTCTCCAATTATTGAACAACCCAAAACAAGGTCTTAGAAGACTGCAGTTAGACAATGCATCACTATCAATCCTCAACCTAAAACCAAGTAAAAATAAAAACTTTCAGCTTCAAATTGAATGCCTTAATAGTACTACCCATTTAACTCCACAACTGCCTCCTAGAAAAAACAATGCAAGGGTGATCTTGGTTAGGCATGGAGAAACCGATTGGAATCTTCAAGGTCGTTTTCAAGGGCAAATTGATATTCCCTTGAACAAAAACGGTCATCAACAAGCCAAAGCTGCAGGGTCCTTTTTAAGCCAAATAAAAATAGATAGAGCATTTAGCAGTTCTATGAATAGACCCAGACAAACAGCCGAAGCAATAATGCAATTCCACTCAAACCATGCAATTGAATCTAAAGAAGGCCTTATTGAAATTGGACATGGTCTCTGGGAAGGCAAACTTGAATCAGAAATCAAAAAAGAATGGCCAGAATTGCTCGAGGCTTGGCAGCATTCTCCAGAAGCAGTTCAAATGCCACAAGGAGAAACGATTCAAGATGTCTGGAGTCGCTCAGTAGAGTGCTGGCGATGTATTTGCAAGAATCTGAATCCTCACGAGACTGCACTTGTTGTTGCTCATGATGCAGTAAACAAGACAATTCTCTGCAATCTTTTAGGGCTAACTCCCTCAGACATTTGGATGATCAAACAAGGCAATGGTGGAGTCACCGTCATCGACATTTCGAAAGATGAGCACCAACCGGATGTTGTGACTTGCCTAAATCTGACTTCTCATCTAGGTGGAGTCTTCGATTGCACTGCAGCAGGAGCACTCTAATTTCATGCCTGAGTCACAACTCTTTGACCCAATCCAAATCCTTCATGGCTCCAATCAACCATTAAAAATTGAGGCTGTTCTAATAGTTGATGGCAAGATCAAAGCTTTTGGCAAAGATGCACGTCAAAGAGGGAAAAATTTAAATCTCGATCCTATAAATGCCAAAGACAAACTAATAGCTCCCTGCTTAGTAGATCCTCACTCCGTCCTTGAAGAACCATTCACTGGTCGAAGTGAAACCTTAAAAAGTCTTAGAGGAAAAGCAGCAAAGGCTGGTTATGGTCAACTAGCACTTCTTCCAAAGAGTCAATTATGGAGAGACAAGCCAGAAGCTTTGCAAGGTTTTAATGATCCCAATAGTAGTGTTTACATACACCTCTGGGGCAGCTTTAGTATGGGGGGGGAAGGCAAAGAACTCTCTCCTCACTCGGACCTTCTGCAACATGGTGCTATTGGATTAGCAGAAGATGACTTCCTTCCACCCCTAGAACTTTTAAAAAAGGGACTACTTCTTGAAGAGTTAAACGGTTC
This sequence comes from Prochlorococcus sp. AG-363-A16, assembly GCA_003280345.1. Classification (GTDB taxonomy): domain Bacteria; phylum Cyanobacteriota; class Cyanobacteriia; order PCC-6307; family Cyanobiaceae; genus AG-363-A16. The sequence goes on from QCFB01000002.1 coordinate 19,328, forward strand.
ACCTTTATTACTTGCACCTAGGGATATAAAAATCCAAGGGAAAGGAATGGTTCGTGAAGGCATCGAGACATTCCGTGCAGGGTGGGTGGCTGACCCCATTGAAAGCGAAACGCTCCCACTATTTTCATTACTTGAATTACATAGGCGACATCCGAATACCCTCCTTCGGTTAATGAATTTATCAACTTCAGACAGTGTTTTGATACTTTCAAATTGCACAACTAGGCCAATGGCAAGCGTAAGTTGGTGGCATCTGGTTTCAGACAGGTCAAATCTTGCTCCCGATGATCTTGGATGGAGAGTTACACCATCAATTGGCAGCGCAAAAGACCGAGAATCTCTAATTCAAGCCCTTTTCGATGGTGTAATAACAGCCGTATCCGTTCACGCGATACCTTTAGATGAAGAAGAAACCAAGCTTCCTCCAGATCAACGTAAGGCTGGCTTGTGTGGACACAATCTTGTTCTTCCTTCTCTTTGGGAAGAGTTAATAGTCAAATCAGGTTGGTCTATAGAACAACTCTGGGAGGTCCTAAGCTTTGGCCCTTCAAGAATGCTAAGCCTGGAAGAAGAGAAGCTAAGCCTAGAAAGTAATCGGTGGATTGTGTTTGATCCAAATAAATCTTGGAGACACTCCCTAGATAACAAAACCTTTCCCTTCGCAGCAAATCAACCCTGCGTAGGAAAAACATTCATAGGCAAAGTAACATCAACTGGTCTTATTAGCTAAGACTTCCAAGACGACTAAATGGCCAAAATCTCCATATTGCTCTTCCTAAAATCTCGCTTTCTGGAAGGAAAGGACTCCCAGGCCAAAAGCGACTATCCCAACTATTTCTTCGATTGTCTCCTAAAACCAAAACATGCCCACTAGGGACTATTTCATTAAGTTTTCGACAACGGCTATTCCCATTTTCATCCAAAGGACAATAGTTGTTTACATATGGCTCTTTCATCAAAATTTTGTTAATAAAAACCACCCCTTTAGCATTAATTGAGACCTTATCGCCCCCTACTGCAATAACTCTCTTGATATAAGCATCACAAGCAGGGTCACTTATACCAAGAAGCAAAGCAAAAAAAGGAAAATTAACTAAGGCACATTTAATTCTTGAAGGAGCCTTCCTAGATCGTAAAAGTGGATCAAATGAATAAGGAGACTTAAAAACTACAATCTCTCCACGGCGGGGTGACCTTCTTCGAAAGGTAAGTTTTTCAATCAAAAGACGATCATGAATCTGTAGACCAGGGAGCATGGATCCTGAGGGAATAAACCTCGCTTCTGCTATGTAGGAGCGAATTCCTGTATACAAAGAGAAAGTCAAAATAATTGGTCCCCAAAAATCCCAAAAAGGATGGGCTTTTAGAGCTGAAGCCTGATGAGGCTCAGGCTTCTTAGTATTTGTAGGCAATTTGTTCTTATGCACTTAATGAAAACAAGTTATTGCATGAACTCAAACTTAACGATAGGCGCATTGCAGTTTTGCCCTTAGCTTTAATGTAACTACCTTCTTTCATGGTCCGTCCTCGCTGGCAAGAATTAAAACCAAATGCCGAAAGTAAACCCTGGAGGCGATGGAATCAAGCCGTTGCGCTTTTCGCCGCAACCAATCTTACTTGGGTCATCTTCGACATAACTTATATACCACTTAGAAATTTCTGGGTTAATCGCAAGCTATATCTGCTACCTTCTACTCCATTAGTTCTCCCATTGTCATGGCTGCCAAATATTACACATTTTTATGACCCAGTAAAAGGAATAATTCCTGACCCTAAAAGCCAATCATATATCGAGCATTTCGAAAAGTTAGATGAGACAATTAAAAGCCAAGGAATGAAAAGTCTTATTTCAAAAAAACTACATCAAGATCATTTACAACTTACCCAAGAACTAATCAATAAAAATAGGCCCAAGAGAGCAGATTTAGAAGTTAGCCATGCAAAAGTCAAAAGCCTTCTAGAAACACAAATAAATTTTAGTTATCTCAAGAATATCTCCGAGCCAGCAAACAAACGAAACTATTTCGAGACAGTTAATTGGAATGTTGAAAGAGAGTTCTGGAAGAAGAAAGTAATCCCTCTTCTTGCTGTTAATTATTCAAGAATGACAGATGAAAATGGTCGACCTTTGGATTCATCATGGCGCATAGATCTTCCCTTTCAATTAATTTTTCTTCTAGATCTTCTATTAAAAGCACATCGCTTAAAATATCGTTTCCCAGCGATTACATGGCGTGATGCTTTCTTAAGGAGATGGATTGACTTGCCATTTTTATTGCCTTTTTGGAGATTACTAAGGCTCGCACCTGTAACTGAAAGGCTTTCGAAAAGCAAATTGATTCAAATTGAGCCTATTAGGGCAGTTATTAGTCAAGGAGTAGTCGCTCTACTCTCTGTTGAAATATTTGAAATTTTTACATTGCGTATCTTGGATTCAATCCAAAATTTAATCAGGTCCCCACTTCTTCCAAAAAGAATTAGAGGTCTATGCAGTTATCAATCAGTCGAGGCCAAGGAACAAAACGAAATAGCTGAATTAATTAGGCTCTGGTTACCACTAATTCTCACCCAAATAGGGCCAAACATGCGCCCACAATTTGTGGCTCTTTTTGACCATGCTCTTCAAAAGAGCATGGAAAGGCTCCTAGTTCCAGATGCTCTAAAAAAACTTGTCCCTCTAAACAAAGCAGAGTCAGCTTTAAGCTATCAACTTGCTACAGGGATGACTGATGCAATCCTAGATCTTTCCCGCAATGCAGGTGATCAACTTGGCCAAAAAGATGTTGTATTAGAAAAGCTAGGTATTGATGCTTTAGATCAATTCTGGGAAGAATTAGCTAGCACCTTGGAAAATGAACCAGTTCTTCAACGTAGCCAAGACTTATCCTTAGCTTTTCTAGAAAGCTTAAAGCGTTCAAGTTTTAGGCAACTAAAGAAACAAGGAAACTTAGATGAATTAATTACTGAACTAGATGGACTGAACTTCAGCGAAGAAAAAACTGGTTCCAAGCCTCCTCCTTAAATCCAATTAAAAAGGCCCCTCCCTTTGTTACCAAAAATGGACGTTTAATCAACTTTCCATCTCTTGCAAGAGCCTCAAGAGCTTCATCGTCATTCATAGCATTAACAACTTTTGAACCTAATTTTCGATAACTAATTCCACTTGTATTAAAAAGCAATTTCCTTGAACCTAATTGAGCAAATGCATCAGAAAGCATTTCTTTTGTAGGTGGGTTCTGAACAATATCTATTAGTTCATACTGCAAATGATTTTCACGCAGCCAATTGAGAGCCTTCTTGCAAGTAGTGCATGAGGAATAGCTGTAGATTCTAATAGATGAAGGCATTGTTTAAATCCAAAAAGATTACTCTGTAGAAGGAAAGAAACTCTTTCCTTCTAAATCAGTTCTTCAATCTAGCTTTCTCAGCTTCAATGCAACGCTCCAACAAAGAATCTACAGCCTCTACATCACGCCAACCATCAATAATGACAACTCTCCCTTCCAAGCTTTTATATGTACGAAAAAATTCCGCAACATCTTCTAATTGATTTGGAGCTATCTGGCGAATACTGCTTATAGAGCTTTGACGAGGGTCTGCAATAGGCACACACAACAATTTTCCGTCATATGCTCCAGAGTCATGCATATCAAGAACTCCAATGGGGCGGGCTTTAATTAAACATCCAGCAAAAGTTGGCTCTTCCATTATCACCATTGCATCAAGCGGCGCTCCATCCTCAGCCAAAGTATTTGGGATAAATCCATAATCAAAGGGATAGCGAACTGACGAATGGAGGACTCGATCAAGCGCCATGATCCCAGCCTCCGCAAAATATTCATATTTATTCCTGCTTCCTGCAGGTATCTCAACTACGAGGTTTACCAGCCCTGATGAGGGAGATGGGGACAGAGGGCTTAGATCCATCGCGCTCCATGGCAGTAGGCACCATTCTCCTCCCCCCCAGAGGCCTATCCACTAACACTGCTGCAAGAGGTGTCCCAACTGTCGCAATGGCAATAGTTAAACCAAGCAATGCAATTGACGGGCCGCTCAAACTAAAAGGCTCTTCCTCTTTAATTCCTTTTACATCTTCTTTAGGATAAGAAAGTGAAGTCTCTTCAACTTTGGTTAATGCCCTAGGGACATCAGCAGGTTCGGGGTCCATGCAGGGGTCGTTGGGAACAACCCAGGTGAAAGGCAAAAAACCTTTGTTTACTGGGTAACTATTAAGAGAATGCAATGTAGATTCCCTTTTATAGCTTTTCTTATTCTGTCATTGAATTGGCAACTATGCAGCTGGACGACTTTGGCGAACACGGTGCACAGAAAGACCAGAAGGAGAATCCTTGATGCCCTCTAAATGAGATCTAATCGCACGAAGTTCTTCCAAAATCAAACCTAGAGTTTCCTGCGTAGCACTTGAAGGAGAATTTAAAACCTCAACTGTTACTTCCTTAATTCTAAGAATATCTTTTGCGAACCTAGCTACTTCATTTGGGTGAAATAGCAATTGATCTTTCTGATCACTTCTATACTCTGGGTTAAGTTTTCTAGGATTAAAAGAAGGGTTCAAATTACGAGGATCAGTATTTGTATATCGATATACAGATGCTCTAGATCTATTCAGGGATTTCTGAACCTCATCAATCCCCACAAGCGTTTCTGAATGGGCCATTACAGATTGAATATCTTTATTTATTTCTAATGATTTTGATGCCGTGGAACTCTGCGAAGAAGGTGATGTATTAAATTCATCGTACATAATCTATCTTTCAACGGGTGGATTTCGACAGAAGTTAGCAGATGAGACTCAAATGAATAAGGGCGATTCAAAGATTCATCACAGTCCAGGCTTTGATCAATCTCGTTGAGATGTTATCTTCCGAAATCATTCGTAAAAGAACTTCATGCGCGTCTCCTGCCTCATGCTGGTGACGCTGCGGGATACTCCCGCTGACGCCGAAATAACATCCCATCAAATGCTGCTAAGAGGCGGATTCATTCGCCGTGTAACAGCTGGGGTATATGCCTATATGCCGTTGATGTGGCGAGTAATTCAAAAAATCTCGTCCATCATCGAGGAAGAAATGGATTCAATTGGCTGCCTACAAACTTTGCTGCCTCAACTCCATCCTTCTGAACTATGGAAACAAAGCGGGCGTTGGCAAGGCTATACCGCAGGAGAAGGAATCATGTTTCATCTAAAGGACCGCCAAGGCAGAGAAATAGGTCTTGGACCAACCCATGAAGAAGTTGTGACAAAAATTGCTAGTGAAAGCATCCATTCATACAAGCAATTACCAGTAAGCCTTTATCAAATCCAAACAAAGTTTAGAGATGAAATAAGGCCGAGGTTTGGTCTTATGCGCAGCAGGGAATTCATTATGAAAGATGCCTATTCCTTTCATTCAAATGAAAAATGTCTACAAGGTAAATACAACGAAATGAATGATGCTTACAAAAGAATTTTCTCAAGATGTGGTCTTAAGACTGTCGCCGTCGATGCCGATAGTGGAGCTATTGGTGGCGCTTCCTCTCAAGAATTCATGGTCACTGCAGATTCTGGAGAAGACTTGATTTTGACTAGTCCAGATGGAAAATATGCAGCCAATCAAGAAAAAGCAATTTCAAAAGCATCAGAACCTCTTCCTCTTCCAGAGGGAAAATCCTGCTTTTTAGATACTCCAAGTCAAGGATCTATCAAAGAGCTTTGCTCTGCAAATGGTTTGGACGCCTCCCAAATAGTAAAAGTTCTTGCAATGTTGGCCATAAAAGAAGATGGTCAACAACAACCATTACTAATAAGTCTAAGAGGAGATCAAGAGCTGAATGAAGTCAAGCTAACGAATTTTCTTTCAGGGTTGCTAGAAAAACCATTAATAGATCTACAACCAATAACTCAAGAGAAGCTCAATGCTCAAGGTCTAGGAGAATGGCCATTTGGCTCAATTGGACCTGACTTAAGCAATGAGTTATTAAAAAAAGCAAAGACCTGGGAAAATCAGTTCATCCGATTAGCGGACAAAACAGCCATCGAATTAAAAACTTTCGTTTGCGGGGCTAATGAGATTGATAAACATCGGGCATTTATAACTTGGGCAGACTTAGGGGTGCACCCCAAGACAAGTGATTTCCGCAAGGCCAAACCTGGAGACCGTTGTTCTCATGATCCGAGGCAAAAACTAAAAGAAAGTCGTGGTATTGAAGTTGGGCACATTTTTCAATTAGGGAAAAAATATTCAAAAGCATTAGATGCAAGTTTTACCAATGAAGAAGGTATTAATGAAAATTTTTGGATGGGTTGCTATGGAATTGGTGTATCACGTCTTGCACAAGCGGCTATAGAACAAAATCATGACAGTTCGGGCATGAGCTGGCCAATTTCAATTGCTCCATTTGAAGTAATTATTGTTCCTGCAAATATTCAAGATCCATTGCAGAAAAGTCTAAGTGAGTTGATTTATCAAAAGCTAAAAGACCAAGGTGTTGACGCTTTGTTAGATGACCGCAAAGAGCGTGCTGGAGTGAAGTTCAAAGATGCAGATCTGATTGGAATTCCCTGGCGCCTGGTTATCGGAAGAGATGCCTCCTCAGACAAGGTGGAACTAACTAAAAGGGATTGCAAGAAGACTGAATTACTTAAAACTGATGAGGCCGTAAAAAAACTTCTAGAGGAAATATTTACAAATAGAAGCTAAAAGGCCTCTGAAGCCTTCTAAAGTTTAAGTAATTGCTCCCAAGTCATGATTTCTGCCTTACATCACCTATTCAAAAGGTTGATGGTGGCATCTCTTGCCCTATGTATAGGCTTTTGCCTAATTCTGACTCCATTTTCGGGCAGAGCTGAAGCCGGTTCCATGTCTGGGAACTATCAAGATGACACCTTGAATGTTGCACGCAGTCTTCAAGAAACCATTTCTCTTGAAAACGATGCTGAAGGTCGTTCTGCATCAGCAGAAGAGGCGGTTGCTCTTATTACGGACTACATATCGAGATATAGAAATCGTTCCCAAATAAACAAGAGCGTTTCATTCACAACTATGCAAACAGCCCTAAATGCAATGGCTGGCCATTACAAGACTTACTCCAACCGCCCTCTTCCTGACCAGCTTAAAGAGCGCTTAAACAAGGAACTTTCTAAAGCAGAAGAGCTCGTAGTGAATGAGGCATAAAAAATACTGATTAATTCAGTCCTTTGACTCAGGGCATACATATCTGCGAAGGTTGCTGTTCTTGCAGTAGAGCGGCTTCGGGCCGCAATGTCCTTGGCCAACGTTGTCGTTATAGGTGCTCAATGGGGTGATGAAGGGAAAGGGAAGATCACCGACTTACTGAGTCGCTCTGCTGATGTGGTCGTCCGCTATCAGGGAGGAGTAAATGCTGGGCACACAATTGTCGTAGATGACAAAGTGCTCAAGTTACATCTCATTCCTTCTGGAATCCTTTATCCAAACACCATCTGCCTGATTGGATCTGGAACAGTTGTAGATCCAAAAGTGATGCTTAAAGAAATAGACATGCTTATAGAAAGCGATATTGACCTATCAGGGCTTCAACTTGCTTCAACTGCCCACGTCACGATGCCATATCACCGATTGCTTGATGAAGCAATGGAAAAGAAGCGAGGAGACCAAAAAATCGGGACCACAGGACGAGGTATTGGCCCGACCTATGCAGATAAATCACAACGCAACGGAATACGCGTAATTGATTTACTCGAAGAAGAAAGGTTGCGTGAACGTCTTGCTAATCCATTAAGCGAAAAAAATGACCTTTTACAAAGTGTTTATGGAATAAAGCCTCTCGACCCTGAAGATGTAATTGATGAATATCTAAAATATGGCAATCGATTAAAGCCTCATGTAGTCGAATGTACAAGAGCTATACATCAAGCAGCCAGAAGTAAAAAAAACATTCTTTTCGAGGGAGCTCAAGGAACTCTTCTAGATTTAGATCACGGCACATATCCATATGTGACTTCTTCAAACCCTGTTTCCGGAGGAGCATGTATTGGAGCAGGCGTAGGTCCAACACTTATTGATCGTGTAATTGGTGTAGCAAAGGCTTACACCACAAGAGTTGGGGAAGGCCCTTTCCCCACTGAGCTGGAAGGCAGCATTAATGATCAGCTTTGTAACCGAGGAGGAGAGTTTGGAACTACCACAGGTCGACGCAGACGATGCGGCTGGTTTGATGGAGTTATTGGCAGGTATGCCGTAGAAGTTAATGGTCTTGATTGTCTAGCCATAACCAAACTTGATGTATTAGATGAATTAGACAAAATTCAAATCTGTGTTGCATATGAATTAGATGGGGAAAGAATTGAGCACTTCCCTAGCAGCGCCGAAGACTTTGCCAGGTGTAAACCAATCTTTAAAGTCCTTCCTGGCTGGAAATGCTCAACGGCAAACTGTCGTCGACTAGAAGACTTGCCCTCAACAGCAATGAGCTACCTCCGTTTCCTTGCTGAGCTTATGGAAGTACCAATAGCAATTGTCTCTTTAGGCGCTAGTCGTGACCAAACAATAGTTATTGAAGATCCAATTCATGGACCCAAAAGGGCTCTTCTAAGCTCTTGATTTATAAATTAAATTCACTTTTAACTCGATAGCTCAATTGATTATTAACTCGAGAAAGCCATGAGCAATCTAATGACAAAAGAACAGCTTTTAAGCAATTACCCCTTCGATGTAGTTGGAATAGGCAATGCAATTGTGGACGTTCTGGTTCATACAAAAGAATCCTTTTTAAATGAACAATCGCTAGAAAAGGGCAGCATGACCCTTATTGATGAACAACAAGCTGAAATTCTTTACTCAAGCATTGGTCCTGGCTTAGAGAGCTCTGGAGGGTCAGCTGCCAATACTCTTGCAAGCCTCGCTCAACTAGGCGGGCAAGCAGGTTTTATTGGTCGAGTCAGAAAAGATCAACTAGGCGAAATATTTACTCATGACATAACTGCAGCAGGCGCAACTTTTGAGACCCCAGCAGCTTTTACAGGCCCTTCTACAGCCCGTTGCTTGATCTTTGTAACTCCTGACGCACAAAGGACAATGTGCACCTATTTGGGAGCATCAGTATTGCTGGAACCTGAAGACCTTGATCTAACAATGGTTAGGGAAACAAAAGTTCTCTATCTTGAGGGATACTTATGGGACAACCCTGCAGCAAAACGCGCCTTTATTGCAGCAGCAGAAGAATGCAAACAATCTGGGGGGAAAGTTTCCCTCTCATTATCTGATTCATTCTGTGTTGACAGACATAGAGAAAGCTTTATTGAACTTATCGAGAAACATGTAGATATTCTCTTTGCCAACGAAAGTGAAATAATTTCTCTATACCAAAGTTCAAACATTGAAAATGCATTGGAGAAAGTAAAAGGACGTTGCGAAATAGCCGCAATTACATGTGGAGAAAACGGCTCCAAAATCCTTACAGCCGAATCATCTTTATCGATCAACTCTTATAAGTTTGGAGAAGTAATAGATACAACTGGAGCTGGAGATCTCTATGCGGGTGGTTTCCTTTATGGGTTTACTCATGACAAGGACCTCAACACTTGTGGGCAAATCGGCTCGATTTGCGCTGGTCAGATTGTTACTCAACTTGGCCCACGCTCACAAGTATCTCTCAAAGAGTTATTAGCTAGGAATTTAATTTATTAGTTTCATCACAGATTGAGGTGACTTCTTGCACCCATTTAAAATAAGCCTCATTAGAAGAAACAAGTCCAAAAATTAATTCAGGTGTTTGATAGCTATGCAAATCATTTAAAGTCTCTAAAAGTTGATTTAAATTTTCCTTCCTTGACTTAATTAGCAACTCAAACTCTGGCTTACTTTCAAGATTTCCATCCCACCAAAAATGAGATTCAACCTCTCTAAGAGTTACACATGCAGCAAGTTTCCTTTTTAAAATACCTTTAGCAAGATTTTCAGCATTTAAATGACTTGATTCAGTGGTAACAATCACAACAAGTTCTTCAGAAGAAATTAATAAATCCATAAAAATGCCCAAAAAGATCTATTTAATTTACCTAAGGAAAGTTGAAAGTCCTTTTTAACAATCTTTCTAGATCTTCATAAGTTTCTACTTCTAATGAATTCTCGGGCCTAGAAATAAGCCAAAGTTCCATGTTCTCCCTCTCACAAATTTCTTGCCAAAGCCTTTGAGTTAAACCACCAGATTGCCTGCAGAAAACTGTGTTAATAGACCATTTCTTACAAAGTGCACTCTCAAATCCCCCAAAAACTTCCCCTTTTAGTGGTCGTAGTACCGCCAAATTATTCTCATTCAGCTCGCAAGCTAATGCTGCTCTCAAGCTTTCTGGCGTGGGTAAAACCCGGGCAAAAACATTTGCCCCAGCCTGGCGAGATGCAGCAACAGCATCCTTAAGCTGCCTTGATCCAAGCGCAAGCAAAACGTTCTGCCCCTTAAAAGCATTCTTAGGAATTGCTTTTACATTAGGTATGAGCTTTGCGAAAGAAGGAGCTTCCAAAGGCCGTTGATAACGTATCAACGGCTGGGAAACATCTTTACAAACCTGAGTCAGTTCGGAACTAATCAGGACTGCGAATGGATGAGTGGCATCTATTACCAAGTCAAAACCTTTATGTGAAGCTTTTGCCTCATTTAAAAACGCTTTGATTCCCTCTTTACCACTTAATGGTCCAACCCTTATAGACACAAAAAAGGATTCCGAATAAGGCAGTGATGCCTGAGAAGAAACAACACTCACACATACCCTCCAACCTTGGTCAGCCAAAGCAGAAGCCAAAGGAGGTCCATCCCCAGTGCCTGCAAGCAACCATAAATGTCTCTGGCAATTGTGTGTACTTTGCATCAAGATGGCAGTCAATTCTTGAGAGAGAAATGAATCACTGTTTACTTGAAGTCAAGGTCCAAAAGCCTCCTACGGTTCGTTATACGCAAGACAACAAAACCCCCATTGCAGAAATGGAAGTTCTGTTTGAAGGCCTTCGAACCGACGATCCACCAGGGAATCTTAAAGTTGTTGGTTGGGGGAACCTGGCTCAAGAGATGCAAAGCCGTGTCCAAGCTGATCAAAAAATTGTGATTGAAGGGCGTTTGAGGATGAACACAATTCCTCGCCAAGATGGGACAAAAGAAAAAAGAGCCGAACTGACACTCTCGAGACTTCACATTCTCTCTGATCAACCCTCTAAGGCAATCAATCAAGGCGAATTCCCCAACAAAAACACTCAACCGGCACCTAACAACTCGCCTACAACCTCTCAAGCTGACAAGCCTCTTAATGCAGAGAGCGAAGAAGTCAGTTGGAACAGCTCTCCCCTTGTCCCAGATACAGATGACATCCCTTTCTGATTTCATTTTCATTTCCCTTTACCCCTTTCTTCTTCCTCAAGAGCTTCAATTGCACGGGTAAGAAACTGCCCCATCTCTCTTTCCAAAGTAGCCAAATCAACTCGAAGCTCAGACCAACGCCCTTGATCAATTTGCTCCAACAACCAAGCTCTATCCTCATCCAACTGAACCATAAGCTCCTTTAAGAGCCGATTTTTAACAGTTTGTTCTTTTCTTGAAGACATTTATGACTGACTCTTAAAGGACCATCTTGGGCCTCTGAAGGTCAGAATGACTCTTATGAAGGATTTATTTTCTCCTGGCAGCCTCATTACTGTTTCCGGAGCAGTATTAACAGTTATAGGAGCACTCTCCTATGCAACTGGTGCGGCAAACCTTAGTGTTCCCACACTCTTTTATGGGTTCCCAATTTTTCTTGCAGGTCTAGCACTTAAGAATTCTGAGCTTCCACCAGCGAAACAAGTTCTCCCCAAGGCCTCTCGGATCAAGGTCAGAGAAAAAGCTGCTCCAGAGCTTATAAAACTAATCAAAGATGTAACAAGATGGAGATACGGGCAAAAAGTACATCTGGAGTCTTCTCTTCAAGTTCTGAAACTGTGGAATGATGACAATCCTCCTCAACTAATTGAAGTTGAAGAAATGGAAACAACTCAAGGTTATGGAGTTCGTTTGCGATTTCGAATTGCTGGGGTGGCCATTGAACGCTGGGAAGAGAAAAAAGAAAGGCTCGGAAGATTCTTTGCGAAAAATTTAATGGCGGAACTTATCACTCCAAATAATGGCGAGCTTGATCTAATGCTTCTTCCAAAACAAACAACCCAACATGAAGTTTCCAGCCAGGATGGAGATAGATAAATCGGCTTCGCGAGTGATCAAACCTTTTGGAGAAAATTCCCAGACAAACGAATCTTTAGATGACTCTATGAGAGTTTCGGTTCTTAGTGAAGCTCTTCCTTATATCCAACGTTTTGTAGGGAAAAGGATTGTCATCAAATATGGTGGGGCCGCAATGGTCGATAAAAATCTTCGGAAGGCCGTTTTTAGAGATATTGCTCTTCTTTCAAGTGTAGGAGTTCAAGTAGTAGTAGTACATGGAGGAGGCCCAGAGATTAATCATTGGTTAAACAAGCTAGGAATAAAAGCAGTGTTTCGCGACGGCCTACGAGTAACAGACTCCGAAACAATGGAAGTTGTAGAAATGGTCCTAGGAGGAAGAGTTAACAAGCAAATTGTTAATGGCATAAATAAACTCGGAGCTCTTGCTGTGGGGTTAAGTGGAGTTGATGGAAATTTGATAGAAGCTCGTCCATTAGGAGACGGAAGCCATGGGCTTGTTGGAGATGTCTCAAGAGTTAAAACTGATTTACTTCAACCACTGCTCGAAAAAAACTATGTCCCTGTAATCTCTAGTATCGCAGCGACTTCCAAAGGGCTCTCCCATAACATCAATGCAGATACTGTTGCTGGCGAGCTTGCTGCATCACTAAATGCCGAAAAACTAATACTTCTAACTGATACCCCGGGTATTCTGAGAGACAAAGAAGATACCTCATCTCTTATAAAGCAAATACGCCTATCGGAAGCTAGGCAATTGATTGAAGATGGCGTGGTTGATGGTGGCATGACGCCAAAAACTGAATGCTGCATAAGAGCCTTAGCCCAAGGCGTCTCAGCCGCACATATTATTGACGGACGAATACCACATGCTCTTCTTTTGGAAGTCTTTACTGATGCAGGAATAGGGACAATGGTTCTTGGACGCGGATGAAAGATGAACTTAGCCTGAAAATTGCCGAAGATGCTTTAGGAAGAGGAGACTATGGACAATGCCTAGAATTATTACAACGCTTAGCCCTAGAGAATCCGTTACCTAGTCAAAAGGGCGCAGAGATTAGAATGCTAATGATAACGGCCTATATGGGACAAGGTGACGATCAAAGAGCTATATCTACTTGTCGTCTACTAACCCAATCTAGAGATAGCGAGTTTCGCTCGCGAGCCAAACAATTACTATCAATACTTGAAGCCCCTAGCTTACAACGACCAGAGAATTGGTCCATTCAACTTCCAGAAATAGATTTAGTTCCTCAAACAGACAAGAACCCTTATAGAAATGACTCCAACCATTACAAGACCGAGAGCACACCTCTACCTGCCACAGGACCTACTCGTGATCTGGGAATTGGATTCTCAACCTTTGTAATAGCAATACTAACTATCTTGACCATTCTTTTAAGTGGATGCGTCCAAATTACTACCAAAATCCAACTCCCTCAGCCCGAGAAAATTAACTTAATTTGGGACATAGAAAGCATTTCAAAGAAAATTCTCCCCTGGCAAACCCAATTTAAAGACTCCTTAAAAGAACAAGTCCCAGCAATAAATATCATTAGTAATTCCGAAGGGAAGCAAAAGATTAGTGCTCTTTCACTTGAGCCAGAGAAAGCAAATTTACTTTTTCAAAAAATAATCTTTATTGCTACAAAAACAGCCGGCATTGAGCTTTCCTCTCCTCAATTGATTTTGAAAGAAAATAATTGGGTGATTGGAGTCCAACAGAACATAAAAGTAATCATTGACTTAAGAGAACTACCCGAAATACCTGGACTATCTCTCAAAATAGTAATAAGCCCTTCCAAAAACAATGGGGGGATCCAGGGACATCCTCTTCAAGCTAGCGCTACTAACTCTGAGGTCTTTTGGGACCTTCAACAAGGAGACATCAACGAATTAAGTCTCCACGCTTGGCGTTGGAGTCGAGTAGGGATAGGGAGTTTGACCATACTTCTTCTAATGACTCTTGCTTTGCTTCTCCAGAGAATTCGACTACAAATGGGCTTCGGCTTTCCTGAACTACCTCCCTGAATTAGCAACCAAATACATTGTGAATTCATCAGAGCTGTAATGGGTCAGGGTCTACAGCCAAAGTCACACCTGCCGGTAATCCATTCCAAAGATCATTACCCGAAGGAAGTGGCAGAGGGCTCCCTTCGGGGCCATGTAATAGCAGCTGCCACCTGCTTTTTCCAGCCACTCTTGCTATAAGCGCAGGTGCTGGTCCAAGCATCATCCATCCTTCTCGTTCACAAAGAGGCCGGACATATTCAGCCAATGCTGCTGCTGCAGTAGCCGTTTTAGATGCTGCCTCTCCTGAAAAGCGTAGCAAGCATGCTCGACGATATGGAACCAATCCACCTTCTTGTCTGAGTTTTGATTCTTTGTTCAAGAACTCTTCATAACGACCATCTACCAAATGAGCAATTACAGGATGGTCTGGACAATAAGTCTGAACAAAAACCTTGCCAGGTCGTTCTCCTCGGCCAGCACGTCCGGCTAATTGCATAAAAAGTTGAAGGCTCTGTTCACCTGCTAACAAATCAGGCCGATGCAACAATCCATCAGCGGCAAGAACTACGGCAAGTGTGACACGAGGCAAATCTATTCCTTTCGCTAACATTTGAGTTCCTATAAGTACATCTGCCTCCCCAGAGGCAAATTTTTCCAAGAGTCGGCGATGGCCATCACGTCCACCTGTCGTATCCCTATCAAAACGCAACAGCTTCAATCCCTGAAGCTCCTCCGTGAGATGCTCCATAACTCTTTGAGTTCCTGCCCCAAAAGGCTTAAAAGCATTCGATCCACATTGGTCACATCTTGACTTGATCTGACATCTGTAATCACACCAATGACAACGCAACCATTGATGTGACTTATTACTCCTATGAACAGTCAAAGCAACATCACAATGAGGACATTGCACTACTTCTCCACAGCTACGACAACTCAAGAAACTGCTATAGCCTCGCCTGGGAACTAATACAACAGCCTGCTCACCGGCCTCAGGTAATGCGGAAAGGCGGCCCATTAATGGTCGACTAATTAAACGTCGATGGCCTTCAGCTAATTCATGCCTCATGTCGATTACATGAACCTTAGGTAAGGGCTTGTTTGAAATACGCTTATTTAGCCTTGCCACAGTTATTGCTCCAGCAGGTGCAAGATTCTTCCAAGTAGATAACGAAGGCGTAGCACTACCCAATAAAACTCTTGCGCCCGTTCTCTTCGCCCGATCTATTGCTATATCTCGTGCGTGATAGCAAGGCATTGGAGATTCCTGCTTAAAAGAGCTGTCATGCTCTTCATCAAGGACAATCAAGCCCAAAGGGGACAACGGAAGAAACACCGCCGAACGAGTCCCAATTAATACCAAAGGCTGTGGAGTTGTAAGCACTTTTTTCCAAGTGCGAACTCTCTCCTTTGGAGAACATCCACTGTGATATTCCAAGACTCTAGATCCAAAACGCCTAACGAACCTGTCAACAAGTTGAGGAATCAATCCAATCTCTGGAGCGAGAACTAAGCAATGCCTGCCAGAAGCCAATTCTTTTTGAGCGATTTGGAGATAGACCTCCGTCTTCCCTGAACCAGTTACCCCCCATAACAAAAGTGCTGCACCAGGAGGTTGAGATTCAAAGACATCAATTGCAGACTTTTGTTCATCAGTCAAAGTCTGAGGACTTTCTAAGTAAATTTTTGAAGCCTCGGGGCATTGAAAGAGCTCTGTTTCCACAGAGTTCTGTCGCTTCTCTCGCTTAGCGCGACCTTTCAAAATCAGACCATTCACAAGTCCAGATGAAAAGCCTTCAGCAATTAAGTCTTTTTGCCATGCTCCCCCTCCTCTAACAACAAGAGCATCCTCCAGTTGAGCTTGCCTAAGCGACAGATCCTCTTGTCCCGGAGAAGGGTGAGATCCCTCCAAACTCACCCACCAAAATTGTTGTGGGGTCAGAGAATTGGCCGATTTTTTTTGACTGCCGAGCCATCCTGGGGGCAAGGCTGTCTGCAGCATTCGAAAAGAACTTGTGTAGCAACGTAAAGCAATCGAATCCAACCACTCTTGCCATTTCGAATCAACAGCAGCTTTCTGCACAACACCCTCAATTTGAGCTAAAAATCGTTTCTTTTCTTTTAACTCAACTTTTTTATTACTTAAAAGATCTGATGACTCCCTAATAGCAACAACAAGGCCATTCATAGGACGCCCTCGCAAACGAACAAACACAAGATCACCAAGACCAACACCCAAACAGAGTGAGTCTTGATAAGTAAAGCAACGGCCATTTCTCCCGGCCTGAAGCCATACATCAACCTCAATAGACGATTTTGAAGAAGTAATACTTGCAGACGTCACAAGTTTTTTTTAACATTGGATTGTTGGACAGCCATAAGGCTGTTGTCGGAACCGAGCAGAGTTCCGTCCAGAGGGAAGACAAGAAGCATGATCTACTTGGGATTTTCCCAAAAAAAGGTCTGCCGGTCTGAGAAAGCCCCTGACAGCACTGCAACAGACCACAAATAGTTCTTTCGATTCACCCAAGGGCACCGTACAAATCTTCATAAGTTGGGCTAGTGAGATCATTCCCCTCCTCGGAGATCAATGATTACTCGCTTCATCCTGGTTTAAATGAAGCTCCTGTGAAGCGTCTCTGAGGTAAATCTCTTTTCTGAACGTTTTTCGTAAAAACATTTTCACTACCAATCGAGTCCATCCTTATTCGTTATAGGTAACACTGATATGAGCCCTACTGCCACCAAATCAACAACTACACAGGCCAAGTCAAACTCAACTGCAAAGGCCAAGCCAAAAGCAGCTGCGAAGGGCTCGACTTCCAAAGTCGTTGCCTCAAAGGCAAAAAATAAGGCGAAAAAGAATAAGGCCACTAATACAAAAGCCAAGACAGTGAAAAAAGCTTCTGGCTCCACATCTAAGAGCTCAAAAAACATCCCTGCTACCCCTCAAAGCAAAGTTTTAGATGCTGCTGCCGAACAATTGCTCGCTATTGCTGAAACCAATCCAATCGAGCCCAAGCAACCTCTTGAAGATTTAACTGGAGAATCAATTAGCGAGCAAGAAGCAAGAGCCAAAGCCTTGGCAAGTATCAAAATTGGACCAAAAGGCGTTTACACAGAAGATTCCATTCGGGTTTATCTCCAAGAAATTGGACGCATCAGACTCCTCAGACCAGACGAAGAGATTGAACTTGCCAGAAAGATTGCTGACCTTCTTCAGCTAGAAGAACTTGCAGCCGAATTTGATAGTGAGCATGGACACTACCCAACCACGAAAGAATGGGCAGGTCTTGTCGAAATGCCTCTAGTTAGATTCCGTCGTCGACTGATGCTTGGACGAAGGGCGAAAGAAAAAATGGTGCAGTCCAACCTTCGTCTTGTAGTGTCAATTGCCAAGAAATATATGAATAGAGGGCTTTCTTTTCAGGATCTAATTCAAGAAGGAAGCTTGGGTCTAATAAGGGCTGCCGAAAAATTTGATCATGAAAAAGGATACAAATTTTCGACATATGCAACTTGGTGGATCCGACAGGCAATTACTAGAGCAATTGCAGACCAAAGTCGCACTATTCGTTTACCCGTTCATTTGTATGAAACTATTTCTCGTATAAAAAAGACAACCAAAGTGCTTAGTCAAGAGTTTGGAAGGAAACCCACTGAAGAAGAAATTGCTGAAAGTATGGAGATGACAATCGAAAAACTTAGATTTATAGCAAAAAGTGCCCAACTGCCAATTTCACTTGAAACTCCTATTGGTAAAGAGGAAGACTCTCGCTTAGGAGATTTTATTGAGGCAGATATTGAGAATCCAGACCAAGATGTTGCAAAGAATCTGCTTAGAGAAGATCTAGAAGGTGTTCTTGCCACTCTCAGTCCAAGAGAAAGAGACGTACTTAGATTGCGCTATGGGCTTGATGATGGACGCATGAAAACACTTGAAGAAATAGGGCAAATCTTTGATGTCACTCGTGAGCGTATTAGGCAAATTGAAGCAAAAGCTCTAAGAAAGCTTCGCCATCCAAACCGAAATGGTGTTCTCAAGGAGTACATTAAGTAGTTGTTATTGAATAGCTACGAATAACTGCCCATGGCTCTCGAGCAACTGCGCATCGCCTCTCGCCGAAGCCAGCTGGCCATGGTCCAGACCAATTGGGTCAAGCAGGAACTGGAGAAGTCTCATCCAGATTTAGATATATCAATAGAAGCAATGGCTACTCAAGGAGACAAAATCCTTGATGTTGCTTTAGCTAAAATTGGGGACAAAGGCCTATTCACAAAAGAGCTAGAAGCTCAGATGCTTGTTGGAAGAGCAGAAATAGCAGTTCATTCTCTTAAAGACCTCCCTACCAACCTTCCAGAAGGGTTAATGCTTGGATGTATCACCAAACGAGAAGATCCTGCTGACGCATTAGTTGTAAATAGCAAGAATTCTGATTACAAGCTCGAAACTCTTCCTCATGGTTCAGTAGTAGGGACTAGCTCCTTAAGAAGGCTTGCTCAATTGCGTCACAAATACCCTCATCTTGTTTTCAAAGATGTGCGTGGAAACGTAATTACGCGTCTTGAAAAACTTGATTCTGGAGACTATGACTGCCTAATCCTTGCTGCAGCTGGTCTGAGCAGACTTGGCTTTGGAGACCGTATTCACCAACTAATCCCAAGCGAGGTCTCGCTACATGCAGTAGGCCAAGGAGCTTTAGGGATCGAATGTGTAAATAACAGCCCTGAAGTACTTGAAATAATTAAAACGCTAGAAGACACACCTACCGCCCAAAGATGCCTAGCCGAAAGATCTTTCTTGAGAGAATTAGAAGGGGGTTGTCAGGTGCCTATAGGCGTAAATAGCAAAATAGAAAATCAAGACTTAGTTCTTACAGGAATGGTTGCTAGCCTTGATGGCTTAAGGTTAATAAGGGATGAAAAACGAGGAAAAGCAATCAATCCACAGCCTATTGGAATAGAGCTCGCTAATGCCCTTAAATCTCAAGGGGCTGGGGAAATACTTCAAGAAATTTTTGACACTGTTCGCCCTGAGAGCTAATAATGACACTTTATATATTTAAGAACTTTATCTAAAAATTAGTTCTCACTCAATTAAAGAGTAGATTCACGACATTAAGTCTAAAAATAGATTTATTTATTTATTACTAATTAACTAATTTAGGATCAATTTCTGAAAGATATCTCGACTCACATGTCTTGATGATTTCTACCGCTTTATTGGTACCAAAAAAGCCATTAACCTTACACGTACCAGGCTTTTTAAGATCCTTATAATGCTCCCAATAATACTGAGTTTCTTTTATCCAATGTTCGCCTAAATCTTCGAAGCTTTTTATATGGTCTAGGCGTTTATCGTCTGCCAAAACTGCTATGACCTTATCGTCAACCTCCCCTCCATCATCAAAAGTCATTATTCCAATAATTCTTGCCTCAACAATTGAACCAGGAACTAAAGGCTCAGTCACATCAACAATCTCTATATCCAAAGGGTCACCATCTTCATCCCAAGTGCGAGGAATGCATCCATAGGCAAATGGATAAGCCAGTGATGAATAACCAACCCGATCAAGCTTGAGATGACCAGTCTCAGTAATCAGTTCATACTTATTTATGGTATTTGAATTGAGTTCGACGATAGTATTCAGTCTCAACTCTGCTTCATCAGCAAAAGCAGGAAGCACATGCAACAAATTTGGCATGATTCTGCTTGGCGCTCGATCGAGATTTGCCATATTTAGAGAAATTCCAACAGATTATCTTAGGAGAAGCTAAGCAATTGAACTAATTTCTCTTCCAAGTAATTCAAAAATGCAGAACTTGCCAATGGATTACCAGTGACCTTCTCCACTAACACCTCCGCATTAATCTGACGACCATATGTATGGACTTTCTTTCTCAGCCAAGAAAGCAGAATTGACTCTTGACCAGTTCGAATGCAATGGGAAATAGAATCATCATCTAAAGCAGAGTCATTAAGATCAATTCTCATTGCTTCAGCAAGCTGAGCACTAATTAGATGCCCCAAGAGATAAGAAGGAAAATATCCAAACTGACCTTCACTCCAATGCACGTCCTGTAAACATCCTTCACGATCATTCTTGGGTCTAACTCCAAGTAAATCTGCATACCTGTTGTTCCATTCTGTAGGCAATTCCTCAACTTCCATACCTCTCTCGAGTAAATCAATTTCCAAATCTGTACGGATGAGGATATGCAATCCGTAACTAAGTTCATCAGCTTCCACCCGATTCAATCCTGGAGTCATTGGATTCATTGCTCGCCAAAGGTCTAAAGCACACTCCAATGGAGCTCCTTGATCTGCAAAATGAGGCCAAAAACGCTCTGAGAAGGCTCTACTTCTTGCAACTCTGTTTTCCCAAAACAGAGATTGACTTTCATGCACCGCCATAGAAGTCGCCTGCCCAAGAGGCCATGCAAACCACTGATGACTCAGAGATGGTAATCCCTGCTCATACAGAGAATGTCCCCACTCATGAGCTGTCGCAAGGAAACATGAAAGAGGCTGACCAGGAACTACTCGCGAAGTAAGTCGAAAATCTTTAGGCCCAAGAGTTATTGAAAAAGGATGAGGAGATTTTGACAAAGAAGTGATGTTTTTATCTCGACCCCATTCATCCAACAAACGTTGACAAAGAACCTGTTGAGACTCTTCACTAAGTTCCCATTTGCAAGCTCTAGAACTATTAGTGCTAGCTGCCACCTTTTCGAGAAGTTCAGGTAAACGTCTCCTCAATGGGGCAAACAAATCCTGCAAACGAGCAATCGTTAAATCTGGCTCAAAAGGTTGTGCAAGAGTCTCCCAACAACTACGTGGTTCAGCCAACTGTCTGGCTTGTTCTGTCCTAAGAGCAATGAGATTTTTCAAAGCAGGAGCAAAGAAGAGAAAATCTGCATTTGCTCTTGCCTCCTGCCAACGGTTGTACCCCTCAGCTTTTGCGGTCGCAATCTCACCAACCAAATTCGGATCAAGATTCTTTTGACGATTCAAATCCTGCTCAAGAAGCTCAATATTTCTAAATCGATCTGTGAGCTGTTCCCCATCAAATTCTCCTGCCTTAGAACTATCTTTAAGCTCAATCTTTGCTTCAAATAGAAGTTCCTCAAAATGCTTACTACTTTGCCTTGCATGCAAATGCCTTGCCAAGAGACTTAATTGCTCTCCACGCCAGCATGCCCCTGATAGGGGCATGCTGGTGTTCTGATCCCAGTAAAGAGTGCTCTGAATTGATCCCAAAAGCTGGGTCTCACGCAGATACTCCCCCAGTCGCTGCCAGGCTGTCGCAGGCAAAGCTGGATCCATACAACTATATAAACAATAAACAGAAGTAAGCCTTACGCCCAACCAATATTTAAGAGATATCCTCCTTTGCAAATAGAAGCAGGAAGCTTTAACAAGTGAAAGCTCACAAATTACTCATGTATTAATTGACATACTACTTATTTAGAAGCTTCACTGTTGCTGAGAAAATGGCGTGAACACAATGGATTGAATAAAGAACAAAAACAAAAATAGTGTTTAAACCCTAAAAATGCTTATTCAACTATCTCTCGGAATAATTGCCATTATTTCTAATGCTCTCTCTGCATTTGCTGGTGGTGGGGCTGGACTAGTTCAATTGCCAGCACTAAT
Organism: Prochlorococcus sp. AG-363-A16; assembly: GCA_003280345.1. Taxonomy (GTDB): domain Bacteria; phylum Cyanobacteriota; class Cyanobacteriia; order PCC-6307; family Cyanobiaceae; genus AG-363-A16. Next base: position 41,181 of record QCFB01000002.1, read on the forward strand.
TCTTCTTGGCCTACCCTTCTCAGCTGCTTTAGCTACACACAAATTAGCAAGCGTTGCACTAGGGATAGGAGCGAGTCTTCGCCACGCACAAGAACGAACTCTTAAACCTGCATTGACAGCATTAATACTTTGCTGCGGACTCCCAGGTGTATGGATAGGAGCACGAATAGTACTTAAAATCCCTGATCAAAGCGCCACAATTGCACTTGGGTTACTAACTTTCTGGCTTGGAATCTTTTCCATGAACCATCCTCATCTAGGAGCCCACGATAAAAGTGACGAGAAAGCCAATAGTCGTTGGAAGGTAGGTGGGCTCATGATATTTGTCATTGGTCTATTAAATGGCTCACTTACCTCGGGGACAGGACTATTCATGACTATATGGCTAGCAAGTTGGTTTAAGCTTTCCTATAGACGCGCTATCGGGTACACGCTTATTTTAGTTGGTCTTTTCTGGAACGGGACAGGAGCCTTGGTACTCGGGCTACAGGGTGAGATCAAATGGAGTTGGCTGCCTGTACTCATAGGTGGTTCAATCATCGGAGGCTACCTTGGCTCTCATTTATCTCTCGCACAAAACAATCAATTAGTAAAGCAATCTTTTGAGTTGATCTCAATGTTGATGGGAGCATCTCTAATAATTAGAGGACTTATTTAGATAATTTCTAAAAAACATAGCAAACAATTGGCTTTATAGGCCTAATGATTGTGATTATTAGATTAACAAGAAGTTAGAATCTTTTCTGGAAGCACAAAAGATCAAAACCAAACTGTTTTCATCTCTAAACAATCCAAGCATCCAATTACTTGCATAAATGAAGGAATTCAAACATAACTAAAGAGAATTACTCTCACTGTATTGAACTAATGGAACAATTCCTTTCTGAGCTGACTTTTCTCACTTCTGGAGAGGGTTTTACCGACATAACTCCATATATCAACAATTGGATTCTTGAAAATAAAATAATCAAAGGAATTTTAGTTTTGTATACAAAGCACACCAGTTGCAGCCTAACCATCAACGAAAATGCTGATCCAAGAGTTCTCGAAGACCTTTCCTCTTATTTAAAAGCACTAGTCCCAGAAGAAGGATTTCGCCCTATAAGTGGACAAGGCAATCAAATTACATACCTTCATAAAGACGAAGGAGTTGACGACATGCCTGCTCATATAAGAACGGCGCTAACGTCAAACACCTTAAGCCTGAGCATAAATTCAAGCAAACTTGTCTTAGGCACTTGGCAAGCTATTTACCTATGGGAGCACCGATACAACAAACATTCCAGGACTGTGAGTTGTCACGCCATCGGTGAAAAATAAATGATCTCAGACCAACTGAAAAGCTTCTGATTCCTTAAGTGATTCAGGTATTTAGCACTTGAAGAAAGATATCTATAAAGAACACAAGCTTAAGTAAAAACACATTCATGCACTCTTCTAGCAAGAATGGTGTTTCTAACCATTCTCTAACTTAATGAAAGCATCATTACTTGATCAGCAAGAGATCATCTCACTTCCAAAACAACTTCCAGGATGGGAAGTCAAAGCCTCAGTTTTAAGACGTGAATGGAAATTCTCAAATTTTGTTGAAGCTTTTGGCTTCATGACGAAAGTTGCCTTGTTGGCAGAAGCAATGAATCATCACCCTGAATGGCATAACGTCTATGCAAACTTGACCATTGAATTTACAACGCATGATCTCGGCGGATTAAGCAATCTTGACGTCCAAATGGCAAAAGAAATAGATACACTTATGTAAAAAGCAATTGGCCAAAGCTTTTAATTACTTTGAAGCCAATACAACAAGCCTTTTCAAGAGGCTAAAACCATTAATAAAAAAAATGAGCACACCCTCCAGCACTTCATCGAACAAAGTACCAATCATAAAAACAGAATCTGACAACTCACTTGGTGTTCCAGTGACAATACTTACAGGCTTTCTTGGAGCGGGGAAGACAACTCTTCTAAACCATATTCTGACTAATCAAAAAGCCCTTAAGACAGCTGTTCTAGTAAATGAATTTGGAGAAATAGGAATTGACAACGATCTAATTATTAGCACTGAAGAAGACATGATAGAGCTTAACAATGGATGTATCTGTTGCTCAATTAATGGTGAATTACTGCAGGCAGTCGAACGAATTCTAAAGAAAAATAATTCCATTGAGTTCCTCATAGTAGAAACCACTGGATTAGCAGATCCTCTTCCTGTTGCAATGACTTTCCTCGGGAGCGAACTAAGAGACTTAACACGTCTAGATTCAATCATCACTGTTATTGATGCGGAAAACTTCAATGATGATCTCCTAGAGAGCAAAGTGGGTCGTTCCCAAATTATTTATGGGGATATAATGCTTATCAATAAATGTGACTTAGTTACGAAAGAGAAGCTATCAAGCATCGAATCATATTTACGTGAAATAAAAAAAGATGCAAGGATTTTACATTGCGTTAAAGGTGAAACATCATTACCTTTGATAATGAGTGTTGGACTCTTTGAAACTGATCTTATTAATAATAAGATCAGTTCAGAAGAGCAGCACGATCATAGTGACTGCGATCATGAACATGGTCATTGCAATAACCCTCACAATCTTGAAGAGCATAAACATCTAAATTCAAATCATTCACACAAAACCGATCATTCAGAAATCGAGGGTTTTACATCATTATCCTTTAAGAGTGATGGCCCATTCTCATTAAGAAAGTTCCAGAACTTTCTAGACAACCAATTACCTCAAGAAGTTTTTAGAGCAAAAGGAATTCTTTGGTTTAATGAGAGCAATCGAAGACATATTTTTCACCTTGCTGGTAAAAGGTTCTCAATTGATGACAGTGAATGGCAAGGCGAACGCAAGAATCAGCTTGTTTTGATCGGTCGCCAACTTGACCATGCAAAAATCAAGCATCAATTACAAGCTTGCGTTGCTAGTGAAGGAAGAGATGGGTTTGGGTAAAGAAGACTGGTCTCAAGTCATGCAAATGGCTTTTCATTACAAAGCCATCCAAAAAAAATATCTTTTTACGGTCCTCAAGCCTCTTGATTTGCAAAGTATTAATCTCAAACCACCAAATCAAAGCCAATTTGCGTAATGTGGTCATCCACGCGGTTGATCATGCTTGAGTTTTCAGCCTTTGTTGCATTGATCAGTCTTGTCATGTTGGCATTTTTTATCCTGACTGATTCTGACGACAACAACAGAGGGGGTGGACTGATGGAACCAGCTCTGATACCAATCCCAAAAAGAGAAAAAAGATAATGAACATTGCTTATATATCATTTCAAAGAAATTTAATATGTGAATCGGATTTAGAATAATGACCTATCCTGAAAATATATTTTATAAATTATCATCCTTTCATCTCTTTTATATAAAATCAAAGTTAGCTGAAAAGTCTAACAAGTAATTTAACTCTTAAGCTCTCCAAGCTTCACAAAACAATTCTCTTAAAACCAAGGTGAACTAAATTAATGGATTGTCAATTTACACATGGCTAATAAAAAGAACGGACTCATCTTGCATATAAAATAACCACCATTCAAATGATTCAACGAAGCACTCCCCAAGATCTTCAACAACCAACATTGAAAAATGCAAAATTGCATCAAGGGAGAGTTGCCCTAAATGCAATAGCTATTCTTCTTGCCTTAATGGTGTTATGGCCACTTCTTGGACTAATAGTAGAAGGAATAAATGGAATAAAGGAAGGTTCTGTCAGCCTAGGAATTGACGGAAGAAGACAAGTTCAAGGAACACTTTATTTACTTCTCCTAACAGCTCTTGCTGGAGGCAGCATTGGAACAATTAATGGTTGGTTATTAGCTAATTGTAGATTTCCCGGAAGAAGGTTACTTAGGCTTGCCCAGCTGCTTCCTCTGGCCACTCCTTCATATTTACTTTCAGCGACACTAATTGACCTTGGAAGTATTAATTCAATAAGAATTCATGGAATGGGCTGGGGAGTATTAGTCATGGCAATGACAACTTATCCATATGTCTTCCTTCTTAGTACTGAGAGCTTTGCAAAAAGTGGTAGCCAACAACTCGAAGCATGTCGAAGCCTTGGTGTAGGGCCATGGAATAGTTTTCGAAGAATCGCACTACCAATGGCACTCCCTGCAATTGGAGCAGGAATTGCACTTTTGGGAATGGAAGTAGTTAACGAACTTGGGGCTGTAGAACTATTGAACATTCCAAGTATCTCAGCAGGAATTGTTGAAAACTGGGTAGAAAGAGGAAATCCAGCTGGAGCTATAGGCCTCGCAATGATCGCATTAACAATAGTTTTTACACTAATTATCTACGAGCGTAATTTGAGGAAACGAAGTCGCAGATGGTCAGAAGGAGTTGCTGGGGGAGAAGCTCCCGCTTGGAAGTTAAAAGGACTAAGAGCATTCCTTGCTCAGAGTATTACTTTAATCCCTCCTTTATTCACACTTGGTACACCTCTTTTATGGGCAACTATGCATCTAGAACAACTCGGACAAGGGTTAGATCCTGAACTAGTATTACTTACAATTCGTAGTATTGGACTTGGCTTAGCGGCCGCTATATTTACAATATTAGCTTCTCTTTTCCTTACAATTGCAAACAGATGGAATAAAACATCCTGGATGCGAAGCCTCACATTTCTAACTGGCATTGGTTATGCCATACCAGGAGTAGTCCTCGCATTAGCATTGCTAGCATTTGGAGGCCCACCTTGGAGTTTCACGCCTTTATTTTTACTATTATGGGGTTATAGTGACAGATTTCTTGCCGTTGCAAAAGGAGGCCTAGATGCCGCTTTCGAGCGACTTTCTCCAAACCTCGACGAAGCCGCAACAGGTCTTGGTAGTAAATGGCCAGAAGTGCTTAGAAGAATTCACCTTCCTCTACTCAGAGGGCCTTTAGCAGTTGGAGCACTCCTTGTCTTCGTTGACACCCTAAAAGAACTCCCTCTAACTTTTGTTTTGAGACCTTTTGATTTTGATACTCTCTCAGTAAGAATATTCCAATACGCAGGAGACGAGAGAATGGCCGAATCAATAATTCCTGCTTTAATAATTCTTACTGTTGGACTAATTGCATCAATAGCTCTTATACCAAGCCTAGACCATGAAAACCGAAGCAAAGCTAAAATCTTCAATAATTAATTTTAATCGAAAAATATATATTAAATATATTTATTACTATCGGTGTACATCTTTTATTCAAATGGTCTGTATTTAGAGACACAAGTTGCAGCAAGCAAGTCGGCAGAAGTTGCTGCAACTCTATAACATAATAAGGATGCAATAAGTGGTGCTTCAGGAACACTCAAACCAACTCTAACTAATAAGGTGGCTTCGAAAATTCCAAGGCCACCTGGTGCCGCAGGTACAACTAAACCTATGGTCCAAGCCAAGGAAAAAGCAGCAAGCCATTGAAAAAATTCAAGGCTAGAATTAATAGCAAAAGCATTCAAATAGCACCAAAACCCTAAAAACCGAATAAGCACAAAAGCCATCTCAATCAAAAGAGCTTGCGAAGGATAACCAGCTCTAATTACCTGAATAGATTCTTGATCAAATGAAAGAGAGGGGTCAATTCTTTTTAAATCTTTTGCCTTAAGACTTTCTATAAACCTAATAACTGGAACTCTCAAATTCCTTAAAAATAGTAAAGCAGGTAATATACAAAAAATAGAAGTTCCTGATTGCCACCCACCCAAAGGGACCCAAAGCAATGCTGCCGCAACCATTAATAATGGCTCTAGCAAAACAGAAGAAAGAGCCTGGCTCATTGTCATGTATGGCCTAAGAACCCTAAGCCTTTCAACAAAGTGCCAAATACCTCCAGGTATGTACTTAAGCAAATTTGAACTTATAAAGAGTGGAATCAGATGAAGTTCTTTTGGCCTATATCCCAACCAATTTAAAAGAGACTTCCAGGCTATAGCATTAACAAAAAGACTCAGGGTACTAACTAAAAATCCAAATAGAAGCCAAACCCAAGTAAAGCCATATATTTTTAGGTTTAGAATTGCATCTCCATTGCTAAATATAGTTTTTCCAATAAAGCTAAGACTAATAAGTGTGCTCCAAAATCGCACTCCTCCTGGAATAGATATTCTTTGAGAAAATAACTTTAAGATTCTTAAACTGTATTGGATACGGTTCATACTCATAACCAATCTTCACTTGGAATAAAATTATCCTCTGCAAATAAGGTTGTATTTCTAATTTCATCCAAAGACTTGCCCGTTTCTCTCACTAACCGAACTAATTCCTCATGTTCAGGCTTAACTGTAATTCTTCCATCTGGTCGTCTCGCTTGCTTCGCTCCAACCTTTCCAAATAAAGTATTGCAATAGCCTCGACGACGTGGAGCAACCCAACGACCAATAGAAGTTTCCCTAACACCAAGGGTTGTTCCGTTGGAGAACCAAGCAGCTCGAACATTCTCTGCATCCTCTGGTCTCATTATCGCTTTCAAATTAAGACCTTGTCTTCCTTTCTTCATCTGTATAGGAGATGAAACAACATCTATAGCGCCAGCAGACCTTAAGTCTTTAATTAATACAGCTAAGTCTTCAGGAGTTGAATCATCGATCCAAGCTTCTTGTGAAATTATTGCCTGCCATTTAAGTCCCTTGATTGAACTATTAGAATCACCTGTTTCAATATCATCAAATTCACAGATCCTAAGAAAATTAGGCCTATCAAGTTTACGATGACCCAAACCAACCCCTATAGAGTGCACCCCAAAAGAAACTGGTTGTCTAAAACAATCAGACAAGACAGCCATTAATGCTAGCCCTGTAGGTGTCGTTAATTCACCCTCTTGATAACCCTCCCCTCCAATAAGATTGATTTGGGTTAATCTTGCCAACTCGAGAACTACTGGAACTGGAACTGGAAGTATTCCATGAGATGTAGATACTTTTCCAGACCCAGCAGGAGGACTAGTGCAAAAAATCTTTTTTACACCTAAATATTCAATAGCAGCACATACTCCAATAACATCTACCAGCGCATCAATCCCCCCTAGTTCATGAAAATGAACTTCATCTAGGCGGCACCCATGAACGGAAGCTTCAGCTTCCGCAAGTAACTTAAAAACAGATAAAACATTTTCTTTTATACTTGAGACTAAGTCCGAGTTAACTATTAACTCTTTTATATCTATCCAACGTCTAAGATTTGATTCAGATTCATAGGTCTCAATACATACCCTTATCCCTCTTATTCCATAACTTCTACTTTCTTCGACATTTAATGAAAATGCCTTTTTAAGATCAGTTAACAAAAGAGCCTTCTCAATACAACTTTTTGGAACTCCCAAATCCAAAAAAGCTGCAATGAGCATATCTCCTGCTAATCCAGTTGGACAGTCAACAAAAAGGGCCTTCATTATCCAGTCTTTAATTCAAAAAAGTAAATTTCAACGCAAAAGGAAAGCAAAGGTCTCTTAGAGATTGCCTTCCCAAACTCATTAACAACAAGGTGAAATTGCATTATTGAGATTCCAAGCAATATAGACTTTAAGAAATTGCTCTATTAAGAGTCAATCTAAATACCTCAAAAGCAGGCTAATTAGAGTCTCAAATCCTCTCGAGATCATATTCCACGCCCGCGTCGTTTTCCACCTCGAGTAGACATTGGGCCAATAACCTCATGATCTTCTAGGCGAAGTTCTTGGCCATTTCTTCGCACATCCAAACTCACAAAATGTCGAAGTTTTTCAAGAGGGATTTGACCTTTCAATTGAAGCTTGAAAGGTAATGGCCTGCTTCCATCATTCCTAGGCTTCTGACGGACTTTTACTACCAAATCTTCAGTCTCTGGCTTGGTATAAATCAATTCACCCCGAATAGAGAAATAATCATCGCCTTCAGAGAGTTCATCTGCGAGGGAATTCTCCGAATCACCTGAAAGATTCAATTCACCTTTATCTCCCAAGGTACTTGGCTCCCAAATACCAGAAATCTGCAAATGAAGATGATCTACCTCTCTACATCTTGGGTAAACAACCCAAAGATGTGGTTCCTCTAAAGCAAGGTGCCGGCGCATAAGAGTAATCACCCTCCCCAGCACGACAGCCTCAATTCCTACTCCTTGTAAGTCCACCAAACGGCCACGAGTGAACTTATCCGAGGCTTCAGGGGTATAAGTGCCTCTAACAATACCGATTGCACGATATTGCAAGGGTTCCGTAACCGGTGGTATTGGATGATCTCGCATCGAAAGAAAAGGGCATTAAGTGGCCCACGCATGAATCTAGCCAGCCTTAGTCAATTCCTGAGATTCACCGACTAACTAATTTAATAACCACTAAACAAAATTCACTCTCCAAAGCGAGGAATGTCAAGTGATAAAGGGAATTTCCTCCTTGTACAAGATTGTTCCCTTCACAAATCTCCGAATTCCTTCGACATCAAAAAAAGTAAGAAATTTCATAAAGGTTCAATGACTGTTTCAGACATCCCATTGGAGTCGTCAGACTCCCAAGCTTTTAATGCCTCATCAATTGCATCAGAGGGAGGTGTTGCATCTTCCATCGCTGTAGCCCTTCTAAGCCGGTTAATCAATTCCATAGGGTTAGTCGCATCAAGAATTGTTCCTTCTTGTTCTCCTCCTACAAAACCTGTATTGATATCACGTTCGGCAGGCAAAGCACTTGTCCCAGCCTCTTGAGCAAAACAAGGCAAAAAAGTGGAGTTAAGCCCCAAAAAGATAATTGGAGAAAGAGCTAAGCCAATATTCCGAAACGTGAAAAGATGAAAAAAAAGTTTGTTTTTCATTCATCTCCTCCAAATTTGATTCTTTCCAATGCTAATGGTCTTTAGAGAAGATCTTTAGAAGTGCTGCTTGCAACCTGGAATGTCAATTCAATCCGCACACGTCTCAACCAAATTCAAGATTGGTTGGGAGTAGTAAAGCCAGACGTACTTTGCCTCCAAGAGACGAAAGTCAACGACCCTTTATTTCCAAAACAAGAAATTGAAGAGACTGGCTATCAAGTTTGCTTTCATGGTCAAAAGTCATACAACGGAGTAGCTCTTTTAAGCATTAACCAATTTGAAGATATTCGCATTGGACTCGAGGGTGAACTTCAAGATTGTGATGAGGCTATTCAACTTGGAGAACAAAAGCGTGTAATTAGTGCCTTAATAAATGGCATAAGAATTGTCAATGTATATGTACCGAATGGCTCAGCATTGACCTCCGATAAATACTCATACAAAATTCAATGGCTAAAATCGCTAAGAAGATATCTTCAATTAATAAAGGCAAGAGAAGAGCCCCTTTGCTTATTAGGGGATTTCAATATTGCTTTGGAAGATAGAGATATTCACAATCCATCGAGGCTTTCAGGAGGGATCATGGCCAGTGATCCTGAAAGAAAAGCTCTGAGAGAGATTTTAGGAGAAGATTTAAAAGATGTCTTCAGATTATTTGAGCCTGATTCAAATCATTGGAGTTGGTGGGATTACAGAAGTGGGGCTTGGGATCGTGATAGTGGCTGGAGGATCGATCACATTTATTTATCTAAAGAACTAATTAGACTTGCAAAAAGTTGTGTTATTGACAAAAAAACTCGAGGGAACGTGCAACCTAGTGATCATGCTCCAGTAATGGTTGAAATAAAATGGCCTCCATCAGAGGAGGAGGATGAAAATAATGAAGACATTTTTAATTTCGATGAGATTTAGCGCTCTATCGGCATCCCATGACAGTCACAAAAATGCAATTTCAACCTTCTATGCAAACAAAAAGTTTGATTGTAAATTCTCCAAAGCCCTTGGTGCAAAAGGCTAGACGAAGGAAATGTATCTTGATGAACTGCTCCTAAAATAATTGGAATGAGTATGGTTTTAGAGAACTTCCTTAGCAAGTCGAGACGAACTTGACTGTTTTAGGCCATTATGGCCAACTGTGTTTACCAGCCCATTGGCATAGGTCCCCGTGACAAACGCCTTGAACACCAGCCAATCCCAGGCCATTTTCAGCGCCGCCCAGGCTCTGATGCCTGGTGGCGTTAGTTCACCCGTTCGGGCTTTCAAATCGGTTGGAGGTCAACCGATAGTTTTCGATCGGGTGAAAGGTCCCTATGCATGGGATGTTGATGGCAACAGATACATCGACTACGTAGGCAGTTGGGGACCTGCCATTTGCGGCCATGCCCATCCAGAAGTCATTGCAGCACTGCAAGAGACCTTGGAAAAAGGTACAAGCTTTGGTGCTCCATGTGAGCTAGAGAATCAACTTGCTCAAATGGTGATCGATGCGGTCCCAAGTGTTGAGATGGTTCGCTTCGTGAATAGTGGAACAGAAGCCTGTATGGCTGTTCTTCGTTTAATGAGAGCTTATACAGGCAGAGACAAGGTCATAAAGTTTGAGGGCTGCTACCACGGACATGCCGATATGTTCCTGGTCAAGGCCGGTTCAGGAGTGGCGACATTAGGTCTTCCTGATTCTCCTGGAGTGCCAAGAAGCACAACTGCCAATACGCTTACAGCTCCATATAACGACCTTGAGGCAGTAAAAGAATTATTCGCCGAAAACCCAGATGCAATTTCTGGTGTAATTCTTGAACCAGTTGTAGGGAATGCAGGCTTTATAACCCCTGAGCCAGGATTCCTCGAAGGCCTAAGAGAACTCACAAAAGAGAATGGCTCTTTGCTGGTATTTGATGAAGTAATGACAGGGTTCAGAATCAGCTATGGAGGAGCACAATCCCGTTTTGGGGTAACCCCAGACCTGACAACTATGGGCAAAGTGATTGGTGGTGGATTGCCCGTGGGAGCCTATGGAGGAAGGTCAGAAATAATGTCCATGGTTTCTCCTGCAGGTCCTATGTATCAAGCAGGGACCTTAAGCGGCAATCCCCTTGCCATGACAGCCGGTATTAAGACGCTAGAGCTTCTCAAACAAGAAGGGACATATGAGCGGCTGGAAGCCACCACTCAAAGGTTAATTAAAGGTATTCTTGAAGCCGCAAAACAAGCAGGAGTTGCAATAACAGGAAGCAACATCAGCGCAATGTTTGGTTTCTACTTATGTGAAGGGCCTGTAAGTAATTTTGAAGAAGCCAAAGCTACAAATACTGACCGTTTTGGCAAATTGCATCGGGCCATGCTTCATAGAGGCGTTTACCTAGCTCCAAGTGCATTTGAAGCAGGCTTCACTTCTTTAGCGCATTCAGATGATGATATAGATGCGACATTAAAAGCATTCCAAGAAAGCTTCGCAGAGGTCGCTTAACTAATAGAAATCAATTAATAAAAGAATTACCAAGTATTAAAACTAAGCCTCAATAAATTTCAAAGGGCTATCCAGTTAGTTAATTACTTATCTCTCATTTACCTCCCGACAATTACAGGTGGAGAGCCTCCCTTAGAACCAGGTAGTGCAGGAACTACTTGAGTTTTTCCATCCCATTTATCAAGAAACAGCTTAAACAAAACTTGATCATCAAGGCTTTGAGTAAGAGTTTCATATCTCTTTGCTTCCTCTTCAGCTATTTTCACCTCAGTTTGGGCTCTTAGCAATTGTTGCTCAGCAATCTGCTTCTGTTCAATAGCAGCTCTATATTCTTCTGCTATTTCTAAACCAGTCAGATCAAGACCCTGAACATCAACATAATTAAACTTATCAAGCTCATCAGCAACAGTTCTTTCAACTAACTCCGAAATATCACTCCATTTACTGGCAATCGTGACTAATTCATACTGAGAGAAAACAGACTTAAGAGCCTTAAGCAATGACGGCTGAATTATTCGAGGATATACATCTCTATCGCTATAAGCAATGGTGCTATATACACGCCCTGCCTCACTTTGACGAACAGCATATTTAATGGTTGCCGTAGCTTCTATAACTTGTAAGTCTTTAGTTAATGTTGCAAACTTTTCAGGTCTAACCTGTGTCCTTACATCAAAAGGATATACAGCCTGAATAAATGGAATTTTCACGTTAAGTCCAGGCCGCCTGGAGCCCCCACTGACCTTGCCCAAGGTCGTCACTACGCCCACTTGGCCAGCTGGTACAACAAACAATGATTGAGTAAGCAGCAAGAAGCCTGTAAAGGAAAGGACCAAAAGGAGAGTGGCAGCACCACCGGATCCTCCTGGAGTGACGTTTCGGAATGGAGTAGTCATAACCTTTTATTTCTAATACAATTTTATAGATTTTTTACTGATAACGCGAAGTTGGGAAGTTGGAAAGAATTTTTTCTCTCAATTTGTCACTATAAAAAGTAAATTTTTCTTTTCCCTATATAATTTCAGGCCAACTTTAGCGTTTATATTTACCTATAGTTTTCAAATTGAAGTGGGATCTCAAGCTCCTCCTCTCTTTCACGGAGCAAAGCTATTGCTGCCTGTAGGTCATTTTTACTCTTGCCTGTAATCCTTAAAGATTCTCCTTGTATTGAAACATTAATCTTCTTAAGCTCATCTCGAACAGCCTTACTCAACTTCTTCGCAACATCTTGTCTAAGTCCTTTGCGAAAAGCGATCCTTTGCGTAACACGATTACCCCCGGAGACTTCTGATTGTTGAAAGTCAAAGATTTTTAAAGACAAATTTCGCTTAGTCGCTTTCTGTCGAAGAACATCTTGGATTGCCTGCAAAGTCATATCACTAGCAGTAGTAACAATTAATGCCTCTTCCTCAAGTTCAATTTCTGTGTTGGAATCTTTTAAATCATAACGTTGTCCAACCTCCCTCTTTAACTGATCAACAGCATTAACCAGTTCTTGACGGTCAAAATCAGAAACCACATCAAACGAGTAGGTGTCAGCCATAAGATACCTCTAAGCATGGACTCCACAATCGACTTAGATGTGAAGGCATAGCAATATTACTTACTTTCGAGGATTAATGAATTTCATCGCTTCCTTTAAGTCAAATCAATAGAAAATTAAATCAAATATAAATACACAATTAAACATTTAAATGCATCAATCAAAGTTCAATCAAAAAACAACAAGGTAACCACCTTTCCTAACTCTTCTGCGCTATGACAACTTGTCAAAAGAGTTTCACTATCATGAAAAGCAAAGCATATCAACTGATCACAGCGATTAATTATTTCTTGATTGCACAAGCTGCTAGCCATGGGTAATGGCAAATCATCATTTTCAACTTTTTCAATCAAATGAAGGACCTGTTCCAACTGATCACGTATTTCAGGAACCTGTCGGTCAAGACTTTGGGGGAGCAATACGGTAAGAAGAGATGGATCCACTTCTAAAACGCCTCTAATTACAGCTGCATTTACACCTTGAGAACCAGATGTGATGAGTGAATGTCCTTCCTGCGCAAGCGAGCGCGCGACTAACTCAACAAGGTGAATCGCAACTACAGGAACATGTCTGCTCCCAAGAAAAGCTATTCGCCTTTTGCCCTTGTCCTGCAATAAAGCCAACTCCTGAGCCAGCGTGTCTATCCGACCTGCGGCAGGGAGATCCAGGGAACGACTCAAGGAAATCCCCATAACAATTACTAAAAGTTAGCAGTGGTTATGAACTATGCAGAGATCCCAATCGCCAAAAATAAGCGTTTAAGGTCACAATGCTCTTCAACAAGTCGAAAGGCATATGTTGCCTTAACAGCTTCGTGCAATCTCACGTGACCAAAAGCCTGCTCAATAACTTCAACTGTTGAGAGGGTGTCATGTTCAACCTTGAGCAAAGGCACTTCTAATTCTTCTGCTCTATTAATTAGCTGAGGCAAGGGCTCACCAGCACCTGTAAGTATCAAACATTGAGTTGAAGCTTCCAAAGCCGCTAATTGAATATCAGTACGGTCAGCACCAGTAACTACTGCCATATTGCGCCTTCGACGGAAAAACTCCATAGCTGAGTTCACATTCATAGCGCCAATACTTAGTGTTTCAACCATCAACTCGAGCCTGTCAACACAACAAATAACCCTTGCCTCCAAGCGCCTAACTAGTTCACCGACAGTGACGCTTCTAAGCAAAGGTGAACGAGGCATAACTCCAAAAACAGACATCCCTAATGATTCCAAGGCAGGAACAACATTTTTCTTCAAATCTTCTACTTCTTCAGGGGTAACAGCATTTAATACGATTCCAATTAATTGCTCTCCCAACTGATCTTTAGCTGCTAACAAAGCTTCCACGCTTCTACTGTCCTGCCAAAGATGAACCAGAACAACATCAGCCTCTAAGCCTCTAGCAACTTGCCCAAGGCTTAATCCATAAAGCAAACCCTCATGAAGACTTCCTGCTCCCTCAAGAATTGTCAGGCCAGAAAAAGAAGACTGAAGCTGCTTACGTAAAGATTGAAATCCATCACCAGCTTCTAACTGCGCATTTGCAAGTCGTTGGTCGGCTGTATTAGGAGCTAAAAGATGAAGAGAAGGAATTAATTGTTCCTCGCACAAGCCCAAAGTGTTGCCTATAAAACGAACATCATCATCAAGAATCAACTTAGGAAGATCTTTAGATACAAGTTCTAACTCAAAACTTGTTGCTAGGGGTTTGCCAAAACGAATCTGATGCCTTGCAAGCATCAATTGCCTTGCAATGCCAAGAACCAAAGCAGACTTACCACTAAAAGGCTCACAAGAACCGATCATTAAGGTCCTGCCCATGACCGGACTCCTTTAACTAACCCTCAAGACAAAAGCTAAACAATTTTAGGTTTTTAGCAAGGTTCATGAATCAAGTTATGTTCACCAAATTGAAATCAACAATAATTCAAAAAGACATGGTTTTTCTTCAAAAAACCTATCGATTCGATCCCACACCCTATTTCTCGGCAATAGGCCTTGAAACTTTATAAGCCAAACTATGGCCTATGACAAAGAAAAAATCAGCAAATAACCGATGGTCAGATTGCCGCATAGGCATAACTGGAGCAAATGGTGCCTTAGGCAAAGCCTTAACAAAAAAACTCCGAGCCAAGGGAGCTTGGGTGATTGGTTTCACTCATAGTCCAATTAAAAGCAAGGAACAATCTTTAGAGGGGCCCCAGGAATGGGTTCAATGGCAGTGCGGCCAAGAAACTGCTCTTGACAATCGACTAGAGAAAATTGATGTACTGGTTTTAAACCATGGGATCAACCCAAAAGGGGAACAAAGCCCAAAAGTATTGAACGAAACCCTTGAAATAAATGCACTAAGTACCTGGCGCTTAATGGAGCGCTTTGAAAAAATTGTTATAAGTAAAAGCAACTCTTCGCAAGCGCATGAAATTTGGGTAAATACTTCAGAAGCAGAAATACAACCTGCCCTTAGCCCTGCCTATGAAATTAGCAAACGCTTAATTGGAAATTTAGTAAGTCTTCGATGGGTAAACCTAGATACGAGTCAGCAAAAGGTATTAAGAATTCGCAAACTTATACTTGGACCATTTCATTCAGAGCTAAATCCATTAGGAATAATGTCTGCAGATTTTGTAGCAAGCCAAATCATTAAACAAGCTGAATGTAAATTCCCACTAATAATAGTCACACCCAATCCGATAACTTATTTAGCAATGCCAATAGTTGAAGTTTTAAGGGCCCTTTACTCAATTCTAATGAAGAGAAATTCATCAAAAGATGAATTAAATTAAAGTCAATCTCCACGATCAGTAAGTATTTCGCAACCGTCCGAAGTCACAAGCACTGTATGTTCCCACTGAGCAGACAAACTCCCGTCTTTAGTAACTACAGTCCATTGATCTCTAAGAGTTCGACAAGCCTTACTACCAGCATTGAGAATAGGCTCAACTGCAAGAGTCATTCCTGAACGAAGAGTAATGTTTGGCAAATCATTTGTCCGGAAATTAAAAACTGATGGTTCTTCATGCAAATTTCGACCTACTCCATGACCTGTGTAATCCTCAACAACGCTATAGCCATGAGACTTAACATGATCTTCAATTGCTCCAGCAATATCTAAAAGATTATTTTTAGCTTTTACCTGAGCCAATCCAGCCATTAATGCTTCTTTAGCTACTTCACTTAGGCGCTTTCCTTCTTCTGAAACTTCATCAATGCAAATTGTTATGCAACTATCTCCATGATATCCATCAAAGAAAGCACCTGTATCAACTTTAAGTAGATCCCCAGACTTAATTATTCGTTTTGAACTTGGGATGCCATGGACAACTTCATTGTTGATACTTGCGCAAATACTGGCAGGGAATCCGTGATACCCCTTAAAGCTTGGTACTGCTCCCATCTCTCTAATTCGACTCTCTGCATACGCATCCAAGTCACCAGTTGTCATACCTGGTTTAACCATCGAATTGATCTCTCTTAAAACAGTTGCAACGATATGACTAGCCTTGCGCATAATTTCCACTTCCCGCGCAGATTTGATTTCCACCCCTCTTCTTTGCTGAATACGAGGACCTTTGGATGCAGCCTTTGAAAGAGTGCCTGAAGCAATTAAATCGGCGAAGAGTTTCATGTTGCCGAAAGGAATTAAGAGAAAAGAGGTTTTAGCGAATTAGGACCGATAGGACCCAATCAATACTCTCGGATCCATTATCGCCAGTTTCACGCTATCAATAACTAAATAGGAATACTTAAAGAAATAATGAGCTGGCTCAAACATTTCTGAAGCTTCCTCTATGGCCAGCGCCAATAATTCCGTCTGCACTAGCTCATAAAAGTTACTGCTACCACAAGCTTCTTGATATGCCCAAAGTCAAGGTCGGTTGGAAGAAATTCGTTTAATAAAGCTCACTTGCTTTTGGCTATTCATTAAGGAGGATGACTGGGGAAACAATCCAATCAACTTTTGTTCTTAGAAATTCTCTAAGACTGCTATGGATGCTTGCTAAAAGCTAAGGACTCTTAGTTAAACAACTTTGGATCAAAGGAAAACTAAAGAGAATTCTCAAAAGTTGATTAATGAGCAGTTACAATTCATGTTTGGCTTATTAAACCCGGAGCTGAGATGTCAGCGGATTCGAAAGACACCTCCATTAGCGAGGACATCAATAAAGAGGAACCTAAGAAGGAGTCTGATGCTGAGGAGGCTTCTGCAAAGGCTTCTAACAAGGTTGCAAAGCACTCCCCTACAAAGAGTCTCAATGCAGAATCTATGATTCGTGCTTTTGAGGAATCCCAGCAAAAAACTAATCTTCCTGAGGTTTATGTTGGCGATACAGTTCGCGTTGGAGTAAGGATCAGCGAGGGCAACAAAGAACGCGTCCAGCCCTATGAAGGTGTCGTTATTTCAAAACGTCACGGTGGGCTAAATGAAACGATTACTGTCCGTCGAATTTTTCAAGGCATAGGTGTTGAAAGGATCTTCTTGCTTCATAGCCCACAAGTAGCCTCAATAAAGGTTGAACGCCGCGGTAAAGTTAGAAGAGCGAAGCTTTTCTATCTGCGGGAGCGGGTTGGCAAGGCCACTCGTGTAAAGCAGCGCTTCGATCGCTGAGGTACAGCCTCACGAAATCCATGCCATCATCCCCGACGATGGCCCAAGGTCATTTACAATGCGCCGTTAGTTCAGTTGGTAGAACGCAGGTCTCCAAAACCTGATGTCGGGGGTTCGAGTCCTCCACGGCGCGTCCGATGCCCCTTCCTGCAGTTTCCTAAGTTTTGATAATGGAGTTGGATCTTCAACCTGGTGATGTCGTGAAGGTACTCGAATCAGCCGCTCTCGGTTGGGTTCGTGCGCGAGTCATTAGAGTCAAATCTGGTGGTCGAGTGGTCGTTCAAAGCGATCAAGGCCGTGAGTTCACCGCACGTGGCAATCAAGTGCGACTTATAGAACCCGCTGGATTCAGACCTTGAAAAACTAGTCTCTAATTGATCGAATTTGCAAAAAAGTTTTTTCAAGGGCTTTGACCCTTAAAATCCATTATGCATAAGTACTCATTAGTGCCTAAGAAAGACCAAGAAGCCTTATGAAACAAAGGATTTTCTTGAGTAGAGTCAATTTTCACCAAAGTCCTTACTCTTTGATTTATTCAAAGATCCAAAGAACATTGCCATCGATGTTGACGAGGGGCACGTACTAGATTGATACTTCATTCGTCACTTTGACATTTATAGAGGTCATCTAATCTTGAGTTAACTGAGAGACCTCAATCGTTCTGGGACCGTAGTTCAACTGGTTAGAGCACCGCCCTGTCACGGCGGAAGTTGCGGGTTCGAACCCCGTCGGTCCCGTTTTCAATTTCGAGAAAAACTTTGACGGTGCGAGTAAGGCTGGCCCCTAGTCCGACAGGCAGCCTACATATTGGTACAGCCAGAACTGCCCTTTTTAACTGGCTCTTTGCCAAACATGAAGAGGGCAAATTCCTTCTTCGAATAGAGGACACAGACAAAGAAAGATCCAAGCCCGAGTTCACTCAAAACATCCTCGAAGGACTCGAATGGCTTGGCCTCCAATGGGATGAACATCTTGTTTTGCAAAGCGAATGTATAAACAACCATCGTGCCGCAATTCAATCATTACTTGATCGTGGATTGGCATATCGCTGTTATGCCAATGAGTCTGAACTTGAAGCAATGAGAGAAGCCCAAAAAGCCAATAATCAAGCGCCTCGTTATGACAACCGGCATCGGAATCTAAGCGCTGATGAAGAGTCAGCTTTTATCGCTGAAGGGAGGACCTCTGTAGTTCGTTTCCGTATAGACAATGACAAACCCATTGCATGGAACGATCTAATTAGAGGTCCAATGCTATGGCGCGGCGCAGACCTTGGAGGAGATATGGTCATCTCAAGAAGAGCGCCTTCCAATGAAATCGGTGATCCGCTCTACAACCTTGTTGTAGTTGTTGATGATGCCTCGATGCGAATAACCCATGTCATACGAGGTGAAGATCACATTGCAAATACTGCAAAACAGCTTCTGCTTTATGAGGCTCTTGAATTAAAGATCCCAATTTTTGCTCACACTCCTTTGATATTGAATTCTGAAGGAAGAAAGCTTTCCAAGCGAGATGGAGTTACCTCTATAAGCGACTTCAAGGCCATGGGATATACATCAGAAGCAATGACCAACTACATGACTCTTCTTGGATGGTCTGTAATTGAAGGAATGAATGAAAGGTTCACTATTCATGAAGTTGCCAAAGTTTTCAGCTTTGAACGTGTAAATAAGGCTGGAGCAAAATTTGACTGGGACAAACTTAATTGGATTAATTCTCAAGTGATTCATGCATATTCATCAGAGTCACTTCTTAATGAAATTTCGCCACATTGGATTGAAGAAGGCTGGGAGTTACCTAATCATGAATGGTGCATTGCCCTTATTGAACTAATTCAGCCATCACTAACTTTGATCAAAGAAGGAGTAGAACAAAGTCGTCCATTTTTTGAAGAGCCAATCTTAGAAACAGATGGACAAAAACAACTAGAAGTAGAAGGAGCCCGAAAAGCCTTGAAGGCTCTCATAGATCAGCTAGAAATTACCGATTGGGATGGCCTCGAAATAAACATTGCGAAGGAGGTTTTAGCAATTGCTATAGAAAAAACAGGGGCAAAAAAAGGTTTAATGATGAAAAGTATTAGAGCCGCCCTTCTCGGCAGAATGAAAGGTCCGGACCTTCTAACTACATGGTCTCTCTTAGCCAGGGTCGGGAAGGACAGGGATCGATTGAGAAGTTGCCTTTGAGCCATCGCCATCACCAGTTGAGGCCTCCTCATTTGAAAGTAGACCCAAACTCTTAGCCAAAGGTTGTGCTGTAAGTCCCTGGAAACCAACAGTCATTAGAATTGTCAAGAACACCAACCCCTGAAGTCTTCCTGCTCCGAGAACACCAGCTTGTTCTAAACGAATTGAAAATAGAGACGCAACCGCTGCTGTCACTATTCCCCTTGGGGCAAGCCAACCTAAAAACAATCTTTGCCTTATATCAAGAGGAAGGCCAATAGTCGCAAGGCTTACAGCAACAGGACGTACAACCAACATCAAAACGAGAACGCAAGTAATACCTCCCCAGCCAAGAGGACTTAGCTCTCCCCAAGAAACGTCAGCAGCAAGAAGTGGGAACAACATTGTTATGGCTAATTGTGCAAGTTCTCTTATTAACTGATCAAGCTGAGTCGCTTGAGTTGCAGGTCTACGCCCTACAACTAACCCAGCAGCAACTGAAGCAGGTAGTCCAGATTCAGGCAAAAGCCATTCACAAACTCCATAAAGGAGAAAAAGAACCCCAAGAGTTAGTTGTAAACGTGTACCCACTAATCCATCTGGCCCTAAACGTTTCAAGCCCTCGGAAAGAAGCAATCCAGCCAACAAACCAATCAGAACACCGCCTCCCAGTCGAGCAAACAAACCCATAGCCAACTCCTTCCATCCATGTAGATCACCAACTAAAAGTTCAAGCAGCAACAAAGCCAAAACAGCTCCTACTGGCTCCAACACCAGGCCTTCTGCTTCAAGAACATCTCCAAGTGGCGAAGCAAGCTTTATTTGCTGAACAAGAGGTGTTACCACTGTCGGTCCTGTAGCAAGAACTATTGCGCTATATACAGCTGATACTGACCAACTCAACCCAGCCAACCAATGAGCAGCAAGCAAGCCAGCTGCAAGCGAGAAAACAAGCCTTATTAAAGAGATTCTCAAAACAGTGTTCTTAATGGTGTCCCCAGGAAGGCGGAGCTTGAGGCCACCATCAAACAAAACAAGGCTCACTAACAAGCCCACAATGGTCTCTAAGCCTTGACCCAAATCAAGGGGTTCAACAAGACCCAATCCCGATCGACCTATTAGCAATCCAGACAAAAGGAGAAGAACTACTCCTGGGAGCCCTGTAAGTGCAGCCAAAAGTCTTGCTCCCGCACCTGCGAAAACTGTTACACCCCATAAAAGACCTAACCGCTCAGGTGTCATAAAAAACCTGAAGCAGAGGTTGAATCTTCAATTCAATAATTGATCTTGAGAACAAAATGGGAACAAAAAAAGAACCTCGCACTCGATCACACAGAGCGGTAATTTGGACAATCCCTCACTCGAGAAGAAATTAATGGTTATCTTATATAACTCCATAAACTTTTAAATGGAAGTGGAAAAAACCTCTTAGATCTATAAAGTACATAAATGCAAACGGCTCAAACCCAGGAGAACATATCTACTTATCCCTCACGATACGACTGCAAATATCAATTACTTAAAGATCATCAAAAAATATTGCCATCATTCAATTGAAAGGTCTCAAAACCTCTTTACTAGAAGCATAAAGTGGGTGTCGAGGGTGTCCATCTCTAGTCAGCCCAATAGACAATGGCCCAAGAGCATCTGGTAATTTCTTGGCACGATAATTAACATGCCTTTCCAACAAACTCAAAACTTTTAAATTGCGATCAATCCAAGTCCCTTTGACTCCCCAGCCATACCAAAGATCCCAAAGAGGACTCTTAGACCATTCATAAACTTTAAAAGAAAGTTCCTCGTCATTTCTTTTACCAATTGGATCTGAGCAATGTCTAAGTAATGAGGGGGATTTACTCACCCGGCCAAATAAATTCACCACAATCAAAGTTCCATACCCCCAATAACAAGTGAAACCTAAGAGTCTCTTTAAAGTTGCGTCATCTTGTTTATCATTTGCTTTAGAGGGGTTTAATCCTATAAACAATAAAGTGCGCTTTTCATTAGAAATACTTCGTTTTAACCACCATCGATAGAGGCCACAAGAACTAAAAAAAGCATTTGACTCTAGAAAAATCACTTTCTATACATCCAACTTATAAAAATAATATTTCTTTTTTTTCACTTAATAACAAATAAATTTAAGGCAACCAATAATCCAAGCCCAACGGCAAGGCCAAACATAGCCATTCGACCATTCCATATTTCTGCTTGAGGAGTAAAACCTCTTCTCCATGAATTCAAAACACCATCATCTATAGGTTCAGATGGCTTATTGGTATTACTCTCATTCTGAGAATCCATTACCTTATAGCTCCATATAAATTGTGGCCACAAATTACTTTCTTAGAAAGGTGGAATTGAATTATATAGAGAACTTGCTTCATCTAAGGCCAATCTAGGTGAAACCCCTAATTGCATAGAACTAGAAAGGCTCCCTGTCCCCAATCTACTCAAAGCAGCTGCTGCAATCATTGCAGCGTTATCAGTACAAAAAGCTTTTGGGGCCAAATACACTTCAATTGAATGCTTATAGGCCTTATCAATCATCATTTTGCGTAATCGTTGATTAGCAGCCACTCCTCCTACCATTACAAGTTTATTTAAACCTTGATCAAGAGCACAGCACAAACTTCTACTTACCAAGACCTCTGAAACAACTTGTTCAAAACTTGCAGCCAAGTCCTCTAGCGGAAGAGTTTTTCCCGACGATTTAATTGACTCAACTTGCCGGAGCATTGCAGTTTTAAGTCCACTAAAAGAAAATGCATAACGATAAAAACCTCCTCCAGGTTTCGAGACCCTTCCCTTAGGCAGAGGAAATTTCCTAGAGTCTCCAAGTTTTGCAACAACCTCGATAGCAGGTCCCCCTGGATAAGGCAAGCCCAATAAACGTGCCACTTTGTCAAAGGCTTCTCCCGCAGCATCATCGTGACTACGGCCAAGAAGCGTGTATTTGCCTTCAGAAATAACTTTAATCAACTCTGTATGACCACCACTTACCAATAAAACAAGGTAAGGAGGCTTGGGTGGATTATCCCCAAGAAGAATCGATGCAAGATGACCTTCCAAATGATGCACACCTAGAAAAGGAAGGTCATATAAAGAAGCAAGGGTACGTCCAGTTACTGATCCAATCAATAAAGCTCCCGACAAACCAGGTGCAACAGTTGCTGCAACAGCATCTATATCTTCCATTGAAAGCCCAGAATCTGCTAATGCCTCCTCAAGAAGCAATGGCAAAGCTTCCAAATGCATTCTTGAAGCAATTTCAGGAACTACCCCTCCCCACTTGGCATGTTCTCCTGCCTGAGAAGCGATTTGACTAGTCAACAATTCGAGATGACCAACATTATTTCGGACAATTGCAACAGCAGACTCGTCACAACTTGTTTCGAGGGCAATTAGTGTTTGAGCTTTAGGGGCGTATCTCATTTAAAATTTTATTTGTGAAATCCTGTCATTGAAGGGCAGGTTTAAATCGGATTCGAACTAATGCGTCGTCTCTTCGCCATTCTGCTATCTGCTTTCCTTGTCATTGGCTTTGCTCCATTAGCCAATGCAGGCCCAGAGTTTAATCCAGACAGAGAAAGCACAGCTTTCACTGCCTCTGCTCTCACACCATGCTCTGAAAATTCACGTTTCCAAGAGCGAGCAAGCGCTGCTACAACCGATCAGGCCAAAGCAAGGTTCGAGCGCTATAGCCAAGCATCCTGCGGTGACGATGGTCTCCCACACCTAATCATTGGCCCAACAATTGAGCCTTTTGGTGCTCTCGCAATGCGTGGCCATGAAGGAGATGTCTTGATCCCAGCTCACATATTCATTTTTGTTGCTGGAATGATTGGCTGGGCAGGTAGGGAATACCTGAAACTTGCTAGCCAAACAAGCAATCCTGCTGAAAAAGAGATTTTTCTAGATCCTGATCTAATGAGAGAAGCATTATTTAAGGGTTCTAGATGGCCAGAGATGGCTGACATCGAAGCTAGATCTGGTCAGCTTCGTGAAAGCGATAAAAACATCACAATCTCTCCTCGTTAAAGAACCTTCCCAAATACTCAACCTTTCAAACCAACACCTAATCACTCATGTCAAATTCCCCACATAAAGGCACCTACTACGACAAGCACAAGATTTTCAGATCAGTGCCTGTAGTGGCTGCTGGCTGGGTACTATTTACAGCAGGGTACCTTGTTGAATTTCAACGCTTTCACCCAGATCTCCTTTTCCATCCAATGACTGGTGGTTTTTAATTTCTTTCCATTTTTTCTAATAAGAACAAAAAAAGGCCTTGTTAAGGCCTTTTTTTGTTCTTATTAATTTATTTAATTCATAAAAGTTTTTAAGAAAGTCTCATCAATTTTTCTATCTCCGAAAGAGCAATATCTAAGTCATCATTTACAACTACAGCATCAAACTCATTTTTAGCCTTCAATTCATCTCTAGCTCTATTCAAACGTTTTTGAATAGCCTCTTCCTGATCAGTGGCTCGACCTCTAATACGTCTCTCCAGTTCGACAAAATTAGGTGGTGCAAGAAAAATTTGAAAGGCTTCTGGAAAACTATTTCGAACTTGTCTAGCCCCTTCAAGCTCGATCTCCAACAAAACTGCCCTTCTATTGGAAAGTTGTTCCTGAACTTGTGCTCTTGGAGTGCCATAAAAATGACCCGCAAATTCTGCCCATTCAAGGAATCCATCTTCATGAACTAATTTCTTAAAACTTTCACGATCTAAAAAGTAATAATGCTCTCCATCTATCTCAAGGTTTCTAGGCGCACGAGTTGTTGCTGATATTGAAAGCCATATCTCTTTATGGCGTTCAAGCAATTTCTTCACTATTGATCCCTTACCAACCCCACTAGGACCTGTGATCACAGTAAGACTTGGAGAGTTAAGAAGTGGATTTAGAACCATGGCATTGCATCTAATTGGGTCGCAGACTAGGAAAGATACCTTCGCTTAAATTCCACTCTGAATCAATGAAATGTATGGCCCTCCAGGTGATGGATCTCACCAGCTTGAAGGCTGTACTAACTGACCTACGCAAAATTATTCTCCCTAGTCGCTTTGAAAAAGCTCAGCAACCTGAGCCTGGGACACTGCAACTTGGCCTTAGAACCCTTCACGGACTTTACTGGATTGAAATGAGCTGGCGAGCTGATGCCCCAAGACTCGTTCAGATTCCACCTCCTTCTAAATTTGGTGAAGAAAGTACTCTCGCGCAGCAATTTCAATCTGTTCTCCGGCAAAAGGCATTAGTAGAGATAAAACAAACAGGGTTTGATCGAGTTGTGGAGTTTGGCCTAACAACACGTCCTGGCGAGCCAATAGAAAAAACTCTTGTACTTGAACTAATGGGAAGGCATAGCAACCTCCTTTTATTAGACCAAGCTCGCAAAGTTATTACACTTGGGCGTCAAGTGCGAAGGCATGAGTCCAGAGTTAGGCCCATCAGCACAGGAGATTCTTATGTCTCCCCACCACCCTTAACTGGTATCCCGCCCAGCTCAAAAGAATCCTTTCATCGCTGGAAAAAAAGGCTATGTCTTCTTCCTGTCAGCTTGAAAAATTCGCTTCAACAAAGTTATCAAGGCATTAGTCCTTCTCTCGCACTTCAACTTGCACACGAAGAAGCCGAAGAAGCTCAAAAAGTTCTTGCCCTTTCAGTCCTTGAACTCTCAGAAGAGTACTGGCATTCGGTTTATAAGCGATGGTGTTTGTGGCTAATTAATCTCGAAGGAGAGAGTCTTTCCCTTTGTTTCAAAGGGCCTACCCAATACCGTCTTTGGGGAGAAGAAATCACTACTTCAGACTCAATCAAACGAGTGAGCCTTTCCTTAGGAAACTATTATAGAAATTGCCTAGAAGAAAAAAGTTTCAATCAAAACATCAAAGAACTTCAAAAACAAATCAATCAGACTAAAGAAGGTGAAAAAGCCTCGCTTCTTCAACAAGAAAACCTTTTAGAGAATAGTCTCAATAGTCATTTTTTTCAAACAAAAGCCGATGAAATTCTTTGCCTGCCTTCACCTAGTAAAGAGTTAATAAACAAGGCTCTTAAACTATATCAAAAGGCTAAAAAACTTCGTCGTTCATCATCTTTAATTAATGAACGAATTTCTCATCATCAACAAAGGCTAAATGTCATAGAAGAAAGTGAAGTTTTTCTTGAAGAACTTCTTAATAATAATTGGGAAGACCAATCACACCGTTTACAAAGACTTTTTGAGCTTCGGCAAGAATTCGATGAATTTGCCAAACCCGACAAAAAAGGAAAGAAAAAAATTATCAGCAAAAAAAGACAATTTCTAAAGCCTCTCGAATTAACTAGCCCTCGAGGCCTAGTTATCCAAATTGGACGCAACCATAAACAAAACGAATGGATTAGCTTACGGCAAGCACGAAGTGGAGACCTTTGGTTCCATGCTCAAGAATGTCCAGGAAGCCATGTTGTACTTAAATCCTCCAATGGTTTAGCTCAAGAAGAAGACCTCCAAATGGCTACTAACTTGGCAGCATTCTTTAGTAGGGCTAAAGGCAACAAAAAAGTTCCAGTTGTAATGGTTCCAACCGATCAACTTCAAAGGATTCGAGGGGCTCATCCTGGAACTTTGCGTCACAGAAAAAGTAATGTTCGCTGGGCCGAGCCATCAAAAGCTATTGAACATGTATGTCCCTAATTCCTCCTAGCTTAAAAACTTTACGTGAGAATTAGTTCTGACAAATTACGATGAGTCAAAAGGCTCTTTAATGCCTGCACCACCTCCAATTCAAGTTACGAACAAAGCTAAAGGAAGCAAGCCACTCCATGACGTGGAGATGCCTTTGGCAGATCACCTCGAGGAATTGAGAAGGAGAGTGCTTCGAAGTCTCTTAGCAATAGTCTTAGCTGCGGGCGCTTGTCTTTTATTTGTAAAACCTTTGGTAAGACTTCTAGAAACTCCTGCTGGTTCTATTCGTTTTCTTCAACTTGCTCCAGGAGAATTTCTCTTCGTCTCTTTAAAGATAGCTGGCTACGCAGGTCTTACCGCAGCATTGCCTTACATCATTTATGAGGGGCTTGCTTTTGTTCTCCCAGGACTTACTCCTCGAGAAAGACGCTTAATAGCACCTGCAGTGGCAGGATCAACAATTCTATTTATGGCAGGTTTGTTCTTTGCTTGGTGGGCACTTATTCCCGCAGCACTCAGATTTCTAGTTAGTTACGGATCAGAAGTAGTAGAGCCTATTTGGTCAATTGAACGTTACTTGGACTTCGTACTCCTGCTAATGGTCTCTACTGCCTTAGCTTTTCAACTCCCTGTTCTTCAGCTGTTATTAGGTGTTTTAGGACTAGTCAAATGGCGGGCAATGCTTTCCTCGTGGAGGTCGGTAATAATGACAGCTGCTCTAGCAGGAGCGGTACTAACACCATCAACAGATCCGATCACCATGCTGCTTCTGACCTCTGCAATAACTGCATTATTTCTAATAGGCGTCGCAATGGTGGCTCTTAGCGAGAACTTCAAAGAACAAATTCTTCCAAGCAGCTAGCACCCTTCAACTGCAAACTAATAGCCCTTCCAACTCTTGGTTTTTTCTTGACATTACGTATCCATTCCCGAACATCCTCAGCAAGACCTAATCGATTAACAACCTCAAGTACTTTATTTATATGCCTTCGATAGTCCTCTTCACAGATAGGGAAGGACTGTTGTTCCAAATATGCCCACATCACCTGAAAATAAAGCCGATCCTTACGTATTACTAATTGAATGTCATAGGTTGCCCCCAAGTTTTCTCTAAGGCTTTTGATTACCTCTTCAACGCTCAACGGGGATGAATAGTGTTCTTGTGAGTTCTCAATCATTCGAATTAAGGCTAAAAATCATTGAAAATCCCTGTTTTTGCAAAGCGTCACAGAACCTTCGCAGTCCATAATGGTCTTAGTTGATTGCTGGCCGAATCTTCGCAATGACACAAATGACCTCTAGCGATGTTCCCTCAATGGGACGAAGGCAGTTTATGAACCTGCTCACTTTCGGATCGCTAACAGGGGTTGCACTAGGAGCTTTATACCCTGTCGTGAATTATTTCATCCCACCTAAAGCCGCCGGAAGCGGAGGAGGAACTAGTGCCAAAGATGAACTTGGGAATCCAGTTACTGCTTCTGGCTGGCTGGCTAATCATCCATCAGGAGACCGCAGTCTCGTGCAGGGATTAAAAGGGGATCCAACCTACTTAATTGTTGAAGGCTCTGATGCAATTGGCAGCTATGGAATTAACGCAATCTGCACTCATCTTGGTTGTGTTGTGCCTTGGAATAGTGGTGCCAATAGATTTGTCTGCCCATGTCATGGAAGTCAATATGACGCTACCGGCAAAGTTGTAAGAGGTCCGGCCCCACTATCACTTGCATTAGCAAATGTGGCCATTGAAAACGACAACGTTTTTGTAAGCCAATGGACAAATACAGACTTCCGCACAGGCGATAAACCCTGGTGGACTTAACTTGCCTTTGTCTTAAATGTTCCTCCAATATTTCGCACTTTCCACCATGCGTCGAATCATCACCTTTTTACTAAGTGGCCTTGTAATTGGACTGTCCATGGTCCTTAGCCCTTCCGCAAGCTGGGCCTACCCATTTTGGGCACAACAAAATTATGAAAACCCACGTGAAGCTACAGGAAAAATAGTTTGCGCAAATTGCCACCTGGCAAAAATGACAACTCAGGCAGAAGTCCCTCAATCCGTAGGGGCAGATACTGTTTTCAAAGCAACAGTAAAAATTCCATACAAGTCAAATACCACTGAGATTGGGGCAGATGGAAGTGACGTCCCTCTTCAAGTTGGCGCAGTTGTAATGCTTCCCGATGGGTTCAAACTTGCACCACAAGATCGTTGGACAGACGATATAAAAGAAGAAACTCAAGGTGTTTACTACAGTCAATATAGTGATGATCAAGAAAATATTATTTTGGTTGGTCCATTACCAGGAGATCAAAATAAAGAAATAGTTTTTCCAATTCTTTCACCAGACCCTAAAACTAATAGCAATATTCAATTCGGCAAATACTCCATTCATGTAGGTGGAAATAGAGGTCGAGGACAAGTTTATCCAACTGGCGAAAAAAGCAACAATACTTCTTTCAGTTCCAACGAATCTGGAACAATTACTTCTATTGAGGCAGGAGAAAATGGAGGAAGTATAATTAATATAGAAACTCTAAATGGCAAATCTATTAAAGAGACTATTCCTGCTGGACCGACCATTTTAGTTAATGTAGGTGATAGTGTTGAACCAGGAGAGCCCCTAACAAACGATCCAAATGTTGGTGGGTTTGGCCAAATTGATGCAGAAGTAGTTCTACAAAGTCCAGCTAGAGTATATGGCTTGCTAGCTTTCTTTATTGCAGTTTCAATTGCACAAGTTTTACTTGTTCTTAAAAAGAAACAGGTTGAAAAAGTTCAAGCAGCAGAAGGAATTTAATAATTTTTTAAATAAATTTTCAAACCAAAATGGAAGCTATTTTTGCGACCTTTACTTCACCAGGGCCCAGTTTTGAGATTGGGCCTTTTAGCCTGCGATGGTATGGATTGCTAATCGCAATATCAGTGCTAATTGGACTGAACCTATCAAGCTACCTTGCAAAGTTACGTGGCTTAAATAGTGGACTGATTAATGATTTGCTACCTATAATCGTTCTTTCATCAGTTATAGGTGCACGTTTATATTATGTTGCTTTCAAATGGGAAAATTATAGTGGGGTCAACTTCTGGAGCGGATTAAGATTTTTAGGATTAAAAGTACCAATACCAAGTTTTTTTGAGATTTGGGGAGGGGGAATTGCCATCCATGGAGCTTTGCTTGGCGGGAGCATATCAGTAATAATTTTTTGTCGTTTGCGCAAGCAACGAGTCTGGGATGTTATGGATGTCCTGCTGCCATCTGTTGCCCTTGGACAATCAATAGGTCGATGGGGGAATTTCTTCAATAATGAAGCTTTTGGAGTGCCAACTTCTTTACCATGGAAATTATCTATTCCATATGCCTTTAGACCTAATTTGTTTTTAGATCAAGAGTTCTTCCATCCAACATTTCTTTATGAATCTCTTTGGGATCTAGGTATCTTTGTAATGCTGTTCATTTTATTTAAGAAAAATTTAAACGGTTCATTCAAAATCCCATCTGGGTCGATAAGTTGCATTTACTTAATTACATACAGTATTGGTAGGTTCTGGATAGAAGGTTTACGAACTGACCCTCTTTGTTTTGGTGGTGTCGAGCCTTTTTGCGAAGGGGGTATAAGGATGGCTCAAATCATGAGCATCATTCTTTCTGCGATAGGAACTTTTGGGCTTTGGAGAATGTTTCACTTAAAAAAAGAAGCACTTCAAATTAACTTGGCGAAAAAGAGGTCTTTGTGATTCCTATTTCAATAATTGGTGCTGGCCCAGGCGCACCTGACCTCCTAACTTTGCGTGCTGTAGATAGAATTAAAAAAGCCGATGTCCTCATTTGGACCGATTCTTTAATTTCTCCTCAAATTGCAGATCTAGCGCCTAAATCTTCTGAAAAAATAAAGACAAGCTCTTTAACCCTTGAAGAAATTCTTCCATTAATGGTTGAGAAGAGCAAAAATGGCAAAAAAGTGGTTCGTCTACACGATGGCGATCCTTGTCTATATGGAGCTCTCTCTGAACAAATAAGAGGTCTCAATAAAGAAGGAGTAGAAGTAGAAGTTATTCCAGGCATTAGTGCATATCAGGCAACGGCCGCAACCTTAAAAGCTGAACTAACGATCCCTGGCGTAGTTCAAACAATCATCTTAAGTAGAGCTGGCGGAAAAACTGGAGTGCCTGAACTAGAAAAACTGGAGAACCTAGCCTCATTAAAAGTCTCTCTTTGCCTATATTTGAGCGCCAGACATGTAGAAGATGTAGAACAATCCCTTTTGAAATTCTATTCAGATGAAACACCTGTAGCTATCGGATATAGGGTTAGCTGGAAAGATCAGTGGCTAAAAGTAGTGCCATTAAATCAAATGGCCAAAACTTCAAAAGAGAAGGGCCTTATTCGTACAACCGTCTATATAGTTAGCCCTGCTCTTGCAGAAAGCAATACACGCTCAAAGCTTTATTCTCCTGAGCACAAACACCTTTTTAGGCCAAAGGGATAAGCATAAAAAAGCTTTACATAGCCAATAGCATTTACCTATTTCATCTAAAAATTGAAAATGGATAGGGAAATGGCTTCCTATTAGCAACACATAAGCATCGAATCTGCCAAAAGGAAGAGTCACTTAAGAACTCCTTTAAAAATTAGATTTGACCCATGAGCTCAAAAAATTCTTAAAGAATCAATTGAAAACTAAAGCCTTTACAAGCTACTTAAAATAAATATGAATTCTTTAATTCGCCTTCTCGTGGTGGACATCACTTCTGCTACAACCTTGAAGCCCCTTCAGAGAATTGGTTCATTGCTTAGGGAAGCCAGGGAAAAGCAAAGCCTCACAATTGAAGAGATTGCTGAAAGCCTGAAAATAGGCCAAGAGCAATTGATTGCTTTAGAGAATGGTGACGAAGCCCTTCTCCCTGAAAAAGTTTTTGTAAAAGCAATGATTAGAAGAGTCTCTGAAAGAGTAGGTATCGATGGCGATTCATTGATTAATGAAATTCAAATCAATAATCTTTTAAATAATAAGAAAGCGTCAGAAGGGCCACAAAAAACAATTCAAGATCAAAGTTTAAGTTCAGCGACTTTAATGAAGGTTCTAATAAGTTTGATAGTTATAACCGCATCAGGCATGGCGATAACATACTTGAGCAGTAAGGAAGTAAAACCAGATAAAATTAAGCCTTTGCCTTCTGATTACCTAACTCCTAATGAGAAAGTATTTCTTGAAAACCTTTAGTCGTAAAAACTCTATTAATCATTCAACAAAAGTATCTAATATTAAATTTTCAACAATCAAGCAACCAATTGCAATAAACTTGATATCAAATAAAAGGAGGCAAGTTATATTTATACCTTTTAAAGTGTAAGGCTAGTTATGCAATCCATTTAATAGTCATTCTTGGATTTGTAGCTTTACACCTAGGGAATCCTCAACAATTGAAGCACAGTTCATTAAACTCCATTTCTCGAGGCTGAGGTTTTGAGTTTCTTTCTCCGGTATAAGTTCTAAAACAACCTCTTTGTTTTTTATTTGAACTGTTATTGAAGCAACAACAGGTTCAGGTCGCCGATCTAAGGCCGTTGCCAAACGCAACAAAAGAGCCATCTCATTAACAGTTCTAAACTCTTTTTTGCTCAAAAATTGCCATGCATCATGACGCTTCTTAGGAAGGCTTCGACGATGGTAACGAGCAATAGCTGCAACCATTAAATGCTCTGCTTGAGAATATCCGAGTAGTTCACCATGTCTAATCAAATACCAAGAATGTTTGTGATAAGCACTTTGGTTGATGTGTTGACCACAAGCGTGCAGCATCGCTGCAGCCCAAAGCAAATCCCTTCCATTTCCTTCGTCATGATGCAAAACACCATAAGTTTTATCAAAAAGAGTTAGCGCATGAAAAGCTACCCGTTCAGCACGTTTGCGATTAACCGCAAATCGATGCGCTTGATGCAAAACAGTTCTCTGCCGAATACTACTTTGAAAATTAAAGCGATCCTTCAATAATCCATGTCGCATCATCCAATCGACAATCAAACCCTCCCTAAGCGCTCTTTCACTAAGGATCAATTCATCTACTTCCAACATTTGCATTACTGTCTGCAAAATCATTGCTCCAGGAAAGATTATTTCTGCACGACGGTCATTTAAAGAAGGCAAATCTCGCCTTTCATTAAGAGATAATTTTGCAAGCATCTCAACAACCTCATCCAGCTGTTTCTTTCTCAAGCGATATCCATGAAGCTTCAATGGAGACTTTTCATCCTCACTTGCGATCAAAGAACCAATCGCCATGGCAGTACCGCTAGTGGCAATCATTAATGGATGTTCCCCTCCTGTGATTCTTCGGCGAACCTTCTCAACCGCAGGTTCTAAAGAGCCCTGAACAAAGGTTTTAAGAAACTCACGCCTTTGCGAGGAAATAGGCTCCTTATGAATAAAGTCTCTTTGCAAACGAACAGCTCCCACCCTTGTACTCGTTAGAGCTAAGGCATCACTCCCATTAGCAAGAATCAATTCAGTAGACCCTCCTCCAATATCCAGCAAATAGTGAGGTCGTTCCCCGAAAGTCATCCCAGAAAGAACACCCAAATAAATTAATCTGGCCTCTTCTGGACCACTAACAAGGTCTACCTCTAACCCAAGACGATCCCTGATCTTGAGTAAAAAATCCCTTCCGTTAGGCGCCTCTCGAACAGCACTCGTTGCAGCTATAACCAATTGTTCAACTTTATAACTTGAAGCTAAATCCCTAAAATGTTTAAGAGTTTCAAATGCCCTTTCCATAGCGACATCAGTCAATTCTCCTGATTCAGGATCTAGTTCACCTAATCGCGTAGTTGATTTCTCAGCAAGATCAATATTGAAAGTATTCAGAGCAGGGTTTATCGAAGCCACAAGTAGATGGGTTGAATTGGTGCCTATATCAATCGCACCAACATGTCGCAGCTCTTTATCTTCAGCAGAAATGAAATCATTCTGATGAGAATCCCTTAAGGCAGAAGAGGGTAGCTCAACATCTGCCATAGAGAACTAAGGCTAAATACAACAACACTCTGCCATTGGTTGCAGCAGGTTGAAAAGTAATGCCTAATGTTTCCTAAAAAGAAAAGTTCGTGCCCATCAGATCTAAAACCCGACGCATACAAAAGTGGCTCCAACTTCTTCGCTGGAACAAACCTAGTGGGAGGTTAATTCTGCTAATTCCAGCAGGATGGGCTCTTTGGTTAGCACCTAGTGGGCCTCCCCAAGGAGAATTAGTAGCGTTAATAATTGCTGGTGGAATATTTACAAGTGGCGCAGGCTGTATTGCTAATGACATATGGGATAGACGAATTGATAGCAAAGTAACTCGAACAATGCAGCGACCTTTAGCTGATGGAAGCGTACGAATTGAAACCGCATTAATACTTCTATTCACAATGCTCCTTCTCAGCCTTCTTGTCGTGACAGCTCTACCAGTTCAAAGTCGAAGTCTCTGCCTTGGCTTAGCCTTACTCGCCTTACCTCCCATTCTCATATATCCCTCAGCCAAAAGATGGTTTTTTTATCCACAAGCATTACTTGCTCTGTGTTGGGGTTTTGCCGTTTTAATCCCTTGGGCGGCAAGTGAGTATTCATTGTCAGGGGGCTGGCCACTTCTTTCTTGCTGGGGCGCCACTTTGATGTGGACCTTTGGTTTTGACACGATATATGCCATGGCGGACCAGAATGATGACGCCAAGATCGGGATGCAAAGTAGTGCTATCAATCTTGGAGAGCGAGCACTCCCAATTGTTGCCATTAGCTATGCATTCGCATGCACACTTCTTGCTAGTGGAGCTGTGTTGGCAGGAATCGGATGGCCATTCTGGCCAATCTGGATAATTGCCAGTCTTGGCATGCAATATGAAGTATTGGTGGTTAAGAAATCAAAAGGTTCACTCAAAGTATTCGGTAGACATTTCCAATATCAAGTTTGGCTAGGGAGCTTACTTCTACTGGGTTTAATTATGGGTCGAGTGGCTTGAGCAATGATTCGCATTCGATCAGAGACTATTGCCAAGCACCTTAAAAAGGGCGATGAAGTCCATACAGTCGCTGCAAGCTCCGCAATTGAAAACGAACAAGAACTTGTAGAAGGCCTAAAAGTTCTTACATCCTGGGGGTTGCAATGCAGGTCTCAAAGCATTGTAGGAAGACGATGGGGCTACCTTGCAGGAGACGATCATTTGCGTCTTAGCGAGTTACACCCAAAGAATCGCGCCCCTCTCTTAGCATTTGCCCGTGGAGGATGGGGGGCAGCAAGGTTGCTCGAGCATCCTAATTCCTGGGAAACAGGATGGGTACTTGGTTTCTCAGACGTGACATCTATTCTATTGTCACGTCTTGCTGCAGGTTTTGACGGATGTATACATGGTCCGCTACTCACGAGTCTTTCTAACGAACCAAATTGGAGTCAAGAAAGACTAAAAGCAATTTTATTCGGGGAACAAATACCTGATCTTTATGGTGAAGGGTGGCAAAACGGAGTTGGAGTAGGACCTCTAGTGGTTGCCAATTTAACTGTAAGCTCACATCTACTTGGCAGTAGACATATTCCTGATCTGAAGGGTGCGATTTTAGTCTTTGAAGATATAGGAGAATCTCCCTATCGCATAGATAGAATGCTTACTCATTGGCGCTTGGCTGGTTTTTTAAAAGAAATTGCTGGGATTGGTTTCGGGAACTTTCAAGATTGCGACGCCCCAACAGAGTTGCCAACTGAAAAAACATTCCAACTAACAGAAGTTTTAAAAGAAAGAGTTAGTGATTTAGACATCCCTGTAGTTGGATGTCTTCCTGTGGGTCATTGCTGTGGTAATGCAGCCTTACCACTTGGACGACTCGCCACCTTGGATGGAAAGAAAGGAAGACTTAGCCTGAATCTCTAAGTGCGATAACAGCTTCCGCAATAATCAAATCAAATGGCGTAGTTACCTTGATATTAGAAGGGCCAGACTCAATAATCCGAACAGGTAATCCAAGGCGTTCAAAAAGAGAGGCGTCATCTGTGACGCTCCAACCATTGATTAGTGCTTGTTGATGAGCTTGTCTAAGCTCATCAACAGAAAATCCTTGAGGTGTTTGAGCGGCCCATAACTCCTTTCGCTCAGGAGTCCCAGCAATAAATCCTTGATCATTTACGCGCTTTATTGTGTCAGTCACAGGGGTTGCTGCAATAGCAGAATCTCCTGACGCTGCTGCCTCGGCACACCGATTTATCAAATCAGGTTCAACCAAGCAACGCGCTCCATCATGAATCAGCACTGCTTTTGCAGTCGAAGGCAACCCAGCAAGACCAAATTGAACTGATTCCTGCCTAGTAGCACCTCCATTTATCCAATCAAAGGGCTTCTCCCGCCCTTCAACCATCAACATGATTGAAGGCCTATCTTGGGGCTGACCAACAATGCCAATCCATTCAATCTCATCTGCAGAGCAAGCTGCATCCAAAGTCCATGCCAAAACTGGTCGTCCAGCCAGAGGTAACAACAGTTTGTTGCAGTCTGCACCCATTCGACTTCCGCTTCCAGCAGCAACAATTAATAGATGCACAAACAAATCCTCCTTGTAGCAAAGTTAAGCAGACTCCATAAATTCAGCACGAAATGGTTGCCGGACTGATTCGATGCGTATCCTCGCTCTAAGTCCAGGGTCGATGCAGCGGCAATTGATAAAGCTACCAGCATTGTCGGTGGTCACATCGCAACTAGGAGGCTCTTTGCAAATAGCATGCGCTACCTCCAATAAAGGAGCTTGGAGGTTGTTACCTGCCGTAGAGAAGGTAATACCCTTCACATTTAATTCAAACCCTTCACTCGCTTACTGGAGCAATTTACTTTGCACAATTCGAAAGCAAGACTTTCAAACATGTCTCAACTTTGCAAAAGGAATTGCCATAGGCCTCATGTTTTCGATAAGTCACATTCCCACAAGAGTTGCCGAAAAAGGGTTCTCTCGAACTGAAAATGTTGCCCCCAAAAAAGGCTGGCCTCCGCAGAAATTTGAGAGTTACTTAAAACCCTTAGGCCTATCTTTAAATGCAGATTCCTTGAAGCTTTCAATCCCTAAAGCAAAGCTTGAAGAAGCAAAACATTTTTACCCACCCGGCCATGGTCCAATTCTCATGATTTCCCGGCAAAGAAGCTCTAATGACTTGACTAATAAGCATTGGGAAAGTTTTGTAAAAAAAGCAAAAGCAAAGAAAGCCTACCTGCGCCGAGTATTTTTAAACACATCTAAATCAAACCCTGAGCCTTGATTCAACTCCCGAAGAAATGAAAAATCTTAATCATCAAATTTTGATTGAGAGCCTTGGCTTTTAACTAAATGCCAAAAAGAAAAAAGCAACCTCATCAGCCAACAATTAGCGGGCTAAATATACGCGCCCTCATGAAGCCATGGTTAGGCCCAATGGTTGCCCTTGCAGGGCTTTTACTAATAGGAGCTTGTGGATATCGACTAACTGAAGGCTGGGACTGGGGTGATTGTCTTTGGATGGTCCTTATAACAATTAGCACGATTGGATACGGCGAAGTAGAGCCACTAAGTGCGGCCGGAAGGGTAGTAACTGTTTTAATAATTTCTGGTGGACTAGTAGTAGTTCAACTAACTATCCAACGCGTATTAGGACTTGCCGAATCTGGCTATTTTCGCAAGATGCGAGAACTTAGATTCCGCAGAATAATAAGGCATATGAAAAATCACGTCATTCTTTGCGGTTATGGGCGCATCGGCCAAGAAATTGCCGAACAACTTCAAATGGAAGGAGTCGAGATACTTATTGTTGAATTAGATCCATCACGCAAGAACGCAGCAGAAGAAAAAGGATTAAAGGTTTTACTTGCAGATGCGACTTTGGATGAGACATTGAACCTTGCTGGTTTAGAGCAATGCAAAAGCCTTGTAGTGACTCTCCCAAACAATGCTTCAAACCTTTATGTAATTCTGAGTGCTAAAAGTCTTTGTCCACAGTCTCGCTTGATTGCTAGGGCAGAAACAGAAGAAGCAGCAAACAAGCTCAAATTAGCTGGGGCAAGTGTTGTTGTCAGTCCTTATGTTGCAGCAGGGAGAACCATGGCAGCCACTGCCTTAAGACCAATTGCAGTTGATTTCATGGATCTTTTAGCAGGATCTGAATGTGAAATCGAAGAGTTCCGTCTTACAAGCGATCCTCAAATGTTCAAAAAGCTCAAACAATACAGTTTGTCTGATCTGCAATTAGGTCGCAAAAGCGGTGCAATGGTTTTAGCTATTCGTGACGAAGGAAAGTTAATAACAAACCCTGGAGGAGATGTAGAACTTTCTCCGGGGCAAATGCTTATTGCTCTTGGCAGCAAAGTTGAACTCAAACGCTTTCGAGATCTACTTGGAGAGACTCTTGACAATGTTGAGAAATTGAACTGTTGAGTCCAATTCCCCCTAATCATTAAGATTCCCACACTTCGAATTTTGACATGACCTCTTCTATCTCCCTTTCTGGCCAAACCGCAATCGTTACAGGCGCGAGTCGAGGTATAGGAAGAGCTATTGCCATCGAACTTGGGCAGGCTGGGGCAGAAGTAGTTGTGAACTATTCAAATTCCCCTGAGAAAGCTGAAGAGGTCGCTAAAGAGATCAATTCTTCGTGTGGAAATGCTTATACCTTTAAAGCAAATGTTTCAGACGAAAATGATGTGGAAAGTTTGATAAAAGCAGTACTTGAACGTAGTGGAAAAATTGACATTTTGGTCAACAACGCTGGTATTACTCGTGATGGCCTCTTAATGCGGATGAAAACCCAAGATTGGGAATCTGTCGTAAATTTAAATTTAACCGGTGTATTTCTTTGCACAAGGGCAGTAGCAAGACCAATGATCAAACAAAAGAAAGGAAGAATTATCAATGTAACTTCAGTAGTAGGTCTTATGGGGAATGCCGGTCAAGCAAATTATGCGGCAGCTAAAGCAGGCGTAATTGGCTTGACCAGAAGTTCTGCAAAAGAGTTCGCGAGCAGGAGTATTACTGTCAATGCCGTAGCTCCTGGCTTTATCACTACTGATATGACAAAGGATCTCAATGCAGAACCTATCCTTTCAGCTATTCCCTTGGGATCATTTGGTACTCCTGAGCAGGTAGCTGGCACAGTACTTTTCTTGGCAGCTGACCCTGCAGCGAGTTATATCACAGGACAAGTACTACAAGTGGATGGCGGGATGGTAATGGCCTAACAAATTATTTTCAAAAGAACTGACCAATTAATTAAGAAGAAAGGCCTTAAGTGATTTATTCTTTATTTCAAAGGCCTTAATTATTTTCAGGAAGCAGGATATTTCTTTCAAAGATTCAACTAATTTACGAATCAAAATTTCTAGCATTTGAAATATATCTTCTATTTTAATCCCCCCAATACCTTGATT
Organism: Prochlorococcus sp. AG-363-A16; assembly: GCA_003280345.1. Classification (GTDB taxonomy): domain Bacteria; phylum Cyanobacteriota; class Cyanobacteriia; order PCC-6307; family Cyanobiaceae; genus AG-363-A16. The sequence goes on from QCFB01000002.1 coordinate 79,805, forward strand.
TCTTTCAATCACAAAGCGATTAAACTAGAGAGGATCAAAGAATCCTTGTACGAAAAGAAACCAACCGACCAAAACTATTGGCCCTATTCCAAACAAGATCAATGCAAACTTTTTTCTATTAGGGCTATCGTCTTGTTTTTGTTTGATTGAAGTATTCATATTTGATTGCCTAGAGGCCTTTTTCTTTTTAATCATTCACTGTGGGCTCCTACTTAATAAAAGATTAACCGCTTATCAGATGATTTTGATAAGGCAAATATCTAAGGACAAAATTTGGGGTAACCAAGAGAACTAACTAGGCATTCAAAAAAGATCAGCGTTCCAAGTCATGAATCCAATGGTTGGCCAAGTTCATCACGCAACCTTCGAATACGTTGTAAGAGCTTCAAACGCCTGCTTCGCTCTGTAGCGGTAAGAAAAAGACGCAATGGGAAATAAACCAATGTCATTACTCCGGCCAGTCCAGCCATAAGAACAAAAAATAATGTTCCAGAGTCATTCATCTCTTGACCCTAACTACCTTCTCCCAATCACGAAACTTTTATCAGAGAAACGATTCGGCTTTCCCCACTTAACCCCCCTCCCAAGGAGTGAACATCTTGTGGGAAATTGACGAAGGGTAATTGCAGAAAATGTCCAAACTTCTCAGCTTTTCAGATGAATCTCGTGGCTCTTTAGAGAGCGGTGTCAATGCACTTGCCGACGCAGTCAAGGTCACGATTGGTCCTAGAGGTCGAAATGTTGTTCTGGAAAAGAAATTTGGAGCTCCAGACATAGTTAATGACGGAGTCACTATCGCCAAAGAGATCGACCTTGAGGACCCCTTTGAAAATATTGGCGCAAAACTGATTGAACAGGTCGCATCAAAAACAAAAGACAAAGCTGGCGATGGAACAACAACTGCCACTGTCTTGGCACAAGAAATGGTTCATCAAGGGCTTAGAAATACTGCTGCAGGAGCTAGCCCCATAGAGCTCCGCCGTGGGATGGAAAAAGCTGTCATCAAGGTCGTCGAAGGGCTTAAAACACGCAGTCAGGCAATTACTGGGAACGCTGTCCATCAAGTGGCAACAGTCAGTGCTGGGGGAGATGAGGAAATTGGTCAAATGGTCGCTCAAGCGATGGAAAAAGTAAGCTTTGATGGTGTGATCACTGTTGAGGAATCCAAATCTTTAGCCACTGAACTAGACATAACAGAAGGAATGGCTTTCGACCGTGGTTATAGTTCTCCATATTTCGTCACAGATGCAGATCGACAAATATGTGAATTTGAAGATGCACTAATACTTTTAACCGACAGAAAAATCAGTTCTATTAATGATTTAGTCCCAGTACTTGAAAACGTTCAAAAAAGCAGCTCGCCTCTTGTAATCCTTGCGGAGGAAGTTGAAGGTGAAGCACTAGCAACTTTAGTAGTCAACAAAAATCGTGGGGTTTTGCAAGTTGCGGCGGTTCGCGCACCATCTTTTGGTGAGCGGCGAAAAGCAGCCTTAGCTGATATCGCAGTACTTACTGGCGGGACAGTAATTAGTGAAGACAAGGCAATGACATTAGACAAAGTCAAACTAGAAGATCTTGGCAAAGCAAGACGCATAACTATCAGCAAAGACAACACCACTATCGTTGCCAATGAAGATCATAAAGCTGAAGTCGCTGCAAGGGTTGCGTCTATCAAACGAGAGCTTGACGAAACTGAATCTGAATATGATCAAGAGAAGCTAAACGAACGAATTGCAAAACTGGCTGGGGGAGTAGCTGTTATCAAAGTTGGAGCTCCAACTGAAACCGAGCTGAAAAATCGCAAGCTTCGAATTGAAGATGCACTTAACGCTACTCGGGCCGCAGTTGAAGAAGGGATCGTTGCCGGAGGAGGAACAACTCTTCTGGAATTAAGTAAAGATCTAAAAAATCTCGCTAATCAACTCAATGGCGACCAAAAAACCGGTGTTGAAATAGTACAAAAAGCCCTATCAGCACCCGCTAAACAAATTGCGATTAACGCAGGAAAGAATGGAGATGTAGTCGTCTCTGAGATTCAGCGCCTTGGCAAAGGATTTAATGCCATAACAGGGGAATATGAAGATCTCCTTAAGGCAGGAATTCTTGATGCTGCAAAAGTAGTCCGACTAGCACTTCAAGATGCAGTCTCAATAGCATCTCTACTTATCACGACAGAAGTAGTCATAGCCGATAAGCCTGAACCTCCATCAAGCAATGGCGGAGAGGGAGCAGACCCAATGGGTGGCATGGGTGGCATGGGTGGAATGGGTGGCATGGGTGGCATGGGTGGCATGGGTGGCATGGGAATGCCTGGAATGATGTAGCAGCGTAGAAAAAAACAATGACTAAGAAATATTCATCTTTAATAAATAACTAATTCCATAAAAATATTTGAATCATCATCATTCCAAAGCTTCCTAAATATGACCTACTTCCTATGGAAGTGGGCATATTTAGGAAGCTTTGTGCTCATCATCTTCAACATTTGGCAACCATCGGCGCAAATGTCTCAAAGTCCTTGGTGGTGGTGGTGGTGCATCAAAAGACACTGCAGATGAAGCCTTTATTTCTTTCTCTAAACTAGATTTACCCTCCTCCTTAAATTTATTTCCAAGTACATCTAATAACTCATTAACAAAGACTTTCGACTTTCCCTCTTCCTCCGCCTCAATTCCAGGGGGCAACTCCAAACATTGTTCTTCAAGCTCCAAAATATCTTCAGGTGTTTGTTCCAATAGAGTTCTCTCTTCTCTTTCCTTTTCAGAGATATTAAGAAGAAGATCGTCATTTTCTGAGGTGTTTTCATACAAGCACTCTTCTCTTGATTCCAAATCAATACTCATTTCTTTAGGAAGAGTTTCTAATCCATATCTGTGAACCCATTTTCCCTGAAGAAGAAAGTGTCGACTTAACTCTTCAAGGTCTAATGCCTCAGAAATTTGTCGCTTCAACTCAACCTGTCGAAAAGGGAAATGACCTTTCAAAAGAGCTTTATTCACGGGATTAAGCAAGTTTGCGATTTAAAAGTGGACGAATCAAGAAGAAAAGTCCAATAGTGAAAACCATCAAAACTCTTAAACATCCAAACCCAGTCACGTCACCATATGGAGCATGAAGGAGCACGATGCCAAGATCAATTGGACCGCCATAAGCGGCACGAATGGGTTCTATTGCAAAGGTAAGGGGATTAAGGCTTGCAAGCCAGCCCAACCACACAGGCATAAAAGAAATTGGTGCCAATGCAGTGCTAGCAAATAGCAGAGGGAGGTTGACAATAAAGATCACAGCAATAAGTTCAATGTGACCTGGCAAAGCAAAGGCCAACCCGAGACTCATTGCAGTGACAGCAAAAACTAATAACAACAAAGTAAGAAAAACAACTAATAAACCTGCAAAACCGGGCCATCCATAGCCAAGCAAAAAAGTGGTCCCCATAATTGCAATACTTTGCAAAAGGCTTATTGATGTGATGTAAATCACTGAAGCAAAAACAATCGAACTTCTGCTCCTCAGAGGAGCAACCAAAAGTCGATTAAGAAATCCAAACTCTCTATCAAACATTACGGGCAGTCCAGCATTTAAAGCTCCACTAAATGCTGTAAAAACAATCACGCCTGCACCTAGAAAAGTTCCATAACTCATACCTCCAGGTAACAAACTCGCTGGGGCATTCGCAAACAAAGCCCCAAACAATACAAGCCAAATCAGAGGTTGAATAATGCCTGCAATCAAAGTAGAAGGGCGACGTATTAACTGAATAAAAAGCCTTTTGGTTAAAGCGAGTGTTTCCTGAATCAATTCAGTGATTTGTCCGCGCTCTTTATTTCGTGTAGAAGTATTTGCCATTGGAGTAGTCATTGAATTGTCTCGTAGTGAAACGGTCGTGGAAACTGGTTGGGGGAGGGATGTTTACGAAAACACTCAGATTTACCTCATAGATTTTTTGTTTTCGAGCTTGAAATCTCTTTCACCAGCAACAGCAAGTTCAGCATCCATTAAGGTTCGACCAGTTGCTTGTAAATAAACATCATCCAAACTGGCACGGCTTTGTGCAATTGCAAACACTTTAAAATTAGATTTCTCCAATACTTCACGAATAACAGACAAAATACTTTCATCATCAACCACAAGATTTAAAGAAAAGCCTTGTGCTCGATTAACTACAACCTGACTCACACCCTTGATATCTTCTAACAGTTTCCTTACTTGGCCTGATTCATTTTCATCACTAAACTCCCTCACCCTAAGCGTTATTCTATCGCCGCCAAGTTCCTTTTTTAACTGTTCTGGCACACCTTCTGCGATAACACGGCCATCATCAATAATTGCCATCTGGTCAGCAAGCGCTTCAACCTCTTCGAGATAATGACTACTTAAAAGAACAGTGGTTCCTTTTACTTTAAGCTCACGCAAAAGCTGCCAAATTGCGGAGCGGCTTTCTATATCCAAACCAACTGTCGGCTCATCTAATACCAATAACTGAGGTTGATGTAATAAGCCAGAAGCTAGATCAAGCCTTCTTCTCATTCCACCAGAATATGAACCACAACGACGGTCAATCCACTCTTCCATAGAAAGTAAATCAATCAATTCATCAATTCGTTCAATCCGCTTACTTTCTCGCAAATGATATAAGTTTCCTTGTAAATTAAGTAATTCTCGACCTGTAAGAATTTTATCTATGGCAACTTCTTGAGCAACATATCCAAGCTCTCTTCTTATTGCCTGAGGATCTTTTAAAGCATCAAAACCAGCAACATTTACATGACCAGCATCAGGAGCCAAAAGAGTAGAGATGATTCTAAGAGTGGTACTCTTACCGGCACCATTTGGACCTAATAGGCCAAATAAACTCCCACGAGGTACTTTTAAAGTTAATCCCTTAAGAGCCTGAACCGCCCCATAAGACTTAACAAGATCCCTGAGTTCAATAAGCGACATCTATTTAAAAAGGTTTCATCAACGAATGGTTGAAATCTAATTAGCAAAATGAATTGCGGTTAAAAGGGTATGCAAGTACGTATTTTATTTAAGAAAGAGAAAAGGAACTACTAATTTTGGTCAACAAATTCATAGCCTCAACATCAAACTGAGCAGACATAGGTAGGCGACTAATAACAAGTAGAAAGCATATGCCAAACATATAAAAAATCGACCATCTAAAAAGTCCCTTTGCTAGACCTAAATCCTCTGGTGCTGAGCTCAACCTATTAACCATTTGAAGAAGTCGAGCATTAAAAGGCATGAACAATACTCCATAAAGCAATCCACCCTCAGGCAATGCCCAAATACCAAAGCTGCTTAATAAAACAGTTGCCCAGCTATAACGAGAAATTGCTCTTACCGTTACAACAGGTCCCTTTACAACCGGGAGCATTGGAATGCCAACCGACTGATAGTCATCCTTAAGCAAAAGAGCTAGTGCCCAAAAGTGGGCAGGCGTCCATACCATCACTAAAGAGAACAGCCACCACCCACTTAAACCAATATGTCCTGTTGCAGCCGCTGCCCCAACCAAAGGAGGAATAGCCCCTGCTACTCCTCCTATAACAATATTTTTTGAAGTACGAGGCTTTAAGAATGCTGTATAGAGAAGAACATAACTACATAAACCAAGCAAAGAGAGTCCTGCCGCCAAGCAATTAACTCCACTAACCAAAAGAAAAGCTGCTAACAAAGTACAAGTAATTGCTCCAATAAAAACTCCCGTTGGAGATAAGCGGCCAGAAGGCAAGGCTCTACCACTAGTACGTTGCATTCGACCATCTAAATCCTGTTCCCAAAGGCAATTCAAGGCACCAGCAGCGGCAGCGGCAAGTGCACCACCTCCCAAAGTGCATAACAACCTTGTAGAGGACAGTGGCCAGCCATCTGTCAAAGCCATTCCACCAAGGGTAGTAGCCAAAAGCAAAGGAATTAAGCGAGGTTTCGCTACTTCCAACCAAGGAGGAAGTTTAACTATCTTGCGAGAAGGTACTGCTTCCTCACGGGGCAAACTCCCTTGGAGAATCTCAGGTGTTGAACTAACCATGACAAGGTTCCACAATCTTTTCTTGAGCTATTTCACCTAAATGAGAGCCAAAGGTATTAGGCCTTTGAAAGCTCAAAGCAGAAAGCAAGGCGACCAACAAAGCCGCTATTAATTGATGACAAACAGTCAACAACGGCTCTGATAAAGCTAGATGAACAGAAAGCATTCCAAGCATAATTTGAGCAATCAAGAGTAAAAACACACTAATTAGAGTTGGCCACTTACTGCGAGCCCAACCTCCAACGAAAAGAGATGTTCCAAAAAGGATCGAAATGCTTAACGCAACTGGGATTGCAGAAAGACGGTGCAAATTAAGCAATTGGCAATCATGTCCTTGAGAGAGACAGATTTGAGCCGACCAAGTTGTAGCCATACGGCCACCAAGTAAACACTGAGTCATCACTGCCACAAGAGAGCCACCTGCCCAAAAACGCCACCACAAAGGAGAAGGCATTCCATTAGGAGAGAGCAGTCTTTGCGCTATAGCACTCATCGAAGCAACAAGCGTTAAGGCAAAAAACAAGTGAGTCGTTACAACTCCAGCAGGTAAAAGGTCTAAAACAGTTAATGCCCCCACAGCTCCTTGCAAAGCAACTAAAACCAAAATCGATGCATATGCCCACGGAAGCCATTTAGGCAATTGAGAACGCCAAAGCCAAGCCAAGCACATTTGTACAGCCAAAGCGATCCCGACGACAAATGCATCAAGACGGTGAAACCACTCTAGAAAAACCTGAACATTCATCTGCCGGCCAGGCAAGAGCGAACCAAAGCAAAGAGGCCAATCAGGGCAGGCAAGTCCAGCCTCCATAACACGAGTAGCTCCCCCAACAACAACTAAAGCGATTAAAATCACCACAATATGAGCCGCCAATTGAGCTAGGCGCCAACGGATTAGCAATGGTGATAAAGCGGTCAAAAGTACAGCTGGATTACAAAACAAGTAGTTGCTTGCGCAAGTTAGCGATTCAAACGAGTAAGGCAGCGTTCTATGGACTACTGCAACATCAAAAAAGCCCCTTAAATCTCCTATCCCTGACAGAACACCTCATTAAGATTCCATCCTCTTAGGCAAAACTCTTGCAATACCTATAAAGCTAACCAACCTAATCTCGATTTAATAATCCCTAAATTATATAGAGAGCTTCTTTTAAATAACCTAAAAAGAACCTTGGAGAATTGCATTGCCTTCGCCCTCGGCCATTTTTATTCTCATTTTGAGTGTCGCTTTGATAGCTGGAGGTATTTGGGCTGGTCAAAACATAAATCTGCTGCCAATTGATGCAAGTATCAACGCACCAATCTATGACGAACTTTTTAAAGTTCTTTTCAGTATAGGAACAATACTTTTTCTAGGAATCCTTGGTCTTGTGATTTACAGCTTAATTCGATTTCGACGTCGGCCTGGCCAAGTTGGTGACGGTTTGGCCATCGAAGGAAATTTGCCTCTTGAAATTCTTTGGACGGCAGTTCCTGCTGTTGTGATTTTATTTGTTGGCCTATATAGCTACGACATCTATGACCGAATGGGTGGCATGCAACCACTCGCACATAATGGTCATCACCAAATGGAAAAAACAGAAGAGAGAATATGGGGGGGGATTGGTTCAGGAACTATTGACTCTTCAACGGGAGATGCCATTGCGCCCCTTCCAGTTGATGTAACCGCCATGCAGTTTGCTTTTCTTTTTCATTATCCACAAGGTGACATTATCTCTGGAGAACTTCATGTACCTGTTGGGCAACCAGTCACTATGAAAATGGAGTCAAAAGATGTAATTCATGCTTTTTGGGTGCCTGAGTTCCGTCTCAAACAAGATGTAATCCCAGGACAACCAACCATTATGAACTTCACACCAACAAAGCCAGGTCGTTATCCAATCATTTGCGCTGAACTTTGTGGTCCATATCATGGAGGGATGCGTTCAACAGTAGTCGTAGAAGAATCAAAGGACTATCAAGCTTGGTATAGCAAAAACGCCAAACCAACTTCATCAGAGACCTCAGACGTATGACAATTACAGTTCCACAAACAAATAAACAGCCTTCTGAAAAGCTTCAGCCAACTGGCTGGTTACGTTACTTAAGTTTTAGTCTCGATCACAAAGTTATAGGTATTCAATATTTAATATGTGGTTTTATTTTTTATTTAATTGGTGGCGCACTGGCTAGTGCAATACGAATAGAGCTAACAAGTCCTGTTTCTGATTTCATGGCCAGGGATGTCTACAACCAAGTATTGACTCTTCACGGCACAATCATGATTTTTCTATGGATAGTGCCAGTGGTCAATGGTGCCTTTGGAAATTACTTAATACCCTTCTATGTTGGGGCTAGAGATATGGCATTCCCCCGCCTAAATGCAGTTGCATTCTGGTTAATTCCTCCTGCAGGATTAATGTTAATAACTAGTTACTTTATAAATGGTGCTGCACAATCGGGGTGGACAGCATATCCACCTCTAAGCATCACAACCCCTGCAGCAGGTCAAATTATATGGATCATTAGCGTGCTTCTGTTAGGAGGTAGTTCAATTTTTGGAGGTATCAATTTCATAGTAACTATCCTCAAGTTGCGAAGACCTGGCTTGCAGTTAATGCAGCTTCCCATGTACTGCTGGGCAATGCTAGGAACAAGCATTCTTGTAGTTCTATCAACACCTGTACTTGCGGGGACCCTTATTCTTTTGAGCTTCGACATAGTTGCTCATACTGGCTTCTTTAATCCAGCCCTTGGTGGAAATGTAATCGTTTATCAGCATTTGTTTTGGTTTTACTCTCATCCAGCCGTTTACATAATGGTGCTCCCAGCATTTGGTTTGGTTAGCGAAATACTTCCAGTTCATTGCCGCAAACCCCTTTTTGGGTACACAACAATGGTGTACTCGATAATGGCAATCGTCGTTCTGGGTCTTGTGGTGTGGGCACATCACATGTTCACCAGCGGCACTCCTCCTTGGATGCGTCTATTTTTCACTATTGCAACTTCTTTTATTGCAGTGCCTACTGGAATCAAATTCTTTAATTGGGTTGCAACTTTATGGGGAGGTCGAATTTCGCTCAATAGCGCAGTACTTTTCTCCTGTGGATTTATTATTAACTTCGTATTAGGTGGAATCACAGGGATAGCTTTGGCGCAAGTCCCTTTCGACATTCATGTACATGACACCTACTTTGTGGTCGCTCATTTTCACTATGTAGTCTACGGAGGATCCGTTTTTGTAATTTTCTCATCTATTTATCACTGGTATCCAAAATTCACGGGGAAAATGCTCAATGAAAATCTAGGTAGATTTCATTTTCTAATTACTTTTATAGGCTTTAATCTCTGTTTTGGTCCCCAGCATTGGTTGGGAATGAATGGAATGCCTCGACGCGTAGCTGAATATGATCCACAATTTACTTTTGTCAATCAACTAAGCAGCGTTGGTGCCTTGTTAATGGCATTAAGTACTCTTCCATTCTTATGGAACATTTTTCAAAGTGCTTTAAAAGGACCAATTGCCGGTGACAACCCTTGGCAAGGTCTTACACCTGAATGGCTAACCAGTTCTCCCCCTCCAGTTGAGAACTGGAAGGGGGAAGCACCCTTAGTTAGCAAACCTTATGGATACGGAGTAAATAAGGAAGAGTCAACGATGGAATCAGTTGATGATGCTCAAGGAGACAACAATTCATGACCACTCTTGCTCCAACCGAACAAAGCTCTGAAAAACAAATAACTCACAAGAGTGAGCATGGAGACTATCGACTACTTGGACTAATCACTTTCCTGGTAGCTGATGGCATGACCTTCGCTGGTTTTTTTGCCGCATACCTAACATTCAAAGCGGCCAACCCTCTGCTGCCAGATGCAATTTACGAACTAGAACTTCCACTGCCAACACTAAATACATTTCTACTACTCGTTAGTAGCGCTACATTCCACCGAGCTGGACAAGCTCTCAAGCTAGACAAAACAAAGCTTTGTCGACGCTGGCTGCTTTTAACGGCCTCTCTAGGCATTGCTTTCCTTGTCAGTCAAATGGTTGAGTATTTCACTCTTCCATTTGGCTTAACAGACAACCTTTATGCAAGCACTTTCTATGCGCTTACAGGCTTTCATGGTCTACATGTAACTCTTGGGGCAATAATGATTCTTATTGTTTGGTGGCAAGCACGTTCACCTGACGGTCGAGTAACTAGCAAAAATAATTTTCCACTTGAGGCTGCAGAGCTCTATTGGCACTTTGTCGATGGCATTTGGGTGATTTTATTTATCATCCTCTACCTCCTTTGATTTGGTAAAACTTGATACTAGAAGCCAAAGTTTCGAACAATTTGTTGCCACAATTAGACTTATTCGTCAGAATTAATTCAATTTAATACTGGCAAATGCTGGTCGGAAAAGAACTACTGGACAAAGCCAGGTCTCTCAGCAATCGTCCTGAGGATGAAATAGCCAAAGGATGTGGATACGTAGGACCAAGTGGAAGGGTTCTGCGCAAAGGCTTTTATCGTGCACTTGTAGAAGCTAAAGGATACAAGCTTCGTTCAAGAGGGCCTGGAAGAGCAGGGACAAGATCTTCTCGAGGAAGGCAAGCAGAGTTCCGAACCCGTGTTCACGGAAACGGAAATCTTCTCATTGGTCATGCATATACTCGAAAACTTGGGCTTGAACCTGGACAAGAGTTTCGGATTGAAGTCCACAGAGATTCAGGTGCCATATCTCTCCAACCTCTTAATAAGCAAACTTTGCAAGTCAAGAAACAATAAACATTTGAACTGACCAAATTGATCAGATTATGTTTGTTAGTCCATCCACCTTCGTTGGGCTAATAATCTTTTGTTGTTCACAAAAAGTTTTCAAGGGAAAGCTCTTACTCATTCTTTTCTTGGAATAAATCAACTCCACCCTTGACTTGCCAACCATTCCCTTGAAATAGAGGGAGAGCCAGCACTTCCCCCTTCAGAGAGGTTCTTGCTCCCACTGTTCAATAAACTCTCGACATATTTCGCCAGAAGGTCCACCTCTAGATTTACCAAATCTCCAACAGCCAAATACTGCAGAGTTGTATTAGAGAAAGTGTGAGGAATTACTGCTATCCAAAAAACAAGTCCTTCCTCTTTGCATCCAGCGATAGTGAGACTGATTCCATCAACTGAGATACTTGCTTTCTCGCAAATAAATCGAGCAAAGCTAATTTCTTGCCAGCGAAGTTCAACATGCCAAGAATTTGTCTTCTTCTCAATGGAAACGACTTCTCCAAGCCCATCAACATGGCCACTGACCAAATGACCTCCCAAACGATCAGAAAGACGAATCGCAGGTTCAAGATTCACGTGTCCCCCTCTTTTCGCCTTAATTCCAAGAGTTGTTCGTTCCAAGGTTTCCTCGCTTACATCCGCAAGAAAACCATCTGAAAATACATTGGCCACAGTTAAACAGACTCCATCAACTGAGATGCTTTCTCCTAGATCTAAAGGTGCTAAAAGATCACATCCTTCTAACGCCAAACCCTTATTTGAAGGACGAACCTTACCCACCGCCTTAATCAAGCCTGTGAACATGAAAATACCCTTATTGAATATTCATTGGTCATAATCAAACAAGAAGGAACGGAGGAATTGTGGTCGAAATGACCGTTGCCGGTCTTGCAATCGACGCTTCAAACCAATGTCCAATCGTGTTACTTAGGGATCCTTCTGGACGAAGGCAAGTTCCCATCTGGATCGATCATGCCCAAGCACATAGCATTATGGCTGGGATTCAAAAGTCTGGCCCAATAAAGCCTTTGTCCCACGATCTGATGATTGGCCTAATTGAAGCAGGAAAACTGACTTTAGAGCGAGTGATAATCCATAGCATTGATGAAAATATGTTTAAGGCAGTTTTAAAGTTAAAAGAAGCTTTTGGGAAAAACAATTCTGAACAAAATTCGGATTCTTTTCTTGAGCTCGAAGCGAGCCCAAGTGATGCAATTGCCCTAGCAGTTCGGGCAAAATGCAGCATTTGGATGCTTGAAAATATTGTTGCTGAAACTTCGATAGCAGTCGATGCAGAAGCAGATGAAGCAGATCAAACTGAATTCCGACGTTTTCTCGACCAAGTAAGTCCCTCATCCCTTATTAGCCATTTAAAGCACAACAAGAGCATTGAAGATGAACACTTTGGGTTAGAAGGGCCGAATTCCAATCCCAAAAAATGAAAGCGGTGCATAGTCCCTTTGGCATTGGACCAAGTGTGAGTCTTTTTACGCTGGGGACAATGAGAGCTGTTAGATCACCTGAACAAATGTATGAGGTAGTAAAAGCTGCCTATTTAGCAGGGATCAACCATATTGAAACAGCTCCTGCTTATGGCTCTGCAGAAAACTTTTTGGGCGAGGCTCTAAAGCAACTTGACTCCCAAAGAATTACACCTGACGGAGGGTGGGTAATTACAAGCAAACTGCTCCCAGGCATTTCTTTATCTAAGGGGAAAAAACAACTTAAAGAAATTTTATCCAAACTAGGACTAAAAAAAATCAATAATCTTGCTGTACATGGGTTAAATCTCCAAGAGCACCTCAATTGGGCTCTAAATGAAGAAGGTGCAGAGCTACTGCAATGGGCTGAAGAAAACAATCTTATTGAGCAAGTTGGATTTAGCTCTCATGGCAAATTCTCTCTGATTCAAAAAGCTATAGAAAGTAATAGGTTTCAATTTTGCAGTCTTCACCTTCATCTACTCGATCAAGCAAGACTTCCACTCGCCAAACAAGCTCTAAATGCTGGAATGGGAGTAATGGCAATCTCTCCGGCAGATAAAGGAGGCCAACTTCAAAACCCAAGTCAAACATTGATAGAGGATTGCTTCCCAATTGCTCCATTGGAATTAGCCTATAGATTCCTCTTATCCCAAGGAATAAGCACACTAACTGTTGGCGCTTCCAAAGCTAAAGACTTAGAAATTGCCAAAAAATTAGCTAACGCAAATTCACTTCTTAATGAATTAGAGATAAGTTCATTAAATAAAATGCAGCGAGAAAGCAGCAGAAGACTGGGCCTTTATAAATGTGGTCAATGTTCACAATGCATACCATGTCCCAAGAAGGTGCCAATCCCAGAAATTTTGCGATTAAGGAATCTCTTGATAGGCAGTCAATTAGAAGTTTTCACAAAAGAGCGCTATCGCCTAATTGGGAAAGCAGGGCATTGGTGGGAAACAGTTGACGCAAGTGCATGTGAAAACTGCGGGGATTGCCTCCCAAGATGTCCAAATAAATTAGAGATTCCTGCTCTTCTTAAAGAGACTCATCAAAAGCTATCTGGAGAGTCAAAAAGACGCCTATGGGGTTGATGCATTCCAAAGGATCTCTTGGGAATTCTTCTCTATCGCGGTAAGCGGAGGGAGAGACCAACATTTAGTCCAAATCGAATCAGACGGAATCAAAATTGATTGATATCTCTCGGGTATAAATTCAATCTTTTTGCGGAGATCCTTAAGTAGCAAAGGACTTACCCAGCCAATTGAAAGAAGTCTTTCAATATAAGGAGAGCTCCATGCTTTCTCCAGCCAATACTTTGGCAAAGGCTCACGGGTAAAAGCAGGGCGAACTAGCAAAGTCCAATTCAAAGGTGCTCCACTTTCAGGAAGGACAACACTCAACCGAGGATCCTTTGTAAGAGCTTGCCAGCATCTTTGTAATGGCATCACGCAAACCCTTGCTTCGCCAGAAAGGACCCATTTCAAGCCATTACGGTCATCGAAAGCTCTTGCTTGACCACGCAAACGTAACAATGCATTGGGGACAGCAATTCTTTCTGCAAGTGACATCACCACTCTGGGACTTTCTGGAAAAATCACATTCCTTTTTAATTCATGATCTAATAAAACTTTCCAACCTTTTCTTGCCTGATCTAGCCAAGAATCTCCTTTCCTAAAGAGCATCACCCAAGGAGAAACTCCAACAGGAAGGACCTTCTTTGAAAGGTCTGGCTCAAGACTTCCCAAAAAGCTTCTTGCTTGGCTATTAAGACGAGAAGTTAATTCATCTGAGCCTATTGATTGCAAAGCTTCTTTTGGAAAACTGGCAAGCCAGCCATCCCCTAAAGCATATAAATCTCCCCCTTGTTCAAGAGCTACTGAATATGGGTCTACGTCAGGCGGATAATCCAAAGACTTATATCGCCAAGGTGCTGGCAAAATCTGGAGCAATTCTTTAGGCAAAGTTCCTTTATATGCCCTAAGGGTTGGATTTATTCCAATAGGAGTGCAGGATGAGAGACCTGAAAGACCTGCTAAAAGCCCTAAACGAACGAATTCTCGTCTTCCAATCATAGGAATCCCCATACTTTGTCATTAATGCGATAGAAATTATTCAAAACCGGCTCCCAAATGCAGCTCTGCGACAGCTTCATCGCATGCCTCAACGAATGCCTTAAGGCTCACTCCTTTAATTTGAGATAAAAGAGAAAGAGCACCAGCACCAACTCCCTCCTTGATGTATCCCTTCTCATAATCCCTTAAAACCTTCTGTTTACTTGAATAAAAACGTAAGCCAGTAGCCAAACCTATTAATTCAACATCAAAATGTTGTTCAATGCGATCCATTAAGCAAGCAAGAGAATTCTGTTTTGAAAGAGGGTCAACTGACTCTTCAGCAAGCCATGCTGTAGTGCCAAGAACTACTCCATCAGCAAGACTTGCCCGCATTGATGGCTGAACCGCTTTCAAAGCCAAAGCTAAAATTGCCAACATCTGACTACCTCCTCCCAACAAAACTTGTTGGCCTGCTTTCCTTGCCCCAATCAATAGGCCCACAGCAAAAGCTTGAAAAGGATCACCAACAGCCGCTAAAAGTTTTTTCGGCATTGCATTTAGTCCTAAACCAGAAGCCTTCAATCCTTTTTCAACCAACTCTCTTTTAAGAGCTCTAGGAGGATTCAAAGCACTTCCACTAATTAGATCATCGACCAACAGTCCAAGGCCAGTTAAAACTGCCTGCGCTGTTGTAGTACCTCCTGGCACACATTCAGCAATCAAGATTGGTTCTCGCAAACGCAATCCCATTGAGAAGCCTTTTTCCCATAGAGCTTGAACTCGTCCAAAATCCATTGCCTTTCCAGTGCTTAAGCAAGAGGCAGGTCCCAACGAAGGCAGCTCAATTCGAAGATGTGGAAATGATGGTGGCTGAGGAAGCCCCACTGCTAAAACATTTGGCGTTAACCCAATAAAACGAGTTGCAACATAACTAATCAAAGCAGGTGATATTCCAGCAGACAAAGGAGGCAAGGGCCACTGCCTAGGGCTTTTAGGACCTAAAAGTAGGAGCTCTGCATCTGCTACAGCTGTATACCTACGAGACAATGAGGTTGCACCGGCAGCAGAGATTCCCTCTACTTCAGCAGTGCAAGAGCCAGCAAGAACCAAAAGAAAGGAAAAGCTATTTTGATCAAGAAAGTAACTTTCCAACCATTTTTTCACCTTCAAAGAAGAAGCTGCTTCACCAAAGACTTTGCACCCTTTAGGAAGTCCTAATTCAGGCTGATCACAACAGCCCATTCGAGTCAAAGGGGGTCCAATGCAACAAGTCCATTTAATAATGAAGGAGGCGAAGGCATTCGAGCCTGCAATCTAGGAAAAATCCAAAAGGCCAATGCATGCAAAGTAAGGACATAAACAAGTTCCTGAAGAACAACTAAAAAAATTGCCATCAATTGAACTTGCAAAAGGTCTGGGGTTAAAGGAATGTTTAAAAGTCCAACACAACGTTCCAACAAACCTGCTGCTGCCCTCGTAATAACCACCCAAAGATTTTCCCCCACCAAAAGAGATAAAACGAAAACTCTCACAAGAAATCCAAGCGTACCGATAAAAGCCCCAATACTCCAACTGAACCACCAACTCAAACCTCTTTGCCAACTCCATCCCAACCAAAGCGCTAAAAGCCCATACGGGAACAAAACCAATGGTCCACGCACTGGCCCCATTAACACTATTAAAAGCAATACAGAAAGAGTGACTCCCTCACAACCACTGTATGAGCCTCGACGAACCTGTAATAAAGCCAAAGGTAATGGCAAAGCAAGCCGAAACAGAGCACCTCCAAAAGGCAAGTAATAAAGAGCTATCCAAACCAGTGCTGAAGCTGAAGCCAAATATGAGGTCTCAACCATTCTTAGAGCCTCACGGCGGCTCATAGCCTTTTTACCTTTAGAGGGGTTTGTGACCAAGCGCTTAAGAGGCCTGATCAACGTCTTGTCCTCCCGATTGGTATAGCTTGAAGAGAAGGCTTTTCTTCAACACGCTCAATCTTCTCAACTTCAAAACGAACTCCAGCCTTTCTTAAGGCATTAGTAACTGTTTCAGCAGGCGCGGAAGGGTTTGCACCTGAAAGCTTAATAGTGATTCGATAAGGCTGAGGAGTAAAAGGAACTATCGGTAAATCCAATCCTGATTTTTTTAAAGCATTTGCAGATCTAACAGGTTTGGTCTCCTTGGGATTATTAATAGACTTGTCAGATGCTTTAGAAGGTTTTCGGCGAGTTGGTGGAATTTGTTTTTGAATATCTTCATCAGAAATAATACTTGGATCATCAAAACTATTCGCAAGATTTTGACCTATTGGTGTCCCTGAACAAGACTGAAGTGTGAGCAAAGTAAGTGGAAGCAGCAGCAGAAAGAAGGGCCGAAAAGAAACAATTAATCTCAAATAAAACATTAGGCATCTCCAGGCTTAATTACCCTTACAGCGCTTGCCCTTAAGCGACCAGATTTTGTTGTTCTAGGTGGTTTTTTTACAGCCTTTTTCGTTTGTGTTTTAGTAGAGCTATTAGCAGCTCTTTTTGAAGTACTCTTTTTCCGTCCAACTGACTTCTTACTAGCAACCTTTTCTGCAAGCAATTGCACCGCTTCTTCTAGCGTTATTTGATCTGCATTCTTACCTTCTGGCAAAGAAGCATTCAACTTTCCTTGCTTAACGTATAGCCCATAAGGCCCGTCATAAACCTGAATAGTATCCTCACTCCCTTTAGGAATTCCAAGATCCTTCAGCGCAGTTCGTCCTCCTCGTCCTCGTTTTGGGATGGCCAATAACTCAAGCGCCCTTTTTAAATCAACCTCATAAACATCATCTTCACGTTTTAAGGAACGTGTGTCAGCTTTTTCTCCTTTTTCCTTATTCCATTTCACATAAGGTCCGAATTGACCACTATGTGCCTCAATAGCCCCTCCCTCAGGATGTTCTCCTAATAGACGAGGGAGGCTCAAAAGCCTTAATGCTTCTTCAAGGGTTAGGTCTTCTGTTTTTATTCCCTTTGGGATTGAAGAGCGTCTAGGTTTTTCTTCCTTAGATTTTGCCTCACCTAGCTGAACAAAAGGTCCATATTGACCAAAGCGAAGAAAAACCTTCTCGCCTGTTTTGGGATCTTTCCCTAAATCTGAAGGCCCATTAAGAATTTGTGCCGCTTTTTCAAAGTCAAGATCACCGGGAGTTATGTCCATAGGCAAATTGCCCTTAGCCTCTACCTCTTCTCCTTTCTCATTAGTCCTTTTCCCTTCCAACCAAGCACCATTTGAACCAATGCGAACTACACAAGGCAAACCTTCAAGATCAACTTTCCGAAAAGCTTTACCATCAATATCACCTTCACGCTTCTGTACCAGGGTCTCAAGTCCCTTAGGACCCTTATAAAAACTTTCTAAATAAGGCAGCCACTTAACATTTCCAGCAGATATCTCATCAAGTGTTGACTCCATTCGAGCTGTAAAGCTTGTATCAACCAAATCTGGGAAATGCTCTTCTAATAAAGCCGTGACTGCAAAAGCTGTGAATGTAGGAGATAAAGAATGAGCATTTAAAGAGGCATATCCTCTATCAACAATCGTGCCAATAATGCTGGCATAGGTAGAAGGCCTTCCAATTCCCTCCTTTTCAAGAACCTTGACAAGCGAGGCTTCGCTATATCGAGCAGGCGGTTTTGTTTGATGCCCCACAGCATCAACTTGATTTAGGGAAGGCTCCTCTCCCACTTGGAGCGCTGGAAGGAGCACCTCCTGCCCTTCAAGAGCAGACTCAGGATCATCACTTCCTTCTACATAAGCCCGGAAAAAACCTGGGAATTCAATACTTTTTCCATTAGCTCGAAAAATCGCATCGCCAACACTTAGATCAATAGAAAGCATTGTTAAGCGAGCCTCTGCCATCTGACTGGCCACAGTGCGTTTCCAGATCAAATCGTATAAAGCCAGATCCCTTCCATTCAAACCTGTTTCATTGGGAGTCCTGAAGGTATCACCTGCAGGTCTTATTGCCTCATGAGCCTCTTGAGCATTTCGTGCTTTTGTACTGAACTGACGAGGCGTATTACTGAGATACTTTGAACCATATTTTGATTCAACACAATTCCGAGCAGCTAAAATCGCCTGCTCGGAAAGATGGACTGAATCAGTTCGCATATATGTAATAAATCCTCGTTCATATAAACCCTGTGCACAGCGCATAGTTTCTCTAGCAGAAAGTCGCAACTTTCGATTGGATTCTTGCTGGAGGGTACTTGTAGTAAAAGGTGGAACTGGTTTCCTGACGGTCGGTTTCTTATCAACTGATTTGACTTGCCATTTAATTAAAGAAAGAGCTTCTGCAAGAGCTTTTGCATCATTTTCAGAAAGCAATCGAGTCTTGACATCTCTTTTAAGCTCCCCAGTCTTCTCATCAAAATCACTACCACTAGCAATCTTTTGACCTTCAAAGCTGGTTAGCCTTGCTTCAAAAGAATGATTACCAGTTTGAAGATTTGCCTTTAAATCCCAATAATTTGCACTTTTAAAAGCCCTGCGCTCTCTTTCACGTACCACAAGCAATCTTACAGAGACTGACTGAACACGTCCTGCTGAGAGTCCCCATGCAACTTTCTTCCAAAGTAAAGGTGAAAGGGTATACCCAACAAGACGGTCAAGGATCCTTCTCGTCTCTTGAGCATGAACCAATTCCATATCTAAATCTCTCGTTTGCTTTAACGCCTTAGAAATTGCATCTTTAGTAATTTCATGAAAAACCATCCTTTTAACTGGCACTTTTGGCTTCAACAACTCCAATAAATGCCAACTAATGCTTTCACCTTCTCTATCTTCATCAGTCGCTAGCAAAAGCTGGCTTGAGACTTTCAAAGCAGACTTCAGCTCCTTAACTATCTTCTTTTTGTCCTTCGGAATCACATACAAAGGATCAAAATCATCCGAAGTATTAACTCCAAGCCTCGACCATTTCTCCTTCTTCAGAGCAGCAGGTATCTCACTGGCTCCATTTGGGAGGTCTCTTACATGCCCCATGGAGGCAATAACTTCAAAGTCCTTAGGAAGGAAACCCCTGATGGTTCTTGCCTTTGTAGGACTCTCGACGATTACAAGAGTGTGAGTCACAAGATGAGCATATACATTGAACCTCTATTCCTATCTATCGCACCCGCAGGCGGACTGCATAGATGTTGGTCATATCTAGAGCCAAATTAGTAACGCAGCTAAAGTTATAAGAATTGGATTGAGACGGCAAAAACATGCCACAAATGGGAGCACTTATTTTCGCTACCCAAGCCATGGCTGCTCCTGAAGAGCTGCTAAACATCGCATTAAATGCAGGAGCTATCGCACCTGAAGGAGCCGTTCTCCTGGCGATGCTGGGCACATTAATAGTTGACCTTGCAGGCGAAAAAGCAGCTGCGAAATGGTCACCACCGATTTGTTATGCAGGCCTAGGGACAGCTTTGGCCCTTCTTGCAATGCAATGGAATGGTCCAATTGAATCATCATTCTTAGGTTCATTCCTTGCAGATAACCTTGCGATTGCTTTTAGAGCTGTAGTGGCTCTTTCAACTCTGCTTTCACTGTTGATTAGCTGGCGCTATGCAGAACAAAGTGGAAGTCCAATTGGTGAATATGCTTCCATTCTTCTTGCCGCAACCCTTGGAGCAATGCTCCTATGTGGAGCAACAGATCTTGTAAGTGTTTTCGTATCACTTGAAACTCTTTCAGTTGCTAGCTACTTACTTGCTGGATACATGAAAAGAGATGCTCGAAGTTCAGAAGCCGCTCTTAAATATTTATTAGTTGGTTCAGCCGCTGCAGCTGTCTTTTTGTATGGAGCATCCCTCCTTTATGGAATAAGTGGAACTACAAATCTTCAAATCATTGGTGTTGCCCTTCTAACAAGTCCCACTCCAATAGCGGCCCTAGCCCTTGTTTTCATCCTCGCAACAGTGGCTTTCAAGATAGCCGCCGTACCTTTCCATCAATGGACTCCTGATGTTTACGAGGGCTCACCAACCCCTGTAGTTGCATTCCTCTCTGTAGGGTCTAAAGCCGCAGGATTTGCTCTAGCAGTAAGGCTATTGGTTGGTTGCTTTAGTGCTTTTGACAATCAATGGAAATTACTTTTCACAGTGCTTGCGGTGCTGAGTATGAGTCTTGGGAATGTTGTTGCTCTTGCGCAAACATCTATGAAGCGAATGCTTGCCTATAGCTCTATAGGGCAGGCAGGGTTTGTAATGATTGGACTTGTGTGCGGGACAGAAGACGGCTTCGCAGCGATGGTTCTCTACATGGCCGCGTACTTATTTATGAACCTTGGTGCTTTCGCCTGCATAATCCTCTTCTCAATTCGTACAGGAAGTGATCGGATTTCTGATTACGCTGGCCTTTACCAAAAAGACCCTTTAATCACACTAGGGCTAAGTCTTTGCCTTCTTTCACTTGGAGGAATCCCTCCAATGCTTGGATTTTTTGGAAAAATTTATCTATTTTTTGCAGGATGGGCAGACCAACAATACCTTCTTGTAATTGTTGGGTTAGTTACCTCTGTGATTTCAATCTATTACTACATTTCTGTCATCAAAATGATGGTAGTGAAAGAACCTCAAGAAGCTTCCGAAGTAGTCAAAGCTTATCCATCGATTCAATGGAAAACTATTGGGCTCCCTCCTCTCAGAGTGGCGCTAATTACATGTGTTTTGGCGACTGCAATTGGAGGTGTTCTATCTAACCCACTCTTCCAATGGGCTAACACCGCTGTAGCAGGAACACCACTCCTTCAAGAAGCAATTGCTCTAAAAGGAACAGGAGCACTAGGTTAAAAACAAATCCTTCAATATGGCAGTTGCAAAACTCACTAATGTGAGCAAGGTTTACGGAGAGGGCTCTCTAATAGTCAAAGCCTTAGACCAACTCAATTTAGAAGTAAACAAGGAAGACTACCTTGCTGTTATGGGAGCAAGTGGTTCTGGAAAAAGTACTGCAATGAACATTTTGGGATGCCTAGATCGTCCATCCCATGGGAGTTATGAGCTCAACGGTCAAGCCATTGAAGGCCTAGATGATGATTCACTTGCAGATCTTCGCAATCAAGAGCTTGGCTTTGTTTTTCAACAATTTCACTTACTTCCTGAAGCTTCAGCTCTTGAAAACGTAATGCTTCCCATGATCTATGCAGGTGTGCCTATAGCAGAGCGGACACAAAAAGCTCAGATTGCATTAAAGAGAGTAGGCCTTGCTGACAGAATAAAAAATCGCCCTAATCAGCTGTCAGGAGGGCAGCAACAACGTGTAGCCATAGCTAGAGCAATTATTAACCAACCTGCTTTACTCCTAGCAGACGAACCAACTGGTGCACTGGATTCAAAAACCACAGAAGATGTTTTAAATCTCTTCGATGAGCTTCACAAACAAGGCATAACAATTGTGCTTGTGACTCACGAAGATGATGTTGCCAAAAGGGCCAAGAAAATAGCTCGTTTTAAAGATGGAAAAGTTGTTGAATTAGAAAACAAATAAATAAAAACTCCAAAACAACTTATGCCCATCTAGTCCAAAGAGTTTTGTCAGCCCCGTTCCTAAGCTTTAAAGCACCATCAAAGTTCAATCCCTCAATCTCAAATTTTTTTCCGGTGATTGAATCTTTTACTTCAGTAGCCCAAAGGCGACGTTCTGCCTCTTTGCAAACTAAGCCTTCCTTGCCTAGAAGATCAATTGCCCGCTCAAAAGCAACAAGTGCTTCAGCCGCCCAAAAAGCCTGGCAAAATTGACGTGACTTACAAATATCTCCTAACGCAATACCCTCTTGGGGAACATTATTACTTACATTCAAACCTAAACCTATGCGAGCAAGTTGTAGATTTTCCCCTCGATAAATCAACCTTGGCAGGAAGCCCGCTAACTTTTTATTTCCCACCATTAAGTCATTAGGCCATTTAATTCGAACAGGCACATAAATCTTTTCAAGCCTTTCAGCTAATGCGACAGCTACTGCTAATCCAAGCAACTCGGAAGAACAACTAACCACAGAAGAAGGGAGAGCGGCACTTATCCAAACCCCACCAAATGGAGACTGCCAAGACCTACCTCTCTGTCCAATGCCTTGAGTTTGTCTAGAGGCAACAATCGCTCTGGGTTTATTACCAATTAATGGCTTAATTTTTAACCATTTCGAAAGTTCTCTCTCAGTACTTGCACATACAGGCTTCCAACGCAGATTCCAGACGATTTTACTTAAAGAGTTGATTCGCAAATGATAAGCTATTGCAGCAGCCCCTGTCCATGGTTGAAAACTTTTAAATCTTGAAACCTCACAAAGAGAAGAATACTTTCTAGGTAAAATTGCAGCAAAGCGACTTTCACTAAACTGCTCCTTGCCAAGAGGAGTAATCATAAATACTTTTGACCCATTCATATTATCAATAAACAACAGAACTATCAATGTAAATTAAACGTTTAAATCTATACATACAAGAGAAACTCTAAGCAGTAACTTGTATTACTAAAGGCTATCCATACTTCGCTTTAACTCCTCAAGGTCAGCATCTACTTCTGCAACTTTTACCTTTTCCACTTCATTGGAAGAACTAGCAATGATCTCTTTCTTGGACTTTCGTCCTGCGACAGGAAGAGCCACTGCTTCTGCTCCACCTTTCAATCTCATTCGAAGTTCATTTAATTCTTCATCAACATCATCACCCCCTTCAAGGGCCGCAAACTGGCTCTCTAAATCTGCACCGGCAAGTTCTGCTGCAGCTTGACTTGAAGCTTCAAGAGCTTGAACCTTATCCTCCATGCGATCGAAAGCTGCCATTGCAGAATTGGCCCCCATATTGCCAACTGCGCTTTGAAGCTGTTGCTGAGCCTGAGCAGCTTGAGCCCTAGCTTTAAGCATGTCTTTCTTAGTTTTTGCTTCAGCAATCTTCCCTTCAAGAGCAACAAGGCTTCTTTTGAGCATCTCCACTTGTCCCTCTTGTGCCTGTAGCTGATTAGTAAGAGCCGCAAAAGATTCCTGAAAAGTCTTTCTACGAGATAAAGCCTCCCGAGCAAGTTCCTCTTCTCCTTTCTGCAGAGCAAGCTCTGCTCGTTCATACCAAGTTTTCACTTGAACATTGGCCTGATCAGCCTGGCTGCGAAGTCTTTTTTGACTAGAAATTGCCATGGCTACTGCTTGACGAAGCTTGACTAAATCAGCCTGCATGTCAGAGACAGACTGCTCAAGAATCTTCACAGGATCCTCAGCCTTACTCACAAGATCGTTGAGATTGGCTCGAAATAAGCGACTCAACCTGTCTAGTAATCCCATCGAGACGTTCAATATGTCCTAAAGAGGCTAGCTAGATCAGAAAAAAACTCCATATAGAGTGATGTGATGGTTCAGCAAAATAACCAAGGGAAAAACCGTATTAAGCAAGGAGGAATCCTTCGAGAGTCGCTTCCTGAAAAAGCTTCATCACTGGCAAGCTGCCTGGACGACTTGAAAACTAAATGGCAAAAGAAGCCAGGCATAGCAGGCCTTTGGCAGGATTGGCCAATAGTTGCAGGATCGCAACTAGCTAAAAACTGCCGTCCACTAAGCTTTCATCGTGGAGTTCTGGTCGTCGGAGCAAGCCACCCTCAATGGCTCCAAGCACTTCAATACAACCGTTCACAATTAATAGCCTCACTGAGAGCAGCAGGACACAAAATTCGAGATCTTCGAATTCAGAAATACCACCCAAGCAAAACCAAACATGAAGAAAGCCTGGAAAGTATCTGGGCACGGCACCCAAGCAGAATTGATGTTCATGGGTTAACAACCTGCAACCTTTGTGGAAGCCCTGCCCCAACAGGAGAAATGGCCCTATGGGGAAAATGCGGATTTTGTAAACGCAAAAATATTTCTACATACCCAACAAAAACAAAGTTTGGAGAAAGTCCTTAAGAATGGGAACCTTTCTCCAAA
Source organism: Prochlorococcus sp. AG-363-A16 (assembly GCA_003280345.1). Taxonomy (GTDB): domain Bacteria; phylum Cyanobacteriota; class Cyanobacteriia; order PCC-6307; family Cyanobiaceae; genus AG-363-A16. The sequence continues at coordinate 104,047 of QCFB01000002.1, forward strand.
GCACTCCAAAGCATCAAAAACGCTCTGGGCGAGGATCTCTCCAATTAGGACGTATTCCACCACTTTCGACAATTTGATTTGCCCTCTCCTCAAGCAAGTACCTATTCAATCGCCAAACCTTATATATTCCGAATTGGCCAAGAATTTCTGGCTGTAATCCAAGCCAATAAGAACGTTTAGCCGTTTTTTGATCAATGACCACTAATGCAGTGCTGATCCCTTTTGGAGAATCAATAGGCCTACCAATCCAGCCTTGTCTTTTCTCGGCTCTCAATCGATCTACAAGATTTACTAATGCGCCTGATGATCGCCCTTCATAAACAACAACCTGCTTGGTATAAAAGTGCATAGAGGGCTTCATCGCTCCAACCATCACCAATGGTTCCAAGGGCTTTTGTGACTCAACAAGCAACTGAGCCGCTTGACGCAAAGGCAACTGTCTCAACTTATCTGCCAAGCCAAACATTGGAACTAAAACAAGTAACTGGAAAAAAACCACTGGCCCCTGCATTACCAAAAGCCTTCCTGGCCACTTAGTTGAGGCGTACAAAAGGCCAGAAAATGCAGAGGCACTTAAACAGAAAGCGCCAATCAATAGGAGTCTGCTTTGAAGCAGCTCTGCTCCAAAGTTAGGAATTTCAGGGTCCTTAATCGACAGAAGCCAAAAGGGCGAAAACCACAAAACCAACGAGAGTACTAATGCCAAAAAAGCTGATCCACCCCATCCAATCAACAACCCAAGATCCCTATCAGAGACTCTTGAACGGTTTACAGCAAAAGCGATCAAGATTGCAGCCGCAGGTGTTGCAGGGAGCCAATAACTGGGAAGCTTGGTAGCAGAGCATGTAAAAAGCACAAAAACCGAAATCAACCAGCAAGCTGCAAAAACAGTAAGAGATTCTTCTGGCAACTTCTTCTCGCTTCCATCCCGCCACCAAGTCGGAAAAGCTCTTAAAAGGCCAAGAATTAACAAAGGTGTAAAAGGCAGAGAAGCAATCACAAGAACTAGACAAAAAAACCACCAAGGCTCCTGATGACTATTAACTACAGAGGTAAACCTCTGAAAATTGTGATATCCAAAAAAACTATTCCAAAAAGGCTTTCCCTCTACAACAAGCTCAATTAAATACCAAGGCAAACTTATAAGAGCTGTTATCCCTATTCCAGCAATAGGACGCAAACGTCGAAATAAAGAAGCGAAGTCAACTTGCTGCCAACCAAACAAAACAAGAATCATTCCCATCAGCACAACTGCTACAGGACCTTTAGTTAATACCGCTAACCCCAAAACAGCCCAAGCAGACCACCAAGACTGCTTGGCAGGATTCGCATAACACCTCCACTGAAGCAAAAGGCTTACTCCCAAAGTGCTGCAAAGCAAAGAATCACTTACTGCAGTTCGGCTCCAAATCATTACAAGCGGAGACAACGCAAAAGCCAATGCAGTCACTACAGCCGTTCTACGTGGAAAAACATCTTCCTTCTGAGGCCATCGCATGACCGTGTCACCCAACAAAATCATCATCCACACAGAGGCCAGTGAGGAAGGAAGGCGAGCAGACCACGTTCCAAGAGGGTCCCAAACTTCTTGACCTGGCAACGAATACCCCAAACCCATCAACCAATAGATCAAAGGAGGTTTATCAAAACGCGGAAGTCCATTCACCCTTGGAGTAATCCAATCACCAGTAACGGCCATCGCACGGCCTGCTGCCGCAAATAAAGGCGGGGTTTCATCTACCAATCCTGTAGCCCCTAACTGCCAAACACAAAGTGCCATACCAATAGCCAGTATCAGCAAAAGGCCTCTTAAATGCTGGCGTCGGGATACAAGCAATTTCACTTAAGTCGTCGCCACATCAATTAATTAATGCGTACATCTTTGTCCAATAAGCCAGACTTAATCCAGGAAACTATCCGGTTTGCAAAACCATAATCAGAGGCAGATTTTTCAGCCCAAGACCTGCATTCTTTTCGATCTATCTCATCTATTCGCAAAATACGGTCAGTCATAGATTCCAAATCTTCTGGGGGCACCAACCATCCGGTAATTCCCGAATTAATGAGCTCTCCAGGTCCCCCACGATCGTAAGCAACCACAGGGACACCACAAGCTAAGGATTCGACCACAACATTTCCATAAGCCTCATTCCACTTTGGAGTATTCAGCAAAGCACGACAGCCTCCTAATTGGCTCTGAAATTGAGATGTTGGAAGGAATCCTCTCCATTCGATTGTTCCAGGAGGGAATGAAGTCTCTACTGCAGAAGCATATGCAGGATCTTCAATTACACCCCAAACCAATAATCGATCTCCCAAATTAGCCGCAACAGCTACTGCATCTTCTAATCCTTTTTCTGGAGCAACCCTGCCAGCCCATCCAAGAGGACCACCTCCTTCAGATTGAAAATCATAATTATCCAAATCAAAACCATTACCAACAACAATTGGCTGATGAGCCAGTACATAATCAGAAGCCTGACGCTTTGTATGAAAAGCCAGCCGAGAATGATGAGATTTTGACAGATCCCCAATCAATCGTTTCATTACATCTGATACACCTCCCATACTTATCAAGTGAAATATTTTGACCCTTACATGTGAGGTAAGCCACAAAGGTAACCAGTCATAACTGAAATTCAAAACAGCATCGGCTGACTCGCCAATTTCCAGTGCTTGTTCCCATAGTTTTGGGAGGACTCCCTCAGAAGGAATCATTACGTCTGCACTAGATTCCTGATGCTGCCAACTTCTCTGGGATTTTCCAGAGACATGATGAATCTCTACGCCAGAACAACCAGATGGCAGAACCGAGCCTTCTGGAGCCACCAAAATAACTTTAAGTCCCAATTTCAAAAGTCCCTTAACTAGTGAACCAATCGTGAGCTCAACACCTCCTCCCTTACCACTTCCGATGTAACCAAGTGGCGTACTAACAAGAACAATCTTCATGTCTGAACAATTCATCCACTGATCCCTCCTTGCAAATCTTCTGAATCAGATGAATTCGGCTCCCAAAAACGACTTCGTTGACTTACCAAAAGAACAGATATCAAAACAAAAACCACACCAATCCATTGCAATGGCTCAAGTCTTTCTCCTAGCCATAGCCCTCCTGTAGCAAGAGCAAACACGGGTGTCAAAAAAGCAAGCGTACTGAAACTTGTAAGTTCTTCTTGATTGGCAAACCAAAAAAATAATCCATATGCCAATGCACTTCCTAAAAGACTTGCGTATGCCATCAACACCCACTCAATAGTTGTCCAATGTGGCAAGACTGACCAATTTGGATCTAAAAATTGGCAAATAATCAATGGCACACTTCCTAAAACCATGTGCCATCCAGTTACAGAGACAGGATCACTTTCTTTACAGGCAAAGCGTATTAGGACAGTGCCAAATGCCATTGCGACAGCAGCCGCAAGCATCCAAGCCTCACCATTAGTCCAAATACTTGAAAAAGTTTCAGCTTCGCCCATTAACAACCAATGGCGAATTAGGTCTGGAGGGGACCCAAGGCAAATGATTCCGAAAAGGCCAAGGATCAATCCCAGCCAGCCAATAGGATTGATTGCATCACCGAAAAGACTTCTCGCAAGAATTGCCACCATCAATGGTTGAGAATCAATTAGGACTGAACCAAGCCCAGCTCCAGTTGAGACAAGGCCCTTTGTCAAACAGAACTGAAAAAGTGTTGCATCTACCAAAGTAAAGATTAAAAACCATCCCAAATCTCCTTGAGCAATTGCCCAGGGTCTGCCAAGAAAAAAAACTGCTATCAACAGCGCAAATCCAGCTGGCAATAGACGTAAAGAAGCCACTAAAAGCGGACCACCACTTACAACTAGAGGTGTCATTGCTGCCATAGCAGTGCCCCATAAAGCAAAAGGCAGAAGCATCAGCATCCAGTGCCGAATTAAAGACATAAGCTCAGCGAGCAAACTCCTTTTTAAGATTGAAAGAATCACTCATAAATCGAATGCCCTGGCCCTGGCGTCGCAAGTCCCGCAAAAGGATGGCTCGGATTGTCCTTGAAGGAGCAATTAGTGGAGCTTCACGCAAACTTGCTCTCAAAGCAATAAAACAAGTTGAAGAAAGAGAGTTCCCCGCTCTATTGCTTCGCATTGACAGTCCAGGAGGAACAGTAGGTGACAGTCAAGAGATCCACAGTGCCCTTACAAGACTCCGTGAAAAAGGATGCCATGTTGTTGCTAGCTTTGGGAACATCGCAGCTTCAGGAGGGGTATATGTAGGAGTGGCCGCTGAAAAAATCGTCGCCAATCCAGGGACTATCACTGGGTCCATAGGCGTAATACTTCGGGGGAACAACCTCTCAAAATTGCTAGAGCGCATAGGGATTCGCTTTGAAACAGTAAAAAGTGGAACATATAAGGACATTCTTTCACCAGATCGTTCTCTAACGGAAGAAGAACGTGAGCTCCTGCAATCACTAATTGACAGCAGTTACGAGCAATTCGTTGCCGCCGTTGCAGAAGGCAGGCAATTAAGCCCTGAATCAGTTAGAAGCTTTGCTGATGGACGAGTCTTCACAGGCTCACAAGCCAAAGATCTTGGCTTAGTTGATGAGCTTGGAGATGAAGAATATGCAAAGCGTTTAGCCGCCAAGCTTGCTGATTTGGATGAAGAAAACATCCGTCCGATAACTCTTGGCAAACAAAAAAAGAAGATATTGGGCTTTATCCCAGGCGGTGAAATGATTTCGAGTTTCATTGACTTAATTACTCTTGAACTTAATAACAATGCTCAAATCCTCTGGCTTTTTAGGCCTTGAACTATGACTATGGCCTTAACAACTAAAGAGTTAAAATTACATGGTTTAAGAGGTGCAATTACATCTCAAAACAATTCAGTGGCAGCAATTGAAGCTGCTGTAACTGAGCTAGTAAAAGAATTAGTTGATCGGAATCGACTAAGCCCTGAACAAATTATCTCTATTACCTTCTCAGTTACTACTGATCTTGATGCATGTTTTCCCGCGGCAATTGCAAGAAGACATCCAGGCTGGGAAAACGTGGCATTACTTGACTGTCAACAAATGTTTGTAGCAAATGACCTTAAAAATTGCATCCGAATGCTTGCTCATGTATTACTACCTGAAAACCAAAAACCACAACACCCCTACCTTGGGAAGGCAAGCCTCCTTCGGCCTGACAGATCGCCCAATAACTGAAAGCTAAAATGCCGCAACACTCTCCTCCAACTACTCCAACAAAAACTAATCAAAGAGAAATAAGCTCAAACCTCACTTAATAAGCAAAGCTTTTACTCAGCGCTTCTCACATGAGTCACCCTCGTTTTCGACCACCCCTCAAAAAGATTGCTTCAATCGCAATATTCACTGGAATAGCCTGCTCATGCTTTGCTTTAGAAGGAAGCATTCCTCAGAAGTCTTTAGCAAATTCTTCAATGCTCGAATTTCGCTGGGATGAATCTAGAAACTATAAAAAACTCTATTACTGGCAAAGCTCTAGTGAGAAAAGAGATAGGGCAACCTATTACCTAGTCATCAGACCAGGAGACCGAAGAACTGCCATCTTGAAGCTAACCATCAAAATTCCTAATTATTTTGACGCAAAAATAACTCCTCGGAATTTCAGCCTTTGCAAAGTTCAGCTTGGAGGAATGCTGGAACGAACCAAATGCATTGAAAAGATTCCTGCTGTTTTCGAAGTATCAAAAGATCAAACTTCTATAGAAATATTTCCTGACCAAGCAATTCCTTCAAATAAAAAAGGCTATGCAGTAATAATGAAAATTTTCAACCCTAACCGGACTGGGATGTTTCAGTTCGACGCCCTTGCACAAACCCCTGGAGACCTACCAATCTCTTACTACCTAGGAAGCTGGAGTATTGATATCGAGTGAACTGATAAATTAGCCTCAATATCTAATTTCAAAAGGCAAACAATTTTCAATGACAAAACGAACCCTGGGAGGAACTAGTCGTAAAAGGAAGAGAGTCTCTGGCTTTCGGATACGGATGAGAACACATACCGGTCGCAGAGTAATTCGTAGTCGAAGGAAAAGAGGACGCAGCCGACTAGCCGTTTGATTAAGAACAACTTCAGATTTGACTCCTAGCAAGACCCAATCAAGGAAATAACTAATGGTTTTGCCTAGATCAATGAGAATAAAAGGGCACAGATGCTTTGATCACCTTCATAGAGCTGGAATTCGTTATCAAAGCCCATCAATGCTTCTAAGAGTTGTCAAGGCAAGAAATAGTCTTCTGAAAGGTCACAATCAAAATTTTATTGAACAAAATTGTAGGTTCGCAGTTGCAATTAGCAGCAAAGTTAGTAAAAAGGCTGTGATAAGAAATCGCCTTAGGCGTCTTCTGCACAATCATCTGAGACTTAGGTTTTTAGGGGAAACTCATTCCTGCAATATCTGGGCACTTTTAAGCCTAAAGCCAACTTCTTTAAACAAAGAGCCGTTAAAGTTACTAGAAGAATGCGATCAACTGCTTCGAAATGCAGGAATGTTGTTATGACCATTTCCTCAGAAAAAGTCTTTTATGAAGGTGGTCCGGCAAAAGTCGATTTAATTATCAATCTCTTAGCAGGAACAACCCTTGTTGGGCTACCTTTCACGCTTGGAGCATTGGTTAGAGCACTATGGCTTCGCTTCAAAGTTACTAATAGGCGTATCTCAGTAACTGGTGGTTGGTTTGGAAGAGACCAAAGTCAAGTTGCTTATAAGCAAATCAATGAAATTCGATCAATGCCAAGAGGTTTTGGCTTCTATGGGGATATGGTGCTGGTTATGAAAGATGGTGCAAAGGTGGAAATGCGATCAGTGCCCCATTTTCGAGAGACGGAAAAGTACATCCTCAATCAAATTCATCTTCAAAATCAAAAATCCGACAAAGAAACTGTTCAAGGTTTCGCCACTTAATCACTTCAGCCTCCAAACATTTGAGACAACTGATCATCTTGTGCTGCAAACTGGCACTACTTAATTCCTTCAACCTGAGAGAACAATCGTGATCGGGTACATCTCCGACAATCTACTTATTCCGATCCTGGATTTCTTCTATGGATTAGTTCCTAGCTATGGCCTAGCAATTGTTGCCCTGACTATTGTTATCCGCCTTGCGCTCTTTCCATTAAGCGCCGGGTCAATTCGAAGTGCGCGGCGCATGCGAATAGCGCAGCCTGTCATGCAAAAACGACAAGCCGAGATTAAAAGCCGTTATGCAAGCAACCCTCAAAAACAACAAGAGGAACTAGGAAAACTAATGAATGAATTTGGCAGTCCACTAGCAGGATGTCTGCCTCTTTTAGTTCAAATGCCAATCCTTTTTGCCCTTTTTGCCACTTTGAGAGGCTCGCCTTTTGCTGATGTCCCTTATTTGGTGAACATTAAGGTGCTACCTGCAGACCAAATAGCAACAGTTGAGCCAAAGCCTTTTACAAGCCCAAGACATTCAATATTTGTAAGCGAAACAGACCATTTCCCAATTGTGGCTTCTCTTCCAGGGGGCACCAAAATTGGAACAGGAGAAAAGATTCAGATCAATCTTCAAACTCTTAAAGGAGAACCTTTTAGCAATGTCCTTTCACGCTTTGAAAATGGTTCTAAATTCAACCCAAATTGGAAGGTTACAAAAGGAGAAGACATCGTTTCAGTCTCCTCTAATGGCAATGTAAATGCACTCTCTCCAGGAGATGCAACAGTTGAAGGGAAAATACCTGGAATAGCAGCTAAGAGCGGATTCCTTTTTATCAAGGCCCTAGGACAAGTTGGTTTTTATGTTGATGGAGCAATTAACTGGGATATAGCCATCCTTGTAGGTGGATTCGGTCTCACGCTTTTGATATCTCAGGCCCTCTCTGGTAGGGGTATGCCCGCAAACCCCCAACAATCAACTGCCAACAAGATCACTCCCATAATGATCACTGGCATGTTTCTATTTTTCCCCTTGCCAGCAGGTGTGTTGCTTTACATGGTAATTGCAAACATCTTTCAGGCTCTTCAAACCTTCTTGCTAAGCAGAGAAGCACTTCCAGACAACCTTCAAAAAATCCTTGAGGATCAACTTGCAAACAAAGAAAGTCCAGGGCTTGTTCCTGCTACAGCAGGATCAACCGAGCGCCTTCCTTTTGAACCCAAAAGCGGCAACAAATCATAGAAACTGGCCACTCAAATTGAATAAAGAAGGTTTCTATCAATGGATAAATGGATAGTTCTTATTTCTTTCTAGAATCCTCAACAAATAAATTAGGAATGAAAATCATTATTTTGAGCCCTCTCAAATTATGGGGACAAACTTAATGATCTCTATAAGCCATGAAAAGCTGGGATGAACATCTAGATCTTTTAATCAGAGCGAGAACGCCTCTGATCTGGATACGGAGTGGTGAAGAAGAGCGTGTAGAAGTCCTTCTCGGACAAGCGGCCGAAAGACTAAAGCCCAGACGTCTGGCTAGTTGGGACTTCATAGATGGCTTAAAGGGTGATCTCAATTCAGAAGGCCTAGGAGCTAGACAACCGATGGCTGTCCTCCAATGGTTACAGAAAGTCGATTCAAACAACCCAACGATCCTTTTAGTAAAAGATTTTCATCGTTTTTGTGAGGATGCTGGAATTGCACGCATGCTTAGAAATCTTTCTGGGCAATTGCGGCACCAACCTCATACAGTTGTTATTTGCTCTGGAGATTGGACTCCACCAACTGATCTTGACGATGCATTGACCATTCTTGATTTACCTCTACCTCAGGAATTAGAAATAAGAAACCTGCTTAGCAACATCGCCAAGACTAGTGGTTCACCACTCCAAAAAGATGTTCTCGAAGAACTCACCCACGCTTGTAGCGGACTTAGCGAAATAAGAGTTCGGCAAGTTGCGGCTCGAGCTTTAGCTCAACGAGGACAAATGGGTCTTGAAGATCTTGTAGAAGTCCTAGAGGAAAAACGCCAAAGCGTTGCGCGTAGCGAAGTGCTTGAATATTTCGAAACGCAAGCAACTCCTGCCGATATAGGCGGTTTGGATGCTCTCAAAGGATGGCTAGATCAACGCCATCAAGCATTTTCCGATGAAGCTCGTCAATTTGGCTTACCGCTACCTCGTGGAGTCTTGCTAGTTGGACCACAAGGTACAGGAAAATCATTAACCGCAAAAGCTATCGCCCATAGCTGGTCAATGCCACTGCTTCGTCTAGATGTAGGTCGTCTTTTTGCCGGACTTGTGGGAGCAAGTGAAGCTCGTACAAGGGAAACAATTCAAAGAGCAGAGGCCATGGCACCCTGCGTCCTTTGGATAGATGAAATAGACAAAGGATTTGGCGGAGACGCTAGGAGTGACGGAGGAACCAGTCAAAGAGTATTAGCGAACGTTCTTACATGGATGGCCGAAAAAACCTCAGCTGTTTTTGTAGTCGCAACAGCTAATGGAGTTGAACGATTACCCGGCGAGCTCTTGAGGAAAGGAAGGTTTGATGAAATATTCATGCTCGACTTGCCGACCATCCAAGAAAGGCACAGTATTTTCAAACTACACATACAACAAAGACGTCCAAACTTGAGTTTGCCACTATCAACAGTCGTAGACAGGACAGCAGGCTTCTCAGGCGCTGAACTCGAGCAAACTGTTATAGAGGCAATGCATCTAGCTTTTGCCGAGCGAAGAGAGCTTGAAGAAACCGATTTAATTCTTTCCGCCAGTCAGCTAGTTCCGCTCTCACGAACTGCCAAGGAACAACTCAATTCCCTAAAAGAATGGGCCTCCAGTGGGAGGGCAAGACCTGCCTCATTGCTAATGAGTACATAATTCAGAAGCAACTCAATGTTTTTTGATGCATTTTTGAGATTCAAACTTGATTGATATATCTCAGGATTCAACTTGAGAACTCCTCAAAATCGCAATTTCTTTGATATCGCGAAACTCATCGAAAGTTGGGATCAATAGCACTTAGGCTTGTCAAATCAATTGAGAATCCTTGTGCTTGATCAGCGCCTTGTGCGTGAAAAACCAGCTTTGATTGCCCGTGAACTTCAGCGAAGGGGTATGAAGGTAGATCTCACGCCACTTCAGCTAATTGCTCAAGAACAACGCAATCTTGAAGATAAACGAAGCAGCCTCCAAGCAGAAGGCAATCGCATCGGGAAGGAAGTTGGTCAAAAAATAAAAAATGGAATCGACCCAAAATCAAATGAAATCAATGAATTACGCAAGCAGGGGAACCAGTTAAAGAAAAATGTTGCCTTACTGGAGAATAAAGAGAAATTTCTTTCAGATGATCTCAAAGAAAAGCTACTGATCCTGCCAAATATCCCCTCAAATGACACTCCTAACGGGAAAGATGAAAAAGACAATAAAGAGATACGACGCTGGGGGTCCCCTCGAAAAGGGGAAACCCTTAAAGAACACTGGGAAATCGCAGAAAAGTTAGGTCTTTTCGATACAGAAAGATCAGCGAGAATCTCAAAAAGTCGTTTCGTTACCCTTTTCAATCAAGGAGCTCGACTAGAAAGAGCATTAATCAATTTCATGCTGGATTTACACATTGCAAATGGATACAATGAAATTCTTCCGCCAGTTTTAGTTAATACAGCTAGTCTTATTGGTTCTGGTCAACTTCCTAAATTTGCCGAAGAAAGTTTTAAATGTGCAGAAGACGATCTTTGGCTAACCCCTACAGCAGAAGTTCCAGTCACCTCTTTGCATCGTGAAGAGATAATCCCATTAGATCAATTACCTATTAGATATGTCGCTTATAGCCCTTGCTTCCGACGGGAAGCTGGTAGCTATGGCAGAGATACTAGGGGTCTTATAAGACTTCATCAGTTCAATAAAGTTGAGCTCTATTGGTTCGTCCATCCTGACCATTCCAATTCTGCCCATGAAGAAATAACCACAGATGCGGAATCAGTATTACAAGCCCTTGAGCTCCCATACCGAGTTATAGACCTCTGCACTGGTGACCTAGGTTTTTCAGCAAATCGGACTTATGACCTGGAGGTTTGGCTACCAGGAGCAAATACATTTCGAGAAATATCCAGTTGCAGCAATTGTGGAGACTTTCAAGCCAGAAGATCATCTATTCGAACGAAGGAATCAAAAAAGACCCGATTAATTCACACTCTAAATGGGAGCGGCTTGGCCGTTGGGCGCACTATGGCAGCCCTTCTTGAGAATGGCCAGCAATCTGATGGGAGCGTCATCCTTCCAGAAGCACTCGTGCCTTATATGGGCACAAACCGTTTGCAACCCGAATGATCCAACTGATTAATTTTTAATGAACGTACTGGCATCACTAACAGTCTTAGGTCTCCTGATTTTTTTTCATGAAGCAGGGCACTTTCTTGCAGCAACATCTCAAGGTATTCGAGTAACTGGATTCTCAATAGGTTTTGGTCCGGCTCTAATAAAGAAAAGCATTTCAGGTGTTACCTATTCATTGCGAGCACTACCTCTTGGAGGATTCGTTTCCTTCCCTGATGATGACAAAGACAGCAATATTCCTCCAGATGATCCAGACCTTCTGCGTAATCGCACAATTCCTCAGAGAGCCTTTGTCATCTCGGCAGGTGTACTCGCAAATCTTTTTCTTGCATGGTTAGTTCTATTTGGCCAGGCAACAGTTTTAGGAATTCCAAACCAACCAGATCCTGGGGTAATTGTGATGTCTATACAACCAGGGCAAATCGCAGAGCAGTCAGGACTAGTTCGAGGAGATCGGATTCTTAGCATAAATGGCTTAAAGCTCGGCAGAGGTAAAGAAGCTGTTGAAATATTGGTTGAGAAAATTCAATCTGCCCCAGGCAAGAAAATTCAAATCGAAAGGGCTAGAGGAACAGAAAACAGCATGCTTTACATCACTCCCTCTGAACATTTGGGGACTGGGAAAATAGGCGCACAACTACAAGCAAATATCACAAAAGGCAATCGCCCAGCGAAAGGTCTTGGTGAAATTTTTCTACACACTGATAGTCAATTCATAGATCTCCTAAGCAGAACACTTAAGGGCTATCAAGGTCTTGTCACTGATTTCACAAATACTTCAAAACAATTAAGCGGTCCTGTAAAGATTGTTGAAATAGGGGCTCAGCTTTCAGAACAAGGTGGTTCTGGCTTAATACTTTTCGCGGCTCTGGTCTCAATAAATCTTGCAGTTCTAAATTCTCTTCCATTACCTCTTCTAGACGGAGGTCAATTAGCTCTTCTTATCATTGAGGGTATTAGAGGTAAGCCAATTCCTGAAAAAATCCAACTTGCGTTTGCCCAATCTGGGCTTTTGCTTCTCGTTGGAATAAGTATTGTGCTGATAATTCGCGATACAAGTCAATTAAGAGTCGTGCAACAGCTAATAAGTCACTAAGAAATCTCTCAAATTCTGCTTGAGATTTCTGAACAAGAGCTTGAGGCAATGTTCTTAATCCAAACCCTCTGAAAATCCATGCACTTAGCAAAGTATCTTTCTTTAAAAGGGTCAAACTCAAACCATCAATTTTAGGTGAAGAGTTAATATTTCATCTGAACTGTTTTTCAATAAGGCTGCCGAATGGCCAAGAAGTCAATGATCGCTCGCGATATTAAGCGAAAGAAGCTTGTCGAACGCTATGCGGCCAAGCGAACAGCCCTAATGGCAGCGTTCAATTCGGCTAAAGACCCCATGGAGCGACTGGAAATACATCGAAAGATTCAAGCTCTGCCTCGTAATAGTGCACCTAACCGTGTCCGCAACCGCTGTTGGGCGACAGGAAAACCACGCGGGGTATACAGAGATTTTGGTTTATGTCGCAATCAGCTAAGAGAACGCGCCCATAAAGGAGAGCTTCCAGGACTTGTCAAATCAAGCTGGTGACCTTTGGAAAACGAAGTCCAAAAAGAACCAAAGCTTTTAAGAAAAAATTGATCTTTTATCGCCCTTTGTAGATTCCTTAATCTTTTAACCACAATCAAATCATATTTTCTGTTTAAGGGGTACCTATTAAATGCGAGAATATCCTCAGATAAAAAGACATAAGGTCACGTGCAAGGTCAGACAAAGTCGATCTCCTTTGATGGTCGGGAGATTCGACTGACTACAGGGCGATATGCGCCCCAGGCCGGTGGATCAGTAATGGTGGAATGTGGCGATACCGCCGTCCTTGTTACTGCTACACAATCTTCAGGCCGTGAAGGGATCGATTTTCTTCCCCTTATTTGTGACTATGAGGAGAGGCTTTATGCAGCTGGACGCATACCAGGAAGTTTTATGCGACGTGAAAGTCGCCCACCTGAAAGAGCAACTCTAATTGCACGTTTAATGGATCGCCCAATGCGTCCGTTATTTCCTGCTTGGATGAGAGACGACATTCAAATCGCTGCGACCTGTCTTTCTCTTGACGAAAGGGTACCAGCTGATGTCCTTGCAGTAACAGGCGCCTCAATGTCAACTTTGCTGGCAGGAATCCCATTCAATGGGCCCATGGCCGCAGTAAGAGTAGGTCTTCTTGGAGATGATTTTGTTCTAAATCCAAGCTATAGAGAAATTGAGCGCGGTGATCTCGATCTGGTAGTAGCTGGAACACCTGATGGAGTTGTCATGGTTGAAGCAGGAGCCAATCAACTCTCAGAACAAGATGTTATAGAGGCAATAGATTTTGGATATGAAGCAGTTTGCGAACTTATCAAGTCACAGCAATCAATTCTTAAGGAAACAGGTTTAACACAAGTTCAGCCTGAGGAGCCAGCTTCGGACGATACAGTACCGAACTATTTAGAGAAGAATTGCAGTAAATCCATCTGCGAAATCCTCAAACATTTTGAGCAAACAAAAGAAGAAAGAGACAACAAGCTTGAGGAGGTTAAAAACAATATTTCAGACACCATTGATGGCCTAAAAGATGATAATGCAGTAAAGAAATCTGTTGCTGTAAATAATAAGTTGCTAGGTACAAGCTTCAAAGCATTAACTAAGAAGTTAATGCGAGAACAAATCATTAAAGAAGGCAAGCGTGTTGACGGGCGCAATCTTGATGAGGTCAGAAAAATTGAATCTGCTGCAGGGGTTCTCCCAAAACGAGTGCATGGTTCAGCACTTTTCCAAAGAGGACTTACCCAAGTTCTATCTACTGCCACTTTGGGCACTCCAAGTGATGCCCAAGAAATGGACGATCTAAACCCAAATACAGAAAAAACATATATTCATCATTACAACTTCCCACCATATTCTGTGGGAGAAACCCGCCCAATGCGTTCTCCAGGAAGAAGAGAAATAGGTCATGGAGCACTTGCTGAAAGAGCACTTATTCCTGTTTTACCTGCTAAGGACACCTTCCCCTACGTTCTGAGAGTAGTTAGTGAAGTCCTGAGTTCAAATGGTTCAACCTCAATGGGTTCAGTTTGTGGAAGCACATTGGCTCTTATGGATGCTGGAGTTCCACTAAAAGCTCCCGTTAGTGGTGCTGCTATGGGACTAATTAAAGAAGGAAAAGAAATTAGAATTCTTACCGACATTCAAGGAATAGAAGACTTCCTTGGAGATATGGATTTCAAAGTTGCAGGAACAGAGAAAGGAATCACTGCACTTCAGATGGATATGAAAATAACTGGTCTACCAGTTAAGACTGTTGCGGAAGCAGTTAATCAAGCTCGTCCTGCAAGAATCCATATTCTTGAAAAGATGACTGAAGCAATTGATACTCCAAGAGAAAGTCTTTCTCCACATGCCCCTAGACTCCTTAGCTTCCGCATAGATCCAGAACTAATAGGAACTGTTATTGGACCTGGTGGAAGAACTATTAAGGGCATTACAGAAAGAACAAATACAAAAATTGATATTGAAGATGGCGGCATCGTAACCATTGCCTCACACGATGGAGCTGCCGCAGAAGAAGCTCAAAAAATCATCGAGGGTCTTACAAGAAAAGTACATGAAGGTGAAATCTTTACAGGTCCAATTACACGGATAATTCCTATTGGAGCATTCGTAGAGATCCTTCCTGGCAAAGAAGGCATGATCCATATTTCTCAACTTTCAGAAGCAAGAGTTGAGAAAGTAGAAGATGTAGTAAAAGTAGGGGATGAAGTTACTGTTCGTGTAAGAGAAATAGATAATCGTGGACGAATCAATCTGACTTTAAGGGGGGTTCCTCAACATGGAGAAGACTTGCATTCGGAACCAAGTCCAACGCCTGTAGCACCTCTAACTTGAGAAGAATCAAACTAAAAAGCCTGGATCAATAAATTCTATTTCTCTAGAAACTTCTTCACATAGCAAACCATGGTTTGTTCCATGGCTGGCTATCAAACATCCTTTTTGCCTTACATCCCCTGTGTTGTATTTAAGAGGACTCCCATCAGCATGAGTAAACCTCCCACCTGCAGCAACTAGAACGGCCTCAGGAGCTGCCATATCCCAATCTTTAGGGGCACTCTTTCCTGAAAGGGATAGATAAAGGTCAGTCTCACCTCTCAAAATTGAAGCGACCTTACAGCCAACGCTGCCAAAAGCCTTTACTTCCCCAAATGAAAGGCTGGCAATCAACTTCTCAAGTCGTTCATCACGGTGATTCCTGCTTGCAACGAGAATTAAATCGTTTAAATGCCTACGTTCACTAAAACTAGTGTATTTTTTTTTGCCACTTCGATTCTCACACCAACTCCCAATTCCTAGAACCCCAAACCAAAGTTCTTCTGAATCAGGAAGCAAAACCACTCCAAGAGAAGGAGAGTGGTCTCTAACAAGAGCCAAGTGAACGGCATATTCACCTGTCCCTTTAAGAAAATCTTTTGTCCCATCTAAAGGATCTAGAATCCACAACCATTCAGAATCAATAGGGATTCCTTCTTTTGAGACTTCTTTATATGTCTCTTCACTAAGCAATTTCCAATCTATAGAAGAAAAGTTCGACCTCAAACCACTTAATAACCATTGATTCACAGCAAGATCTGCAGAAGAAACAGGTCCTTGATCCCCTTCCTGCACTTCCAAAACTTTTGAGAAGCCATGAGGAGGGGCTTCCCCTTTTGCATATGCCAAGAGAATGTCAGCAGCACCCCAACTAAGGTGCCTAAGACGATCTAAAAGAAGCTCCAACTTCAAACCTTTAGGAAGAATAGGTTCAATAGGCATGACGAATTTGGAAGACAAAAAAGTTTTGAGTGAACGTCTTGAGCCTGCGCCTGGCGTTCTGTATCTGGTTGGGACACCTATTGGTCATTTAGGCGATCTTTCTCCAAGAGCAAAGTCACTATTGAGAAAAGTCTCTTATATCGCATGTGAGGATACGCGCCATAGCGGACAGATGCTCAAAAATTTAGGTGTACAAGGGTCTCTATTGAGCTTCCATAGACATAACACCAAAAACCGTCTTCCAAAACTTCTACATTTACTCAAGGAGAATCAAACCCTCGCCTTAATTACTGATGCAGGGCTTCCAGGAATTAGTGATCCAGGACAAGAGCTCGTCTCAGAAGCAAGAAAGGCAGGACAAGAAGTAATCTGTGTTCCAGGGCCATGCGCAGCAACCACAGCATTAGTAAGCAGTGGACTGCCTAGTAATAGGTTTTGCTTTGAAGGCTTTCTTCCATCAAAAGGAAAGGCAAGAGCAAACCTTCTCAAAAACATCTCCAAGGAAGAACGCACAACTATCATTTATGAATCGCCACATAGGCTGATCAAATTACTAGAAGAGCTTGCTTCACTATGTGGCCATGATCGACCTATGCAAATAGCACGAGAGCTAACTAAACGACACGAACAACAAATTGGTCCTACTATTGGCAAGGCATTAGAGCATTTTTCAAAAGCCAAACCTATCGGTGAATGCACTGTTGTCCTTGGTGGAACGACTTCACCAAGCAACAATGAAGCAAATGAACCAAATCTTTTAGCAGATATGCAAGCCTTAGTAGCAGAAGGAAACACTGCAAGTGATGCTGTAAAAAAAGTTGCCAATGTAACAGGACACTCTCGTAGACATCTTTATGAGCTGCTACATAGCAAGGAACTTGCAAATGACATTTAAAGTCCCTCGAGAGACAGTCTGAGCCTAAAACTATTACCTAATTCATAATGCTTTTACGCCTTCGACTACTTGGAATCACTTTTGCCAGTGCATTACTCCTATTATTTGTTCTCTGCCTTGGGGCACAAAACCTAAGTGCTCGAAATAAACTCAATCTAGGAATAGGCACTACCGCTCCCCTCCCAGCAGGTTTTATGGTTGGTATTGCTATCGTTCTTGGTGTAATAAGTGGTGGGAGCACTGCTGCTTGCATGATCCCTGGGCAAAAAGATTCAATTTAAGGACATCTAAATTATTAACCTTCAGACTCTATAGATATCAAAGTGCCCTCTAACAACAAACGAGTAATCCCTCTTGATAATAGATAGGGAGTAGTCAAAGAAAAGACTGACGTATCTGGAATTTTGATCACTCTTTGACTACGACCACAATTGCGCTTTGCAGATCGTTGATTAGCAAACAAGCAAAGTGCATAGCGACCTTGATCCTCTTCTGGAAGAAATCCCAACTCAGGAAACTCTTTAAGAGGACGCGCATCAAGTTCAACTATTTTATTAACCAACATATAAACGCTGCTTGGCAATGGACAAGATGACAACGGTTTACAAGGAACCTCTTTTTGTTCGATCAAATCAAAGCCCAAATTAAGTGGAACAACTTCATGAAAATCACTTGAACTTGATTTATTTGTAGTCTTAGCATCCTCAATATCTTCATCAGAAGACTCCTCCTCCGAATCATCCTCAAAGTCATCTGCATCATCCAAAGCAAGAGGTCCTGAGTCCTGCTCACGTTGCATTTCAAACTGTTCTTCGGACTCTGCCCCTAACGATTCAAGATTCAGACTCTTACTATCCTCAGCAGTAAATTCATCATGGCAAACTTTTGCTTCTAATTCTTCTCTATTCGATTGATTTGATTCCTCTAAAGAATCTTCCGCCAAATCTATAGAGCCAAGCGAGCCTCCCCTAGCACGAGCGGATTTCAAAGCGGTATATTCATCATTAGACAACAAGGCTTTTACCGTCCTACTAACAGTGTTAGGGCTACAGCCATATGTCTTAGCAAGAGATGCAGTGGATTCACCTGAACGGTAACCTTCCACAAGTTCTCTTTTCTGGCTTTCTGTAAGCCTGCAGGCAGCCATCTGGTGCAATTACTCAGGAACCAACCTTAAGCGGTGTACCTCAGAAAAAGTACCAAAATTGCATTTTGCTCCCTTAGCTCAGCTGGATAGAGCAGCTGCCTTCTAAGCAGCCGGTCGTTGGTTCGAATCCAACAGGGGGCGTTACTAAAAGCCAATTGAGTGCATGATTAGTGCTAGATAAGAAGTATGGATGTTTTTCAGAAGAGTAAGAATTATGCAAAAGCAAAAGAAAGTAGTTCGTACCTTGGAGAAAAAACTCCTTGGCACTTTGCTTGACCCCCCAGATAGCGACCAACGAAGAAGGTATATAAAAAGATGGATCTATGGAGAAGGTATACCCCCAGAAATACCGAAATCCTTTCGAGAACGTCTACGAGCTATTTTGAAATAAAAGCTCATAATCTTTTTCCCATATCCAGGTTTTAAAAGAGGAGAAAAGTCATTCCAGAATCTCCTCTTTTAAAACAAGCATTGGTTTTCTAATCGTTATCGATCATATTCTCTTGCCCAAGAATCTTCATAAGTGTCTTGGGCAAGAGGTTTTTCCGCATCTGATGAAGCAAAAACTATTGGAGCAAGACCGATGCTATCTCCATAGAAAGAACTTGATGCCTCTAGCATTCCAAGGAAAAGGATCTTAAGCATTGAGCCCCAAAACAAGTTTAGCTATCCAGAGGAAACCTCATATCAGCTAAAATTGCGATCAAGAATACAAATTTCTTAATTGAGGAGTTATACCTATTATGAATTGTCTATTTTATAAAAAATAGTCTTGAAGGAAAAGAGTTATTCAGAATGAATTTTTTTTACTCATTAAAAAAATGACCAGGCAAAAGAATTCTGCCTGGTTATTTTGTGGAACTCAACTCAAACCCAATGATTTTAAGAACCAAATTCTGGGTTTAACTTGTTGTTCTTTGATCCAGTAGCTGGAACATAGCTGTTATTAATTGATCCGCAGCCAAGACTTTCAGCAGTTTTACCAGCGGCCCTTTCACATAAAGCTTTCTGCTGAGATGCATCTAGGACAGCATCACTGAAATCAGTCCCATCGATCACTGCACCATCAAATCTGCTTTTAAGCAGGTCAGAGCCAGTGAAGTCGGCACCTGAAAGATCTGCATTATCGAAGCGAACTGCATACGCAATGACGTTCTTTAGGTTTGCTCCACTAAAATTGGCATTCCTGGCATCAGTAACACTGAAGAAGGATCCTTGAAGATCAGCATCCCCTAAATCCTTACCAGAAAGGTCGTATTTGACGTATTCCTGATTTTGCAGGTTTTTACCGTGCAAATTTGTATCAGGGCCGTCCACTGATGATGGATCACTAGGATAAAGAGCACCTACAGACATCGGACTGACACTGAGGGCAACTAGCACTGGCAACAAGATCAAGAGTCTTGTCAGGGAATGTTTAAAGGAAGAAAAAAGAGAGGCCATTGACTACGCCAGCGACTGACGGAAGCACCACACATGGATATTCTTTCATGAGGTGGTATTACCTCTATGAAGGAATCACGAACTGTTGCAGCCAGCTTTTTGCCTAATTCTTAAAAAGTCTTTCTGCGAGAAGGGATTCAAGAAATTCCTGGGTTTAACACAAGCTTTGAGTTTTTTAATTTTCTAGCTTTATCAAGGAAAGTCTTCCATGTATTTAGCTCGCTAATTAGCAACCAAACAGCCCTCTAACCGAATAAACGCCCACTCAGACCATCCATTTCTAAAAATACAGAAGAAAAAGCTCTCGAAAAGTTCAAAAATCGAAGCTCTTGAAGCTTCGTCTTAAGAGCTAGAAGTGAATGTTTTGGCCGAAGAATCTCCAAATAACTAGGCCAAAGAAACTTCTTCAACGCTTTTTAGATCTCCATATCCATTGATGAAGTCTTCCAAAAGCTTAAGCAGAAAAGTCGAGTGGAGTGATTCAAGAAAGTGTCGAAGCCCATCAAAAAAATCACTTTTGAACAAAACAATGAATCAAAAGCAACTTTGACTTGAAGAAAAAATCTTGCTGCTCTTCTAAAAGAAGCATAATTAGGACTTCCTGACTAGTTATTAAGTGCTACTGGTTTTATTAGAAATTAAGCGTGACCTTTATAAAGGATCGTAGAAAAAGTTAAATGGGCGCATTTATAGTTTTTTCGACAGTGATTCTAGCAACAGGGATTCCCGCCCTGATAGCGAAAAGAGAGTATCAACTAAAAGAAAACAAAGCTCGTCTAAAAGAGCTTTTAATTCAACTAGATCTCGACCTCCCAGTCGAGCTTGATCTTGATAGGTCTATTATCAAGTCAATAAAAACAAATCAATTTACAAACTAGTCTGACTCCCTAAAATCCGACTCTTAAAACCATAGAAATGCCCTGAGAGGATGTTGGTTTAACCAATTGAGATTATTTCAGACTTAAAAAGTAGAAATTAAGTGGAACTAATTTCCTTTAATCTGATAGAAGCAAGTAAATGAATTACTCACTGGGTCTTATTCTTCATCTTCGTTGAGTGTTGTTAGGTCGTCAGAACCCTTTCAATTTCTTGTTTTGCTAGCAGATCAACCTAACCACGATTATTTCAAGCAGAATCACATGATTTGGAGAGGCAACTTACTAAAAAATGCACAAGGCTAAAAAACTTTTCGAAATTGGATCAAAAGTTTTTGTTGATCTTGATCGAGTACAAGACGGCATATCTCCAATTCTGATCACCCTTCTTAAAAAAGATCCATATGGCAAGGTCCTTGATTACAAATTGACGGATGGTCAGGAAATTGGCTTCATACTGGAACTAAATAATGGTTCAAATAGCTGGTTCTTCAGTAATGAAATAAAAGCCTGTGAAGAAGAAATTAATTCTAATTCAATAACAAAATTTCAAAGCTTTCATCAAATAGATTTTCAAAAATCAACCAATTTTAATAAAAGAACTACTCGTTCCCGAATAGTTTCTAAAAAGCCATTAGTGGGTATGAAGATAGTCGAATTATTGAACCCTATAAATTTTTCAAGGTGGCTAATTTACTCTTTAAAAGATGTTTTCTGAAATTTCTTCCATCCCAATCTGCAAAATACATTTAACAAGTTCTAAGAATTTCAAACTCTTTTAAAAGAATTACTTTAATAATACTTCTTAGGCAAAAAACTATTTGCAATAGTTTCTTGAAATGGAGCCAAGGAGACTCGAACTCCTGACCCCCTGCATGCCATGCAGGTGCTCTACCAGCTGAGCTATGGCCCCATAAGCGGTGGTAACGCCTTAGAAGATCAGCACACCACTTAAATTCACTTTACAACGAGCCAATCTCAAATTTGACGCCAAACAGCCAACAATTTCCCTTGAACCTGCACCTGATCTGCTGATAGCTCAATTGGCTCATAAGAAGGGTTTGCAGCTTCTAATCTAATTATTGAACCTTTGCGATGAAAGTGTTTGAGTGTAGTTCCACTTCCTGGAACCATTGCACTTACAACAGTTCCATTCCTTAATTGAGAGGGCTCCATCACCGGCTCCATAAGGACAACATCACCATCCGCAATATATGCATCTACCATCGAATCTCCATTAACAGTCAATGCAAACAAGCCTCTTGTTTCAAGGACTGAGTTCAAGTCAAGCCTTTCTTGTACATCATCAAAAGTTTCCACTAAACCACCTGCAGCAACAGCTCCTAACACGGGAATGCCTGAGACTAAGCCACCCAAAAGTTGAAGGGTTCTAGCCTGACCTTCCTGCCAAGTGATCCATCCTTTTTCTTGCAAATGCCTAAGCCTGCTCTGAACAGGAGCAGGGGAACGAAGTCCCATAGCCTGCATCATTTGCCTAATAGATGGACTGTGATGATGGGTGCCGATGTAATCGGATAACCAGTCATAAAGCTCTTGCTGTGCTGTTGTCAGCATTTCTTCAGGAGGATTTTCCACCAGAAATACACTTTCTCGTCAATACATTTGTACCTACCAGATCGGGTATTGACAAGCTTCAGAGTCCCCCAAGCAATGCTGCCAATAAAGCCTGTTGAGCATGCAACCTGTTCTCGGCCTGATCAAAGACTCTACTGGCATTACTTTCAATCAGTTCGGAGCTGATTTCTTCTCCACGATGAGCAGGCAAGCAATGCAAAACAATAGCTTGAGAATCTGCCTCATCCAGAAAAGTTTTGTCCATACAAAAACCTTGAAATGCCTTCTCTCTCAATTCCTGTTCTTGTTCTTGCCCCATAGAAGCCCAAACATCTGTATATATTGCTTGAACACCTCTTACTGCCTGCATTGGATTATTAGTTATATCAATTTTGGCTCCACTAATAGCAAGGTCTCTGGCTTTATCTACAACAGATTCCGATGGCTCAAAGCCCTCTGGACAACCAATACGTACATTTACCCCCAAAAGTGCGCCACAAATCATTAATGAATTTGCGACATTATTACCATCTCCAATATAAGCAAGAGTTACTCCTTTCAACCTCCCGAAAGTCTCTTGTATTGTCATAAAATCAGCCAAAGCCTGACAAGGATGCTCTAAATCTGTAAGAGCATTAATTACTGGAATTGTCGCCCAATCAGCGTAATCAATTAACTCCCTTTGCTCATATGTTCTTATTGCCAAGGCATCGCAAAAACGGCTGAGAACCCTTGCTGTATCTTCTAATGGCTCTCCTCTCCCGAGCTGAGTGACCTGCGGATTTAGATCTACCGTCTGCCCTCCAAGTCTCGCCATGGCAACCTGAAAACTAACTCGAGTACGTGTAGATGCCTTGGTGAAAATAAGCCCTAAAACACGATTACCTAGATCTATCCTCCGTGTACCATTTTTGAGCTGAACAGCCAACTCAAGCAAAGCAGAAGTTTGTTCAGATGTGAAATCTGAAGAAGAAAGAAAATCACTGCCCTTAACATGAGAAAGGACCGCAGCGACTCCATGAGAGGTTGAAGCCATAAAAAAGGCTTTAAACAACCTTTATCGGAGATATGAGGTAACTAGTCAAGTGCAATATGTAAACGCAATCATCTAGGAAGAGAAGATTGCTCAAGCATCTGCTTGAGCTCATCACCTTCTATCACTTCTTTTTCGAGGATCTTTTGAGAAATATTCTCAAGCAAACTGAGGTTATGTCTAAGAATATTTAAAGCATTTTCATGGGCATCATCCACCAGGCTACGAACCTCCTTATCAATGGCCTGAGCTGTTGCATCACTTACTACTCGACGTGGATTGTTATTACCACCAAGAAAATTACCCCCACCTTGTTTGTCATAAGCCAATGGTCCTAAAATTTCACTCATGCCATAGGTGCCTACCATTTGCTCAGCTAAATCAGTGGCTCGCTGTAAATCGTTAGAAGCTCCCGTAGTTATTTTTCCAAATACAATCTCCTCGGCTGACCTTCCGCCTAGCAAGGTTGCAATCTGTCCCTGAAGGTCTTCTTTTGAATTAAGAAATCTCTCTTCAGTAGGAAGCTGCAAGGTATACCCAAGCGCACTCATGCCCCTTGGAACAATTGAAATCTTGGCAACCTTGCTTCCCCCAGGCATTAGATGTCCAACGATTGCATGTCCAACCTCGTGATAAGCAACTATCTTCTTCTCATCTTTTTGAAGCACTCGACTTTTCTTCTCAAGTCCAGCCACAACTCTTTCAATTGCTTCATTTAAATCTTGCTGCTCAACTTTGGTTCGCTTTCCTCTCGCTGCGAGCAAAGCAGCTTCATTAACCATATTGGCCAAATCCGCTCCGGCGAAGCCACTAGTGGCTTGTGCAATTCGATCTAAATCAACACCTTCAGCCAATTTAACTTTTTTGACATAAATCTCGAGAATAGTCTTACGGCCAGATAAATCAGGACGATCTACCAACACTTGTCTGTCAAAACGACCTGGGCGCAAAAGAGCTGCATCAAGAACTTCTGGCTGGTTAGTGGCAGCAAGAACAATGACTGGCTTGTCAGTGGAAGCAAAGCCATCCATTTCAGTTAAAAGCTGATTCAAAGTCTGCTCTCTCTCATCATTTCCTCCAACTACTCCCATAGAGCCAGATCTACTTTTACCGATCGCATCAAGTTCATCAATAAAAATTATGCAAGGAGCTTTTTTCTTCGCCTGCTCAAACAAATCTCTAACACGTGCAGCTCCTGCTCCAACAAACAATTCAACAAATTCAGAGCCAGAAATAATGAAAAAAGGAACGCTTGCTTCTCCTGCCACTGCTTTAGACAACAAGGTTTTTCCTGTTCCCGGAGGCCCTACTAGCAGAACACCTTTGGGGATTCGAGCTCCAATATCTGTATATCTCTCAGGTGTCTTTAAAAAATCAACTATCTCAGTAAGTTCATCTTTCGCTTCATCAACTCCCGCAACATCTTCAAAAGTAACGCGAGATTCTTCGTCAGGTACGTAAACTTTTGCTTTGCTCTTAGTAAAGCTCAATGCACCCTGTGCGCCCCCTCCTCCCATACTTCTACGAGCAAAAAACTGAAGAACGAGAATAAAGATCAGTGGAGGGACTACCCAACTAAGAATGGTTGTAAAAATATTGGGTTTTTTAGGTGGGGCTGCGGCGAACTCAACTCCTTTGTTCTCCAATCTTTGAGGCAAATCCATATCAAAGATTGGCGTCGTTGCCAAAACTGTTGGTGCTCCTTCTTCAGGAGCAGAAAGCTCGTAACGGATTTGTTCTTGAGTGATGTAGGCCCTTTTCACTTCTCCATCATTAACTTGGTTAATGAAAAGGGAATAAGGGACCCGTGGCACTTGCATGCTCGGATTAGGGAAAAAGCTGCTTATGAGCAACAACGCACCAAACCCGATGAGAACAATATTGATGATCCCAAAGCGGCGATTCGGCTGATTTTCATCTTGGCGAATCGGCATATGACAAAGAAAGTTAGTTGGCTACCAAATTAGGCGGGTCAGCCTTAAAGCGTTTGCCTTCACTGGTGTAAGAACCGAACGTGAATCTAATAATGAGTTGGTTAATCCTTGTGAAAAGGCACACTAAACAACCAATCTGTACCAATTTTTCGCGTTGAGCCTGCGACAAGATCTAAAACTTGGCTCATTGAAGTAAAACCAAAATCTCCTAATGGCGTCATAGACGACTCGCCCCCTAACAATTTTGGGGCTAAAACAATAGCCAACTCCTGAACACAACCCTGTTCTATAGCAGCTGTTGCCAAGGAAGGTCCACACTCCCAAAGAACACGATTACAACCCTTAAGCACTAATTTCTTTAACAAATCAAGAGGTCCAGGAGAATCAAGTGAAACAAATTCAGGGGCTGATTTCATTTGCTTGATCCTCCCCTCAACAAACTCCGGTCCATGAGCAATAATCGTCCTAGCAATAGATGTATCCCAAAGCTGAGCCTCCAGAGGTAATTCTTTTCCACTGGTAAGCACTACTCGTATTGGCTCAGGGTTAGACAACCCTCTGCTTGTTAGCAAAGGGTCGTCAGCGCGAAGAGTCCCTCCCCCAACAATGACTGCATCACACTTTGATCGAAGCCGATAAACCCAATCGCGAGCTTCCTTACAAGAAATCCACTGACTTTTCCCATTAGGAAGTGCCACACGTCCATCTAAGCTCATCGCCCATTTGAGAACGCCCCAAGGCCGACCATTGGTAATACGAAAAATAAAAGCTCTGTTTTGAGAAAAAGCCTCCTCTTCAAGCACTCCAGTAATAACTTCTAATCCAGCTTCCTTTAAAAGACTTGCACCAAAGCCAGAGACTCTAGGGTCTGGGTCTTCCAAAGCAATAACGACTCTGCTAATACCAGAAGTCAAGATTGCTGTGGTACATGGAGGTGTTCTACCTTGATGGCAACAAGGTTCAAGAGTAACAATCAGTGTTCCACCTTTAGATTTAGTTCCTGCTTGCCGTAAAGCCCAAACCTCTGCATGAGGCTCTCCTGCCTGAGAATGAAACCCCTCCCCAACCAGCCTCCCTTCAGCATCAAGGACGACTGCGCCGACGAGTGGATTGGGGCTTGTATTGCCTTCAGCCAAAGAAGCAAGCTCAAGTGCACGCCTCATCCAAGGCGCCCATTTTTGAATTGAGGGATCTGATTTTCTATTCATCAAGATAATTCTGTTTTTTGAGAGAACGCCACTCACCAACTACATAAGGGGGGACAGGTAAGTCAGTAAAGACTTCAGGCAACATCAAGCGCAAAGGTCGGTTGTTATCTAATTCAACTAATAAGGGTGATAATTCAAATTCTGCAGCTGCCTGCCTTGGATCACTTGCCAGTTTTGAATTAGACAAAGTTATATCTTCCAACTCCCAATCACGTCGTCCTGCATGAACCTTAAGTGATGTTGGGTGCTCCAAACGAAGCGTGCCTGGATACCCGACAACCCTCAGCACAACACTTCCAGCAGGACGGTCTTCGTAATAAACAACTACTTGCCAGGTTTGATAATCAAGGTCACGAAGACTCTCTATGCTTCTTGCAAATTTTATTCCATCTTCACCTTCATTAATTTGCAAATTGGCCTCCACAGTAGGAGGCCCAAACAAGCAAAATACCCCTACTGCGAAAAAACACAACAAAACCCGCTTCAAAGGCATGATTTTCCAAACCCTTTTCAATGCCAAGGCTCTTAAAACCCTTTTAAGAAGTTTAGTTTCTCTAAACTTCTGATTGCTCAGAATCGAGCAATGCATCCAACGTTATTGCAGAACGAACCAATGCTTGATATCTGTTCATAAGACGCCTGTTACGTTCCAACCACCTTGCTGGATCCCTTCCATCATTCATTCCATTACTCTGACCCAATTTTGGTGTTTCATCATCCATCAATTCCAAATCTTCCTGTTGATGAATCAACGCAATCAACAGTTCATGTAATCGCTGGCGCCGATTGGGGAAAGGAATTGTCTCTTTGTTGGATTGTGCCACTGCCTCACCCAAAAGCTAAACAACTTCTATTCAAATCAAAGTCAAATTCAAATGCAAAAGAAGTTTGTCGAAGCAATCAAACCAAAGCCAAATGAAAGACAAATCAAGTCCAGAACCAATCCATGTAATAGGAACTGATGCTGGCGGGCTAGAAAACCTTGCCTCAAAACTAAAGCAGTTGGTCCTTACAGCCAAAAAAGTTGCTGGACCATCAAGGATTTTAAAAACTTTTCCTGAATGGTGGCTTAAGAAAAATAAGCCCAAGCCTCTCCCTGAATTATTCGTCAGTGACAAGCCAATAGAACTTATTTCCTGGTTAAAAGAACAACAAGAACAAACTGTTTTACTTGCAAGTGGGGATCCGCTTTGGTTCGGGATAGGGAGACAACTCCTTGAATCAATCCCAAGCAATCGCCTCCACTTTCATCCATCAACGACTTCTTTTCAACTTGCCTTTTCCCGTATAGGCCGTCCCTGGCAGGATGTGAGTTGGGTAAGCCTCCATGGCCGAGATGCCACACCCCTTAATAAATGCTTGCAACAAAGGCCCAAAGCCCTAGCAATACTTGCAGACCCGAAAAGATGTGGAGCAAAAGAGATAAGACAAATTCTTCGCGCATCAGGCCTTGAGCATGCCTATGCATTTTGGGTATGTGAGCAATTAGGTCATCCCCAAGAAAGAGTCCAAGAAATAATGCGTGATAAAGAATTACCCAACGACCTCAATCCATTGCACTTAGTAGTACTTATTGAAGAAGTAACAAAAATGCCTTCTGAATTACCACTTTTCGGGATCGAAGATGGTCTCTTCCTTCAATATGCAGATAGACCAGGCTTAATGACAAAACGAGAGATCAGGGCCCAACTCCTAGCTGATCTTGAACTTCCCAAAAAGGGAGTCCTCTGGGATATAGGGGCTGGGGTAGGAAGTATTGGACTAGAAGCCTTACGCCTAAGACCACAGCTGAATTTAATGGCCTTAGAAAAGCGAACTGGCGGAGCGGCACTGATCAAAGCAAATGCAATCCGATTAACAGTCAAGCCTTCATTAATTATCGAGGAAGACGCCTTGGACTTTTTGACTAAAGGTGTCATCGAGCCCCCACTAAATAATCCAGACAGAGTTTTGTTGGGAGGTGGGGGTATCCATAGGAAAGAGCTGTTAGAAGCAATCCTCAAAAAACTTGGCCATGGGGGCATTGTTGTTATCCCATTGGCGACATTAGAAGCTATCCCAGAGTTAGAAACCGTCTTAAAGGCTAATAACTGCAAGACAAGCATTAGCCAGCATCAATCTTTTAGAGGGATCCCACTTGGGAATGGAACTCGCTTAGCCCCTATGAATCCAGTGTTCGTTTTGAAAGGTGTTTTTCTTTAAACAAACCAAAGCCTTAAGAAAACTAGGAGTCAATTGTGCGCTGGCTTAAATTTGTTTTGGAATATATTTGATTAGAGCTGAGTCTCCTACCTGAATTTTCAATCTGTTCGCCTCTCCGGCGGCAAGCTCGACAACACCATCAACTAACATTTTTGGCCCATAGCTAGGGCATGGCAACTCAACACAAATAGGAAGATAAGCCTCAATTGCTACAACAAAGCCCTTGTAAACAAAAACAATATCAAGCGGGGCCAAAGTGTTGTACATCCAAAACCGAACTTCTCTTGAAGGAGTAAAAGGAAACCACATTCCATACCCCTTAGACAGAGATGGTCTATTCATCAAACCAATCATCTTTTTTTGTGCTGTATCGGCAACTTCCAAAGACAAGCAAGGTCCACTAGACAAACACCAAATCGCTTCTTGTGAAAACTTGTGAGTCAATTCACCCGATTTCGCAACTTCACCATTAATCAAACTGCTTCGCAATACAAAAACCCCCAAACAAAAGGGATAAATCAAAATTTGTCTAACAGGAAAATGCTTTAAAGCAAAAGTTTTACTGTCGGTCAGGTTTAGCCACATGTGGCAGACCCCATCCCAACTTGTTCCTAAGAACTTGAAAAAACTCATGGTCAGCAAGTCTGACGAATTTCACTGGGTGAGTGCTACGTCGAATAAGCACCCTATCTTCAGGCCAGACATAACAGCCAGCACTGCCATCAACAACCATCATCAACCTTTCTGGAGTAGCAGGGAAAATAGTCACAGGCTCCTCATCATTAAAAACTAATGCTCGAGAAGCTAATGAATGAGGAGCAATTGGAGTCAATTGAAGCACTGGACAATCTGGAGTTATTACAGGACCTCCAGCACTAAGGGCATAAGCCGTAGAGCCAGTTGGAGTAGAAAGGATTACTCCATCAGCGGAAATATCTACAGGTGCATGTCTACCAATCGAGATTTCAAAATGGCACATACTCGTAAGTGGTTCTCGATGCAATGCCATCTCATTCAAAGAAAGAGCCTCCCATCTACGCTGGTCCCCACGCATAACACTCACAACGAGACTTGTTCGCTCCTCAACAATCCACTCACTTGAAAAAACATGTTCTAGGGCCCGGTCTAAATCCGCTAAATATGCCTCTGCAAGAAAACCCAAATGCCCAGTATTTATTGTCAAAATCGGGACTTGAACAGGTGCCGTTAAACGAGCCGCCGAAAGCACAGTGCCATCTCCACCAAGGACAATGGCAAGAGTCATAGAGGAATCAAATCTATCTGGCACACAAGCGTTATAACCAAGCATGCGCATGTGTTGGTCTGGATTAGCAAAGCCAACCATTCCACCTGAGCTACTTACACGAACGACCTCATACCCAACTTTTTCAAGTCTCTGTTGAACAATCGTGGCCGTGTCAACCGCCAGCTCTTTGCCATCATTGACGATCAGTCCGACACGGGGCACCGATCGAATTAGAAAAAGTACTTCAACAGTTTAAATGATCGTTCAAAAAAAGAGTTCCATCTCCTTTGTGTTCAACGCAAGATCAACTAATGCTCTTCTTTAGAACTGTTCAAGGAACCGTAAATCACTCGTGTAAAACCTTCTTATATCATCAATCTCATGTTGGACCATACAAAAACGTTCTACACCAAGACCAGCAGCAAAACCACTCCATCGCTCTGGATCAAGTCCCAAACCTTCCAATACAGAAGGGTCAACCATCCCACAACCCATGACTTCAAGCCATTTGCCTCTCCATTGCACATCAACCTCAGCTGATGGTTCGGTAAAAGGGAAATAACTGGCACGGAATCGCACAGGGAGATCGCCAAAAAAGGCCTTAAGAAAGGCCATTACAGTGCCGCGAAGATGACTAAAATCCAAGCCTTCATCTATAGCCAATACTTCTACCTGGTGAAAAACAGGGGAATGAGTTGCATCTACAGCATCACGCCTAAACACTCTCCCTGGAGATACAATCCTCACAGGAGGAGAGTTCTCCTCTAAATAACGAATTTGAACTGGTGAGGTATGAGTACGAAGAAGCAAATCACCCTCTAAATAAAAAGTGTCCTGCATGTCCCTCGCAGGATGATCTTTAGGAATATTTAAAGCAGTGAAGTTGTAATAGTCATTTTCTATCTCTGGCCCTTCTGCAATCTTGTATCCCAATCCACAGAAAAGATCAACAATTTGCTCACTTGTCGCAATCAAAGGATGCCGATGTCCTAAAGGGATTCCACTTGAAGGGGCAGTAACATCGAGTGTTTCAGCTTCAACCAAATCATCCAAAGCTTTCGAATTAAGAATCTGCAATCGTTCAGCAATCAAACGATTTAATTGGCTCTTAAGTACGTTTGCTCGCTGACCAATCACTGGTCGCTCATCACTAGCAAGTTTCCCCATAGAGCCAAGAACAGCTGATAAGCGTCCTTTCTTTCCAAGAAAACTCACCCTTAATTTTTCCAATGATTCCCCATCTTTTGCTTTGTCAATATCCTTTTCAGCCTCTACCTCAAGAAGCTCAAGCTCATCTTTGAGCTGCTGAAGAGTGACAGATGAACTCACGGCAAGAAGATATCGACTTACGACTTTAGGCAGCCATCATGAATAGGTTCCTCTA
The DNA here is from genome assembly GCA_003280345.1 of Prochlorococcus sp. AG-363-A16. GTDB lineage: Bacteria > Cyanobacteriota > Cyanobacteriia > PCC-6307 > Cyanobiaceae > AG-363-A16. The sequence goes on from QCFB01000002.1 coordinate 135,076, forward strand.
AGGGTGGCTTCTCGAAATGAATTCTCTAAGAATTCTAATTAGCAATGATGATGGAGTTTTCGCTGAGGGAATCCGCACCCTCGCTTCTATCGCTATAAGTCGCGGCCACCAAGTAACAGTTGTCTGCCCTGATCAGGAAAGATCTGCTACTGGCCATGGCCTTACTTTGCAATCACCAATTAGAGCAGAAAGGGCAGATGAATTATTTGCAGAAGGAGTAATTGCGTGGGGATGCAGCGGCACACCTGCTGACTGCATCAAGCTTGCCCTATATGAGCTTGTCAGTGAAAAGCCAGATCTCGTTCTCTCTGGCATCAACCATGGTCCAAATCTAGGCACAGACGTTTTTTGCTCTGGGACCGTTGCCGCTGCACTTGAAGGAACCCTGGAAGGCATCCCTTCTTTAGCTGTAAGCATTGCGAGCTTCCAATGGCGTGAGTTCGGTTATGCAGGAGAACTTGCCATGGATATTGCTGAAGAAGCACTAGAAAACAAATGGCCCAAAAACCTTCTTCTAAATCTAAACATTCCTCCATGCAAACAAATTGAGATGGGCGAACTTTCTTGGACTCGTCTCTCTATTCGACACTATGAAGAGCAATTCAGCCGGCGTATAGACCCTCGTGGGGATACTTACTTCTGGCTTGCGGGGGAGGCAGTGAGGGATCTTGAAGCGGCTGGGGATGGACCATCGGAATGGCTTAGCGATGTAGCGCAAATCGACAAAAATGCACCATCACTAACTCCAATCCAACCAGATCTCTTTTGGAGAGGTCCCATTAGTAATCTTCCTAAATTAAGAAATTGCCTTTAGCTTGCGCGGTATATCCGTTGAAGCAACCAAAGCGAAAAAATCAAACCAATAACATGCGCAAACAAAACCTGTGTATTACTCAAAACTGAAAGCATTTCTAATGAAGTAATCGGATAATTCTCCATTGCTCTCATTCCTGCACCAATAGAGATCCCTGGTGCTTGCATTGAAGCCTGAACAAAAAGAGCTCCTGCCAATGATTGATAACCCACAGAAGCAAAAACCAAACCCAAAACATCTGCTATCAATCCTCGCTTCAACAAACGACTTGTTTCTCCTCTACTAGGCCTCACAGCACTGCCAAGAGCTCTCCCAGTTCGAACTATCAGCCATCCCTGCCATAGTCCATATAGCAAGAACAAAAACGCCAAAGTTGTTAGTGACAAGCCTGGACCCAAGCCCAATGCTCTCTCGGAGTTACGTGCAAGGCTGCTCCCTACGTTGTTAAAAAGCAAAACCCCGACTACAACAACTCCAAGAACTGTCTGAATCCAAAACCGAATCCACCCCATTCGGCGTAAACCCAACGAAAGCAATTGAAAGTCAACTTGATCTGCCATTCAAATGATTACTGCCTTCATTCAAACTTGCCATCAAAGCGCCCAATTTGCACGTCTCCATTAATCCTCCTTTGATTCCTCTCTACTCACCTCAACTGGCTCGAACACCTACAGCCTTGGCTCTAGGAAGTTTCGATGGGCTTCATGCAGGCCACCGCCGAGTAATCGAGGCGATAACTAAGGGTTCCAATGCTGTTCCAACAGTCGTGAGTTTCTGGCCTCATCCACGTGAAGTGTTGTATGGAGAGTCGCGTCTAAGACTTGACCTGCCTTCTGAGAAAACTGCTCTTCTTGAGCCGATTGGAGTAGAACAATTAGTTTTAGTGCCATTTGATCGTTCTTTGGCCTCACTTAGCGCAGAAGCATTTGTTAATCAAATGCTTCTGCAGACCCTCAAAGCTCGTCTTATAGCTGTTGGAGCAAACTTTCGTTTTGGACGTAATCGTGAGGGAGATGCCTTGACCTTACGCTCACTAGCAAATGCCAAAGGTGTGGAAGTTTTTGTAGCTCCACTTCTTGAAGATGTTGGAGGACGGATGAGTAGTAGTCGAATTCGCTCGGCACTTAGCGAAGGAGATCTAGAAAGAGCAAAAAAGCTCATGGGTCGTTCATATAGCTTTCGTGGCCGAGTAGTTAAAGGACGAGGTATTGGAAAAAAAATTGGCTGGCCTACTGCAAATCTGCAAGTTGACGGCCGAAAATTTCTTCCTGGACTCGGTATCTATGCAGCATGGGCCTGGACACCTGGAGAAATAGAACCTTTCTCTGCCGTAATGAATTTGGGGCCACAACCGACTGTTGATCCAAATTCTCCATCAGCAGTCGAAGTGCATCTTCTCGACAAAGAAATAAACCTTGAAGGGTATGAAATTATTGTCGAACCAGTTTTAAGACTCCGAGCACAGAAAAAATTCCCTAACCTTGAGCTACTCAGCAAACAAATTGAACTAGATGCACAATTAGCTCGAGAAAAACTCAAACCTTTTAAAATCAAACAAAATTGAAGCTATGGCGTAACTGGATACGCATTTGAAAGGCCCCAAACAACAAACACTCCTATCCCTCCCAATAAAAGCACTCCCCAAACAAGCACATTCATTGTGCTCTCAAAACCATCTTTCTCCATCAATTGGGGCGTGCGTCCGATCCTGCCAAGATTGGCATGAAATTCATGTCTGATGTAAGTAATTCACATTCAGGTGTTGCTCAGCTCATAGACGCCAATCTGGACAGGGCACGAGAAGGGCTGCGAGTAATTGAAGATTGGTGCAGATTCGTAATCAAAAAGAAAGATCTTGTAATCGCTCTCAAGAACTGGAGGCAAGAACTAGGTTGCCATCATCATGAAATTTATAAGCAAGCTCGTTCCACCTCCACAGATCAAGGCCTAGGCCTCCGACATCCAGCTCAAGAGACCAGAAACTTCCCTCAAGGTGTAATAGCAGCAAACTTTGGAAGAGCCCAAGAAGCACTAAGAGTTCTTGAAGAGTTCGCCAGAGCGACAGACCCTAAGCTCGCAGAAAGTGCTTCCAAAATTAGATATGGACTTTATGAACTTGAAATAACTGTTCTCAAAGCAAATATTTACAATTTCCGTCATGAAAAACTTTTAAATTGCAAGATCTGCTTAATCACTTCTCCAAAAGCAGATTTCTCTAAGACTATTATTTTAGCTCTTGAGGCAGGTGTAGATATGGTCCAATATCGTTGCAAAGAAAGCAATGATATGCAAAGACTTGCCGAAGCAAAGGAACTCTCTTCTATTTGCAAGAGCTTCGGAGCACTTTTCATTATCAATGATCGAATTGATATTGCATTGGCCTCTGAAGCAGATGGTGTTCATCTAGGTCAAGATGATCTTCCAACCAAGACAGCGCGTAAATTGCTTGGGAATGAAAGGCTTATAGGGCGCAGTACACACTCAATTAAACAACTGAAAAATGCTCAGGAAGAAGGTTGTGATTATCTTGGGGTAGGCCCAGTACACTCCACAAAGACAAAGCCAGAACTAAAACCTTTGGGCCTTAATTACGTAAGTGAGGTATCAAAGACAACACATCTACCTTGGTTTGCTATTGGTGGAGTAAATGCCTCAAACTTGAATTCGGTTCGTGCTGCGGGAGCAAAGAAAATAGCTATCTCCAACGCAATTATGAATGCCAAAGACCCATCCTTGGCAAGCCTAGAACTACTCAAGGAGCTCTCATGAAACTCAAGGTCAATGGGGAGTTCAAATACTTAAGTTCAAATGAACACCAACCAAGTCTTGCAAATGCAATTAAGCAATTAGGCCATCATCCTCGTCTAGTTGTAGTTGAGTACAACGGAAAAATCTTGACTCCAGAAAAATGGGAACAACAAAAAATAAAAGATGGAGACACTCTCGAAATAGTTACGATTGTTGGAGGAGGTTCCTAAAGTCAATTCAATTGTCGAGCATAAATTGGCCAATTTATTAAACCCCGTCTTCCCCTTCCCTTTAAGGAGATGGATCAAGGCACTAATAGTCCCTGTACTAATAACGGGGTTAATTTTTTTACAGCCTCAACCAAGCCAAGCAGCTAGCGGCGGGCGTATTGGAGGGGGAAGCTTCAGAGCTCCTTCTATGCCAAGGACGGGAGGTTATGGAGGTGGCTACAGAGGTGGCTATGGAGGAGGTTACGGAGGTGGGTACAGAGGTGGCGGCATTGGATTCCCATTCATAGTTCCCATATTTGGATTTGGAGGAGGCGGCCTTTTCGGCTTTTTGATTCTCATGTCGATTGTTGGCGTAATAGCCAATGCAATTCGAGGAGGGAGCTCACCCTCAATGGAAAGTCCCAGAGTTCTTACTAATAGGAGCCAAGACCCTGTATCAATGGTTCAGCTGCAAATTGGTCTCCTGGCAAGCGCAAAAGAGCTACAAGAAGATCTTCGCAAACTCGCCTCTACTGCAAACACTAGTAATACAAATGGGTTACAACAAGTCTTACAAGAAACAACCCTCTCTCTTCTAAGACAACCAAATCTATGGGTATATGCAAATTTAGAAACAGGGAATGTGCCATTCAATTCTGCCGAATCAACCTTCAACAGACTTTCATTGACAGAACGAAGCAAATTAAATGCAGAGGTCACCTCAAATGTATCTGGGAACCTTTTCTCGGACAAAACATCTTCTACCAAATCAGGAGACGCAGATTTAACCAATGAATACATAGCAGTAACAATCTTGGTCGCATCCAGAAGTAGAACAAACTTCCAAGCCCTAAATAGCAGTGAGCAACTAAAAGAAAGCCTTCGCTTACTTGGGTCCATTCCTGTATCCGATCTCATTGCCTTAGAAGTGATATGGCAACCAGAAGGACAAGGTGACGTCCTTAGCGCTGAGGAACTGGTAACTGCATATCCAAACCTAAAGCACCTTTAAACCCTTAAATTTATAGCCCTCAACCAAAATTCTTAACAATTTCTTTAGCCAAAATGTGCAACAAGAACCAAATCAGGACATCAACACAATTATCTTATGTAGCACTAAATACTCTAAGCAAGTGTCCGCTTCATCCAGCCAAGGTCCACGCGCCATGAAGTGGGAGAACAATGGAGAGCTTGCACAGCGAGACCTTTCAGAACTTGTCAGACGATTGCTTGATGTTGAATCAACAAACCACAGCGACGAGCTTTCAAGGCTTGGCACCAAATGCAACGATCAAGACTGATTTTCACTTTCCCCTATTGCATCAAAGCCTGAGATAACCCACCTTCGGTGCAAAGGGAACAATTAAATGAGAAGAAGAGCCATTCACTGGGTAAATAGTCCTGTTCTTTTCGAAGCAATTCTTAGATATGAACAAGGACGTTTGCCTCTTTCAATGAAATTGTGGGTGGAGAAACTACTAGATATTAAGAAGGATGAAACCTCTAAAATTCTGCCAACCTACCCTCACTCTTAACTAAATAATCAGAATCCTCAAGACATTTTCACGCCTTCAGAATTCGTATCGCCGCCATAGCTGCTCCATAACCGTTGTCAATATTGACGACTAATAGTCCTGGCGCACAACTTGCAAGCATTCCGGCAAGAGCAGCCTTCCCTCCTGCACTTACCCCATATCCAACTGACACGGGCACCCCAATTACAGGTTGAGACAACAAACCTGAAATTACCGTAGGCAAAGCGCCCTCCATACCAGCACAAACAATCAAAACTTTGGCTTTCTTAAGCCTCTTCAACTGATCCAAAACTCGATGCAATCCAGACACACCCACATCCAAGACAATCTTCGTCTTAATCCCGTGCCAACGCAAAGCTAATTCAGCTTCAGCAGCAACCAAAAGATCACTGGTTCCACCAGTTACAACAATTACTTCCCCAAGAGATTTTTGCGACTTCGCAGGTTTCCCTAAAGTCAAGCAACGTGCCTTTTCATGAAATTCAGCATTTTCAAAAAGTTCTTTTATTGCTCTAGCTTTTTCAGGATCAATTCTTGTAACCAAAGCTAATTCTTGCGCTTCCTGGAGTTTCTTCAAAATTTCCGCGATTTGATCAATACTCTTGTGTTCCCCCCAAATAGCCTCAACCATGCCAAGTCGCTTTCTGCGCTGAAGGTCCAACCTCGCTTGTGTTTTAGTCACTGAGGTAACAATTCACCTTCGAACAAAATTGGGAAAGGGTTGCCACTTCCCTTACCTGTTCCACTACGTGCAAGCTCTTCAAAATGTTCTTGCACCGCGCTTATCTCCTTTTGAGGGATACCTTTCCAATCAGCACGACTAGCCCAACTAATCAATAAAACAGCTTCTTCTCTTTGAGGATCCCAAAATAATTGCCTTCCAAGAAAACCTCTCTTATCAGTCAACCATTTCTCCCAACTATCTTTTTCTGCATTCAACCAAGCATTCTTATCAACCTCAGAGACATGAAGGCGGAGGTGCTCAATAACAATTTGATCATTTGAAGCAGAGCTATTGGACAAAGCTGAAAATGCCACTTGAGTATTAACAAACATAAGCATCAGAGATCCCAGAATCAGCGCTAATGAACTAAGAAATCGTCTAAGAATTACTCTTAATAGTTTTTTCTTCATATTCGCTCTCGCTCCAACAAGACAACTGCATGACTACTAATACCTTCCTCTCGTCCTTCAGGACCAAGAGCCTCATTGGTTGTAGCTTTTACCCCAACCAAGTCCACTGACACACCCATGTGTTCAGACAAATTATTTCTCATTTGATCAATATGAGGTTTTAATTTAGGTCGCTCTGCTACAACCACTGAATCAATATTCACTATTCGCCAACCCCGTTCAACTACAAGAGCAACAACATTCTCAAGCAGCTTCAAGCTGTCAGAGCCTTTCCATTGAGGGTCTTCTGGGGGAAAGTATTTGCCAATATCCCCTAGAGAAAGAGCTCCAAGTAATGCATCCATAATCGCATGAGCAAGAACATCAGCATCACTATGTCCATCAAGCCCTAGGTCATCTGGATGACTTAGCCTTACACCGCCAAGGACCAATGCCCTACCTGGGACAAGTCGGTGAATGTCGTAACCATTACCAATCCGAAATTGCACAAAGACACAAACAAGTTCTTCTATTTTCAGCTTTGACGTCGCTGTTTATCAAACCAACGTTCATAAAGATCAGGCCGACGGTCTCGAGTCCTTAATTGACGTTGTTTTTCACGCCACTTTGCAACTTCAAGATGATTGCCACTACGTAATACATCTGGGACCTTCATTCCCCGAAACTCTGCTGGCCTCGTGTAATGAGGGTGTTCAAGAAGCAAATCAGTATGACTCTCCTCCAATAAAGACTCTTGAGAGCCAACCGTCCCTGGCAGCAAGCGCACTACACCATTTATAACAACCATTGCAGGCAACTCACCACCAGTAAGAACAAAGTCTCCTAAAGAAATTTCTTCGTCAACCAGAGATCGAATGCGTTCATCAAAACCCTCGTAATGACCACAAAGTAAAACCAACTGGTCATAATCTAAAGACCATCGACGCAAATCACATTGATCAAGTGGCTTGCCCTGAGGAGTCATCATTAAAACCCTACGTCGCCCATGAATAGGGATTGATTCAAAGGCAAAAAATACTGGCTCTGGCTTGAGCACCATGCCAGCCCCACCTCCATATGGCTCATCGTCAACCTTACGGTAGGCATCAGATACATAGTCACGAGGGTTATGGATTTTCAATGAGACAATTCCAGCAGCGAAGGCACGTCCAATTACTCCCAGAGAAGCCAACGCCTCAAAGGCTTGTGGAAATAAACTAATAACATCGAAACGCAAAGGTGCCATTTAATTCGCCTCGTAACCTAATTCCGATAGTCGAGCAGGTTTGCTTCTCCAATTTGGTACCACTTTCACAAATAATTCCAGATAAACCTGCCCCTCAATCAATGCTTGCATCTGGAGCCTCGCACCTTGACCAATTGTCCTCAACATCACTCCACCTTTACCAATCAAAATACCCTTTTGGCTTTTGCGTTCCACCAAAACCGTTGCCAATACAGCCGTACGTAAATTCTTATCTCTATTGCGCTTTGCACCAGGCACCTCTTCTATTCGGTCAATAGTCACAGCAACACTATGCGGGACCTCCTCTCGTGTATGGAGAAGTACTTGTTCTCGAATCAATTCAGCCAAAAGAAATTTCTCAGGTTGGTCAGAGACCATGTCTGAAGGGTAAAGCTGAGGACCAATTGGCAAGTGCTCCCCTAAAGTTTTAATCAACTCATTACACCCTGCACCACTAACAGCGCTAACGCGATGAATAGGCCAAAACGAGTTAGCAAAAATATTTTTGTATTCATTCTCTCTTTGAGAAAAATGCTCTTCCCGAATTAAATCCCATTTATTCAAAGCAACCAATACGGGTATATTTTGTTGTTCAAGTAGTTGAACAATGAATGAATCACCCTTCCCAGGAGGATGACAAGCTTCTAACAAAAGTAATACAACATCAACTTCACCGATTGTCGACTTGGCACTTTTTACAAGTCTTTCTCCCAGTAAATGATGAGGTTTATGAATGCCTGGAGTATCTACTATGACAAGTTGAGCTTTTGGAGTAGTCAAAATTGCTCGTAATCTATTACGAGTGGTTTGGGCAACTGGCGAAGTGATTGCTACTTTCTCTCCTACCAAGTGATTCACCAAAGTTGACTTGCCTACATTGGGCCTCCCAATCAACGCTACAAAACCCGATCTATATCCCTCTGGCATTGAACCAAGTGATGACATTTCCTGAGGGGAGAAATTTCCCATAGCCTGACGCTAAAAGCTCCTGAAAGCTATGAGCATTAAAAAGCCCTCATTTGAAGAAGCAATGAATGCTGCCCTTTATTGGTGTAATGCATGGGAAGTAGGTGAACTAAGTGACGAAGTCTTAGCAGATAGGGTTGCTGATCTTTTAGTAAGTCGCAATGGCGCACGTGGCTTTTTTGTTATCACCCTCGCAAGTGATTGCCCTCTAATGGATCGTCTCCCACACTCACTAATCTTGCAGCTAAGAGAAGCAGGGGAAATTGTTGTGGACCTAACAGTTCGAAATTTAGCCATGAGTTCAGCAATGGCTTTACACCATCAACGAAACCAAGATTCCAAACAACAGGAAGGCTCTGAAAGAGTAACTGCAAGATGCATTGATCTACTAAGGCTTCTAGAGCCTCACCAAGTCAAACAAAGATTAGAAGACCTTCTAGAAGCAACTAAAGGAAAAGGAAATGACCAAGATTTTCTAGAGCGTTGGGGATATGACAACGAACAAAAACAAGCTATTGCCTTAAGTATTGCCTCAGTTACAGATAATTAAAATGCATAAGGGAATCACCTCCCTTATGCATTTTAAAAACCGTAAAAGCTATTAATTAATTTATTAATCCCTTCTCCCGCCACCTTGCAAAGCGATCATTAACCGCAGGATAAATATGAACAAGTTTATGTAGGTCAAATACATCCCTAAGGCTCCAGCCAAATATTGATCATCTCTATAGGTTCTCGGCATTGTGTAGAAGTCAACAAAAGACATTCCTACAAACAAAACTGTCCCAAAACCAGCAATCATCAACTCAAGGCCACTTCCCCCAAACATTCCTGGAACAAAAAGCCCTCCAACAATCTGGACAAGCATTGCAATGATTAAGCCAACAAGTCCTAGGCCAACAACACCACTTAAAGCCTGACCAACACTGTCACTCATCCGCCGACCTACAACAGAAGCTATAGCAAAAGTTATTCCAGTAGCCAAGGCAGCCGTTCCAACTGCGCCCATGCCAGCTGATCCAATTGCAATGGCCACTATCCCACTAAGGGTATAACCAGTAATGAGGCTATATGCACTAAGTAAAGGAAGCGCAGTGGAGTTATTTGCCTTCAGGGCAACATTCTGTGCCACGAAAAACAAAATAAAATTACCTATTAGGGCTACCCAGAAAAGAGGCATAAACAATCCTGGGTTAGCAACCTGCAGGGAAAGGCCGCCTATAACCCCTCCAGCTGTCAAAACCATTCCACCCCCAACATAAGGGAGGGCTTTGTTGACAACATTTGGTCCTACAAGAGAACTCGATTGAGCCTCACGGATGGCCTGTTGGAAATTGCTGCTTGCTGGCATAACTAACCAGATCACTTAACCACTTTACTTTGCCAGTAAAAAAAATTAGTTGCTTAGATTAGTTAGTGCGGATGTCCCTATCGCTTGTCTTTGCGAGCATAAGCATCAACTACTCTCTGGACTAAAGGATGTCTAAGTACATCTGAAGAAGTCAAACGACAAACAGCAATTCCTTCGATTTTTTCTAGCAAATCAGAAGCTTCCACTAACCCGCTTGGCTGACCATTAGGAAGATCGACCTGTGTCACATCTCCAGTTACCACCATGCGAGACCTTTCTCCAAGCCTTGTCAAGACCATTCGCATCTGAGCTGAAGTTGTGTTTTGAGCTTCATCAAGAATTACAAATGCTTCTTCAAGAGTCCTGCCTCGCATATAAGCAAGAGGAGCTACTTCTATTACCCCTTTCTCAAGCAAGCTCGTTGTCTTTTCTGGTCCTAATAAAGAATGCAAGGCGTCATAAAGAGGGCGTAAATATGGATCAACCTTCTGCTGAAGGTCTCCAGGCAAAAACCCCAACCTTTCTCCGGCTTCTACTGCGGGTCTAGTCAAAACTAGTCGCTCTACCTTCCTCTCAGAAAGCATTCTCACGGCAAGAACTGTGGCCAAGAATGTTTTACCAGTACCAGCTGGCCCCAATGCAAAAGTTAGATCATTGGCCTCCATAGCCTCTACATAAGCTTTTTGTCTCAATGTCCTGGGTCTTAGAAGTTTTCCTCTTTGACTACGAGCAAGAACTTGGTTTCCGAGTTCCACATGGGCTTCTCTACGGCCTGTATCAAGAGAAGTAAGCGCAGATTGCAAATCCACCGGAGAAACAACCTCTCCTTCCTGCCAAATCGGTCGCATTAGTTCAACCAAAGCAGCTGCACGTTCCAATTGAGAAGGTCTGCCACTGATTTCGAGCTGCAAGCCCCTCATGACCAAAGAAGCTCCTGTTAGGGCTTCTAAGCGGTGAAGTGTTTTCTGCCCTTCTCCTGAAAGAGCTAAGGCTGCATTTGGATCTGGAAGATCAATTAGGAAGCTACCCGTAGAGGTTGCTTCATTCATAGAGCTAATCAGGCTTCTGCACCATCAGCTGGATTTTCTTCCATAACTTCAGCTTCTTTTTGTTTCTCATCTAAATGCTTTTTAGCTGAATCTTTTGCGGCTGATTTTCTTGCTTCTGCCTGTTTTGCCTTGCCAACTATTTCAGCTCGGCGAACCTTCTTTTCCAAAAGACCACCTTTTTCTAATAAAGAGCGAACTGCATCAGTTGGTTGCGCCCCCTGACTAAGACGAGACCTCAATGCCTCAGTATCCAATCTTGTTTCTTTAGTTCTGGGATTGTAAAAACCAAGTTCCTGTAAAGGGCGCCCATCGCGTCGCGAGGTGCTATTACAAGCGACCAGGCGAAAACTAGCTTCTCTCTTCTTCCCAAACCGCTTCAGGCGGAGCTTGATCATCTTTCCTTGAAGTTTGAAAGGTGGTTTTGATTTGGCAGCAATGCAATATTTAACATGTGCCAAATAGACACCATAACCTGTTGAGGGTCAAAGGTCCCCAAAACCCTTC
>QCFB01000003.1 GCA_003280345.1 Prochlorococcus sp. AG-363-A16
GCAAACGAAGGGATCTAAAAGTAAGACTAAATGCTTATTAGAATCAATGTCCTGGAAGATATTTCCCACATTAAGTTCTTATATTGAAAGCAGATTATTCGATATGAATTGACCAAAAATCTGCCTACTTATTGGTCAATTTAAATAATCCTGATAACCAAATGTCTTCAATATATCAATCCAAACTAGAATCAATATGAAAATCTGCGGCTGGTCTCAGATAATTAAATTAGTGTATATAAGGCAAGTAAGCACAATCCATGCTGAATTATTTTATTTAAGATGCAAGAATATTGACACTTTCCAAAAGCTAGCCTCTTCATAAGACGAGCAATTCTAAAGATGCCAACACATCGTCTACAAAAGTTGATTGCAGCGTCAGGGATGTGCTCAAGAAGACATGCAGAGAAATTGTTAGTCGATTCACGTGTAAAGGTCAACGGGAAAGTGGCAAATCTAGGAGACAAAGCAGATCCAATCATGGATGAAGTTTTGGTCGACAACTCTCCAATTCCTCAAGCAAATGAATGCAAAGTAATTCTTTTAAATAAACCACTTGGAGTTATATGTAGTTGCCATGACCCTCACAACAGAAAAACAGTTCTAGACCTCATTCCAAATAGATTACGCAAAGGTCTTTATCCTGTAGGGAGATTAGACCGTGATAGCAGAGGAGCGATTCTACTTACCAATATTGGAGATCTAACTCTTCGTTTAACTCATCCTAGATACTTACATTTAAAAACTTACAATGTTTGGCTCGAAGGAATTCCCTCAGACGAATCTCTAGACAAATGGAGAAAAGGCTTAATCCTTGATGGGCGTCCAACAATGCCAGCCAAGATTGAAGTACTGCGATTCAAAAAGGCTCAAAGCCTGATAAAAGTTGTACTAGGTGAAGGAAGAAATAGACAAATTCGAAGGATTGCTAGTCAGTTAGGTCATCCAGTAATTGACCTTAAAAGAACTGGAATTGCCAGTTTTAACCTTAATGACTTAAAAGAAGGTGAATGGAGAGACGTAGAACCAAATGAATGGCATCCCATCATCAGTCCTATAAAAACAAAAATGTCAGATTAATGAGAATTAATTCGCCATGGCTGAACCGAAAAAACAAATCAATGGATGAAAATAATTCGCCAAAAATTTTAGAAAATTCATTTTTGAAAGCTGGTCAAATATTAAAGCGACGAAGACTTGAATATGGAATTAGCCGCAATGATCTTGGAGTTAAAACACGTATTTCTACGACAGTATTAGAAGCCATAGAGGAAGGTTGGGTTAATAAACTTCCAGAGAGGGCTTACTTAGCCTCAATGCTAATCATTCTCGAAAATCAACTAAATCTTGAAAGAGGCAGTCTCAAAGGAGCTCTAATAGAAACGAAAGAGGCAAAGGAAGCAACAATTGTAAGAACATTTATACCTGAAAGTATTGATTTATTTACAACCTGGCAAGGATCTGCAGCTTACATTTCTCTAATGCTTTTAAGCATATTATTGCTAAATAATCATCAAAGAAATATAGCCATCTCGAATAATCAAACAATAAGCCCTATCATGCAAACAAAGAAACATATAGCCAGTTCAAAACAAGTTATATCTAATCAAGAGTCTAAACAACCAATCAATCAAATACCAAAAACTAAGAGGTTTACTCCATGGATAGTCTTCAAAAATATGTTTAATAAAGCTTTAAATTTAAACAAAACCGAAACTTTAATAATTAATTTAATTAATCCAAGCAAGTTAACTGTAAAAGAGTTAAAAGGAGGGTATCAAGCTAATTTAAGCAGAGTAAGTGGTGAAATTAAATTAAATATAACACCACCAGTAGTCATCACTGTAAATCCCCCTCCAACTTCCAAAGACTCTATTACTTGGAAAGGTAGCAGATACATTCCAAGTTCTAATGATGAAGGTGTCTATAGGCTCGACGAAAATTTTAATAAAGAAGCTGCATCATCAAAGCTTCTACCCCAAAAAATACCTCGCTCACCATAAAGTTTTAACGAGTCAAAAAAGTAAGCATTAAAAGCATCTAATCGCCATCGCCAATTGCTTACAATTGAGCCGGGTTTATTAAACCGGGCATCATCATCTAGACAAAGTATATCCTGTAAAGGAGCGACAAATAATTTAGCTTTTGACGCTAAGCCAATCTCAAGCAACTGCCAACATGGCTGACCAAATTCATTCTTAATTTCTTCAAATACTCTCTCCCGAACTTCTTCATTGAGACTTTTCCACCAACCAAGAGTTGTGGGGTTGTCGTGAGTCCCTGTATAAGCAACCCAAGCATTCCCATGGAAATTCTCAGGAAGGTGCGGGTTACATAAGTCTCCATCAAAAGCGAACTGAAGTATCTTCATTCCAGGAAGAGAGAATTGAGTTCTTAACTCTTCGACGCCTGAAGTAATTATTCCCAAATCTTCGGCAACTAAAGGGATTCTCCCATTACAGTCATCTCTTAACAGCTCAAGCAACTCTGAACCAGGAGAAGGCAACCACTCCCCATCTTCAGCAGTTTCTTTATCTCCTGGTACTGACCAATACGAATATAAAGCTCGAAAATGATCAAGGCGCAACAAGTCCATTTGCTGCCAATGGCGAGCAAATCTGCTTCTCCACCAACGAAATTCTGAATTTTGGTGGTTTTTCCAACGATAAACAGGAGTTCCCCACAGCTGACCTGTATTTGAGAAATAATCTGGCGGAACTCCGCTTTGAAATTCTAATTCTCCTTCTGGAAAAACTGAAAAGAGTGAGCGATTACTCCAAACATCTGCACTATCTCTAGAAACGTAAAAAGGCAAATCTCCAAATAGCAAAACACCAAGTTCTCTTGCCTGCATCCTTAAAACCTGCCATTGCCTATCAAGATGCCACTGCAACAAACGATGCTCTAACAAATTATTCTGATGCTGATTTTTCCAGCTATTCAAAGAACTCTCTTCACGCAAAGAAAACTTTTCAGGCCACTGCCACCATGGCAACCCTTGAAACTGACGACGTAACTCCATAAAAGAGGCATGATCTTCAAGCCAAAACTGTTCACGACACCAATCATCAAAAGCCAAGTGTCTTTCAGAACCTTGATTAGCCCAACCTTCTAGCAGTAGACGTCCCAATGTTTTGCTGCGTAAATCTGCCAAATCAAAATCAACGAAATGTGTTTGCCCCTCTAAAGCAACAGGAAGTTCATCCATTAGAGATGAATCGAGGAATCCCTGTTCAACAAGATCATCTACATCTAAGAACCATGGGTTGTAAGCAAAACTTGAAGGAGAGCTATATGGAGAGCCTGTTGAATCGGGTGGGGCAAGGGGCAAAAATTGCCAAACACCAATTCCATTGCAAGCTAGATATTTCAACCAATTGCGTGCAGGCGCACCAAAGCTTCCACATACTGGACTATTAGGTAAAGCAGTTGGATGGAGAAGAACTCCGGTAGCACCTGCTAATACTTGATTGGACTCAACCATCATGAATTAGAAGAAAAAGAAAATCAAAGACAATCAAATAGAGTCTGTATTCTCTATGTTATTTAAACTCAATTGGAGAAGCTTTTTATGCCAATGATAATGGCGTAGAAGCTCTTGGCTGGGTTATTTCGTCAAAAATAGTCAAATCAAAACCAGTCAGGAAAATAATTTTCCAAATTTATCTAATTAATTCCATGGTCATGAATATTTGAGGTAATTAAAACTTAAAATCAAAAGTATGAAGGAAACTGCTCGCAAGAATACAAAGCCGCTGACTCCATCCATTCCTTGGTTGGGTAACTATCCAGGTCGAGCACTTCATCGTATTGGAACTGCGCTCGCAGGGGCTTGGATTGTAAGCACAACATTGAACATAATATGGCCAGTCCCTGACCAAGTTGAAATTATCGGATCTAGCATTGAAAGAAATATAAGAAACACCCCCATTCCCTCAGAACCAATAAGTATCCTACTAATTTTGACAAACAACAAAAGCATTGAAAACCTGAATAATAAATCAGGAAAAAATAGCATAGACAAAATAGATAGCTTATTACTAATAAAGTTTGAACCCAAAGGAATAATAACTGTAATCCAAGTTCCAACTGATGCTGAAATCACCCTTCCAGAAGAAGAAGATTTCGGCTTACTTTCTTCAGCATATAACAATGGTGGAGTTGCTCTTACAGCTGATTTGATAAAGCTAGCAGTCGATCTCTCACCAAAGGCACCTCAACGTTATGCAGTTACAAATATAGAAGTCCTTAGAGAAATTGTAGAGGGCCTTGGAGGAATAAAAGTTGAGTTGAAACCAGAATTATTGAAGGAGGCTATTAAAGATCAAAATAGTATAGAGGTTTCTACTGTGACTAAAAAAATTGACGGAGATTTTGCAAAGAATCTATATATATTAAGAGACAAACTATATTCTCCAATCACAAAGTTAAATAGGAGAGAGGCTATAATAAAAGGAATTTTAATTAAAATAACAACGTCAAGAGGTCTAGGCAAACTAAAACTTATTCAACGAAAAGTTTCCAAAAAAATCAAAACAAATCTTACAAAAAATGAATTCAATAGTTTACTTTCAATTGCATTAAATAAAAATAGGTCTATTGTTTTCCGCCAGATTCCTCTAGTAAAGATAAATATAACAAGGGAAAAACTTAAAGATATAAATAGATTTAGCGAGCAAAGATTGTCTCAGTGAAGACACACTCTAATTATCCATCAATTTATAGAACCTAGAACGAGCTATAGAGACTACATGCTCGAGATTAGTATCATCTGTAGGAACAAAGATATGTTGAGATTTATCATCAGCTTGATAGTCACCTGCAAGGCAACCGCACCAAGGCAAGCCATCTAGCCTTCGGTCATGTTGTCTCCAAGTTCCTCCGATTTGCAAAATTCCTATAAGAGGCACAGAAAGCACTTTGCAAAGAGCCACATAGGCTGCCGCCATCCCAGGAATATCTCCAGTATCTAATGGGGAGACCATCAATAGCGTTGGCTGTCGCCATGCAGCCAGTGCCTCTAACCAGCTTCCTTCATCGGGGATCAAAAGGGCAGGATCACCAACCAACTGAACCAAGCCCTCTTCATTAGGCAAGCAATTCAGGACTTGCTTAGGAGAAGAAGAGCATGAAAATTGGATAAGATCTCCTCCCCAGGACTGGGAAAGAGCACTCCTTCCGGCCCTCATTTGATGACTTGGCCAGTTTCCAGTGCTAACTAAAAAAGGTTTATGAGGCATCATCTTTTCAAAATAACCATAACGTGATTAAAAAAAAATTGTTGTTGTAGCCATCACAGCACTACGATTGGTATACAGCAGATATTGCTTGCGGGCACCGTGACAATTTTTCAAACCGCAGCACGTACTGATCAGGAGAACCTCAGCCATAACGACACAAGAAGGCTGAGGATCTTCAGCGGAACATCAAACCCTCATTTAGCTAAAGAGATAGCTCATTATTTAGGGATTACTGATGGACCTCTTGTTTGCAAAAGATTTGCTGATGGTGAGCTTTACGTACAAATACAACAATCAATTCGTGGTTGTGATGTCTTTCTAATACAACCTACATGTGCGCCAGTTAATGACAACCTAATGGAGCTCATGATCATGGTCGATGCATGTAAACGTGCATCAGCAAGACAGATAACTGCTGTAATCCCTTATTACGGATATGCACGGGCGGATCGCAAAACAGCTGGTAGAGAATCAATAACCGCGAAACTTACTGCCAACCTACTTGTTTCGTCTGGAGTAGATCGAGTTCTTGCAATGGACCTCCATTCAGCACAAATCCAGGGATATTTTGACATCCCTTGTGACCATATTTATGGGTCTCCGGTATTAGTTGACTATCTCTCAACAAAAGACTTGGGAGAGATCGTAGTTGTATCTCCTGATGTAGGAGGAGTTGCAAGAGCTAGAGCTTTTGCAAAACAAATGAAAGATGCTCCATTGGCAATTATTGACAAACGTCGATCAGCTCACAACGTTGCAGAAAGTCTCACAGTTATTGGAGATGTAGCAGGAAAAACAGCAATACTTATCGACGACATGATTGATACTGGAGGAACCATTTGTAATGGAGCAGAACTTCTTAGGAAAGAAGGTGCCAAAAGAGTAATAGCATGCGCCTCTCATGCTGTATTTTCTCCACCTGCAAGTGAAAGATTATCTAAAGAAGGCCTATTTGAAAAAGTTATAGTTACTAATAGTATTCCAATTAAACAAAAACAAAATTTTCAACAATTAGAGGTATTGTCAGTAGCAAATATGTTGGGTGAAGCAATTTGGCGAATTCATGAGGAAAGCTCAGTAAGCTCAATGTTTCGCTAAATCAAAGAATTAGTTATCCAATAAAATGGAAATATTCTCGGAATAGTCGAACTGATTTTCTGTAAAAATGAAACCACTTAATAATATTTAGATCATGAATCTATTAAATCAACTACTTCTCTAGTATTTGAAGATAGGTTTTCCTTAGAAAGCTTTCTAATTGCTTTAGACATAGCATTTCGATTTATAGGGACATAACTCCGCCACCGACTAAAAACTTTTGCCAAGCGAGAGGCCGTAATTGGGTTTCTGCTATCAATAGAACAAATTTGCTCAGCCATAAACATATATCCACTTCCATCTTGTGAATGAAAAGCCTTTGTATTTGAGGCGAATCCGCCTAATACTGCGCGAATTGAATTTGGAGCAATTGGATCAAATCTAGGATGTGATAATAAGGATCTAACTCGATCCAAAGCATCTGGCCTTGGAGTGGAAGCTTCTAAGGCAAACCAAGTATCAAGAATTATCGGATGATTTTTCCAACGCCTATAAAAGTTATTAAAAGCAATTTCCCTTTCATTGCAATCAATTGGTTGCAATGCGTTTAGAGCAGCTCTAGCCAAAGTCATCGATCCACTATCTATCGCATTTAACGCTTGTTTGCGAATTTCATGGTCTCCAGCCAATGCTAGCCAACTCCAAAAGATCTCATTAATCTTTCTCTCTCCACATCCATGTGGCCACTCAAAACTTATTGCTAAAAGGTTTCTATCTAACAACGGGCTCAAAGAATCTAAAAGTTTCTTTCCTAGAAATGATTTAAAATATATTATTGCCTCATACAAACCAATTGGATCAGCTGGTTGTTGAAAAGCTTCCAATTCAGATAATCCAGGAATTTGGAGCAAAGTGGCTAGGGTAGTCTGATCTTGATTTGACATTGTTTGTATAAGTTTCTCAAAGACTTTATATAAACTCTCCTCTAGTTTATATTCAGGAGTGGAATTTGCTCTGGCAATAATTACTTCTCGAATAAGTGACTGTGCAGCTTCCCAGCGAGAAAATGGATCATCATCTGACTGCAATAAGAGTAAAGATTCTTCTCGGGAAAGATCAGATTTCCATTTAACTGGAGCAGTAAAATTCCTAAAGGCTGATACAACAGGGGCAGATGATGTTTTAGGTAGACCTTCAATTATCAACTCTTGTTTAGGTTTATCCAAAACAAACAATTTTGCCTCTCCAATCCGCCCATTGGAATTAACTAAAGCAAAAGCTACCGGAATTACAAATGAATCTTCCTTACTCTTATTCTTGTCTTGTAAAGATGGTGCAAATTGCTGAAAGGTTAAGGTTAATTGCCCTTCCTGCGCATCCCAATTTCTACTAATAGAAACTTGTGGGGTTCCAGGTTGAGAATACCAAAGAAAAAACTGATCAATATCAAAATTAAGCTCCTCATTAAAATTACAAGCCCCATCCACTATGGCTTTTACAAAATCTTCTGTTGTAACAGCACATCCATCAAAACGTTCTATAAAAAGTTCAATACCTGCCATAAATCCTTCTGCACCAATCAATGTCTGAAGCATTCGAATCAACTCTGCTCCTTTCTCATAAATAGTTGTCGTATAAAAGTTATCAATCGCTACATATTTAGTTGGCTTCACAGGATGAGCAGTTGGTCCAGCATCTTCACGAAATTGAGTATTCCTAAGAAATCGAACATCTTGTATACGTTTTACAGAAGCTGAATGCATATCTGACGTAAAACACTGATCTCTAAATACTGTCAGTCCTTCCTTTAAAGAAAGCTGAAACCAATCTCTACATGTAATTCTATTGCCAGTCCAATTATGGAAATATTCATGGGCTATTACTCCTTCAATCCTTTCAAGTTCATCGTCAGTAGCGATTTCCGAATTAGCTAAAACAAGTTTCGAATTAAATATATTTAAGCTTTTATTCTCCATTGCACCCATATTAAAATGTCTAACAGCGACAATATTATATTCATCTAAATCATACTCAAGACCATATACCAATTCATCCCATTTCATCGCTCTAATTAAAGATTCTATAGCATGTTGTGTATATTTTTCATCGCCATGTTCAACATACAAATTAATAGATATTCGCCTCCCAGATTTAGATTTATATTCCGCACTGACATCAATAAGATCTGCCGCAACCAAAGCAAATAGATAAGAAGGTTTTGGGAAAGGGTCCTCCCAATAAACCTCATGTCTGGACGAATTATTTTTTACTGCTCTTGCATAGATTTGGTTGCCATTTGATATAAGTACAGGGTATTTCTCCCTCTCAGCTTCTATTCTGACCTTATAAGTGCTTAATACGTCTGGCCTATCAGGGTGAAAACAAATTCTCCTGAATCCCTCAGCCTCACACTGTGTAGTCAACATTTTGTCGCTAGAGTAAAGCCCTTCCAGTGAAGTATTACTAAAAGGGTCTAACCTTGTTTTTAAATTGAGCTTAAATGGCTTTTCTGGAGTTTTAAGTATAACCAACTTGTCACTGTCTATAAAATAAGAATCACACTCCAAGTCAATTCCATTTAACGATATTGAATCTAATTGCAAGTCAACTCCTTGTAAGATTAGTGGCTGTAAAGTACAAAATAAAGGCTCTATATATAAAGTGCTCTCTACATCAACATGCTTTTCATGTAGAGAGAAATCTAGCTCAATCTTAGGGATTAGAAATGGATATGGAGCGTAATCGGAAAGGCTGATTGCTTTTTTCTTTGACATATACTTAAGCTGGGGCAAAAAGCAAGGAATAACAATCTTTTGAATTGATTTTAATCAAAAGATTATAAGATAATTGAACAAATAGTTCAATTATCTGTATTTAAAGGTCCAAGTAAATACTTTGTCTTGATTTTCATCAAGACAAAGTATTTATAATTTTCCACCCTCATTTTGTTTTCGAAGTGCGTCCTGAACCTTTTCCTTTACATCGTCTGGGACCTGTTTAGGGCAGTACTGCAAAGCACCAGTAACTATCTGGAACTCAGCTCCACTAAAAAGCTGTTTATTAGTTAGTTTCTCTTCTCCTGCAGAAACAACGAAGCCTCCATGCCTACCATTTAGAACTTGTGCATAAGTTGCTGCTGCAATACCAACCGCCTTAGGGAACTCAATCCCTGCAGATCTAGCATTACAAAGATATGAGGCGCCAATACCCCTATACAAGAAAATTTCCTCTGTGGTTGCAGGCGATAGCTTTTTAGAATTAGCTTCTGACTGGGCCGAGGAGCCACAGCTTGCAAGGGCTAAAGGAACTAGTAAAAAAGGAGTTGCTAGTACCTTGCCTAGACGACTTGAAAAGGTTCCCAACGGATTGAAAGTGAATATTCAGTAATGGTGGCTAAACCCACCAATGTTTAGCTCAACAATGATTACATGTTTTTCGAAATAGGTCTATTCGGAAAGCTAGCCAATGAAAGAGATGACATGAATCAAATTAATTTATAGATTAATGGTTGATCAACTAATTACAACCTTAGAAGAAATTTGCTCTGAACTAATGGGTTACCACTGCCTCATTAAGGCTAAATTCAGGAAAATAATCTTCAACAATCCATTAATTGTTCTATAAATCGATACAAAGCCCGATAATGTATCTCTCAACTTTGAAAGGCGTTTGACGCTTTGGATGGGGTCAAAGTAAATAAGCGGCAGCACCTACAGCTGCTACTTGTGGCAGCTCGCCACCATCTCTCAAGAGGAGATTTGAGATCGCTTGTTCAATATCTTGAGAACGAAGAGTGTGGTTTCGATGTAACTCTCCAAGTCTCAGAGCCAAGCGAGAATCCAGAACTACTCGAACTCCATAGATTAGTAGCTATCCCTGCTCTAATAAAACTTTCACCAGGTCCCAAGCAAATTTTTGCAGGTAGTAGCATTTCTCAGCAAGTCAGAAGTTGGTTGCCAAGATGGCAACAAGAAAGAGTAATTAGCAGGTTAGGGCTTAGTTTGAGACCTACAGAACTAGATGGGCGAAGAACTCAAAAGGAATTACAATTAGAAGATGAGTTGTTGGGATTGAAACAAGAGAATGAGACTCTGATCAACCGAATAAATTCTCAGGAAAGTCTGTTAAGGATGGTTGCGCATGAATTGAGGACTCCTCTTACGGCAGCCGCCTTAGCTGTTCAAAGTCAACAACTAGGTCAAATTGATACTAAAAAATTTCAAGATGTCATTAAGAGGCGTCTTGATGAAATAGAGGTGCTCTCTAAGGACCTTCTAGAAGTTGGGAGCACCAAATGGGAAGATCTTTTCAACCCTCAAAGTCTTGATTTAGCCAATGTTTCTGCAGAAGCAATCCTTGAGCTGGAGAAACTATGGCTAAAAAGAGGAATTGGCATAAATACGGATATTCCCTTAGACCTGCCCAAAGTTTTTGCAGATCAACGTCGAATGAAGCAGGTTTTATTGAACCTCATTGAAAACGCCCTGAAATTTACAGAAAGTGGTGGGAAAATCTCAATAAAGATGTTGCACAGAACGAGTCAATGGGTAGAGGTAAGTGTTTGTGATAATGGGCCAGGAGTGCCCCTAGAAGAACAGCAAAGAATATTTCTTGATCGAGTTCGGCTGCCTCAAACATCAACCCTCACGAAAGGCTTTGGGATTGGTCTTTCTGTCTGCAGACGGTTAGTAGAAGTGCATGGTGGAAGAATTTGGGTTGTATCCCAACCTGGGGAAGGAGCCTGCTTTTACTTCACTGTTCCAGTTTGGCAAGGACAAAGCAAGGAAGAGTTGGCCTTGACGGAGGGTGATCCTGGCCCGTAACTTCAAGTGTGATCTTAGGGACACTTGTCTCTAAAAAGATCACGGCCTCGCCCCCATCGTCTAGAGGCCTAGGACACCTCCCTTTCACGGAGGCGACAGGGGTTCGAATCCCCTTGGGGGTATTTTCTCAACTTATGATTAAGAAAAAACTTTTAAATTTTTTCCTTAAGCAATTTAGCCAATTACCAAAATTGTTAGAGGTTTCATGAAAAGTTGCCATTTGCCTATCCTCAAAATATTCACATGTTGAGCGCTGCTTCATAAGCAGATTGCTCAACAGCCAAAAGATTTGCAGAGAGGTCTTCTCTAAGGCGCCTTTCAATAAGAGCAACTGGCATCCCAATACAACCTTGAACGATTAGTTCGTAAAGCAACCAACTTCCTTTCCCTTCTGGAAGCTCTTTCATCCTCCATGAACCTTCGAATCGCCTGAAATCACCTTTAAGCAGATGAAACCGCAATATTCCATTCGAGAGGTCTTCCTCTAACTCCAAATGAACCTCAGCCGAAAACTTAAATCCCATTAATGTTTGAGATCCAACCTGCTTTAAACGAACTCGGTTCGAGTCCCTTGAAAGCAAAGTACTGCTAGCAAGGTTGGGAATAAAATCACTCAGGTGATCGTAGTCAGTAAGTACTTTCCATAAAAAATCGATGCCAATAGGTGTGCAAACTTGAGCAGCAAGCCTCCTGACTCCATTGGGTAGTTTCTCCATCGTTTGTTCAATGGTGCGATTCTTTAAATATTTATCTCCAACATGCTTCAAAGAGTTTGATCCAGAAGGACTCTGAAGGGCTGCAAGAGATTCCAACTGGGAAGCATTTGAATGAAAAGGAACTATATAGAAGAAGCTCTAAAAACGCTTGTTAAATTGGACGCCTTAACTGTGCCAATCCCAAAACGTGAACTGTGAAGACTTGCTGAGCAACCAAATCAAGCAATGAATTGGTATTCTCGCCTTCTGTTTTGAGTTATTAATGGCTTACTCGGAAACAAATGTTGTAATCGGTGGGCTTGCCCATATCCCTGTAGTTATTGGAGTTTTCGGGCTGGTACAAGCTTTCATTCAAAGCAAGATTGGAGAGTCCCAGTCAAAAAACACTCCCGTAACACCAGCACCAACTGCAACAAAATCACCATCTAGAAAGACAGCCCACTCAGATGTGCCTGTCAACACATACAAACCAAGAGATCCATTTATTGGATCAGTTGTCGAAAATTACAGTCTTCTAAAAGAAGGTGCAATTGGCAGGGTAAATCACATCACTTTTGATCTTTCAAAAGGGAACCCATTACTTCAATATGTTGAAGGTCAAAGCATTGGGATAATTCCTGCAGGAGTAGATGGGAATGGTAAGCCCCATAAGTTGAGGCTTTATTCGATTGCGAGCACTCGACATGGAGACAATTTTTCAGGTAAAACCGTTTCTCTTTGTGTTCGCCAACTCCAATATGAAAAAGATGGCAAAACAATTGATGGAGTTTGCTCTACATATTTATGCAACATATCTCCAGGTGAGAAAGTAAAAATCACTGGTCCAGTCGGAAAAGAAATGCTCCTTCCAAAAGAAGAAGATGCAAACATAATCATGTTGGCAACTGGAACTGGAATAGCGCCAATGAGGGCATACCTTCGCAGGATGTTTGATCCCACAGAAAGAGAAAAGAATAATTGGGAATTCAGAGGTAAAGCCTGGTTATTTATGGGGGCACCAAAAAGTGCCAATCTTCTTTACGACGAAGACTTCAAGCAATACGAAAGTCAATTTCCAGAAAATATGAGGTATACCAAGGCCATTAGCAGAGAACAAAACAATTCCAAAGGTGGACGAATGTATATACAAGATAGGGTTCTAGAAAATGCACAAGAAATTTTCTCACTTATTGAGGATCCAAAAACCCACATTTATCTCTGTGGGTTGAAAGGCATGGAACCTGGTATTGATGAAGCAATGTCTTCTGCTGCAAAGGCTAAAGGAATAAATTGGTCTGAATTAAGACCACAACTTAAGAAAGCCGGCCGCTGGCATGTGGAAACTTATTGAGAACCAAGCAAAAAATATTAACTAGCAACTAAAAGCTCTTGAAAGACCAAAATTGTTTTTTCAAGAGCTTTTAGTTGCTAGAACAACCTATGAAATTTCAATATGGTTTTTGGGCATCCGACCACAAAACATGGCGATATGCGTCTTAGGACTTTGAATTTATACATTCTTGATTAATCCATCGGCGGAGGTCCGTTTTAAATGAGCTCGCCGATCACGAACCCATTGAGGGTAGGGCTCCGCCAAGAGAGAGTTATACCACCTCAGTGCCTAGTTATTTTTGGTGCAAGTGGAGACCTAACTCACCGAAAACTAGTCCCTTCTCTATTTGAACTATATAAACAACGTCGTTTACCAAGTGAATTTGCTCTGCTTGGATGTGCTCGCAGGCCTTGGAGCGACCATGATTTTAGACAGAAAATGGCGGCCAGTCTGTCCGATAAAATTAAGGAAAGTCCCATTGAATGGGATGAATTCTGTAAAGGTTTATTTTATGAGCCTGTAAATATCACTCATCGAGAAGATCTTATAAAGCTTGGACAAAGGCTGGAGGAAATTGATCGTTTACGCGCAACCCACAGCAACCGCACCTTCTATCTTTCTATATCGCCAGAGTTCTACGGCATCGCATGTAGATCTTTAGCAGAAGCAAACTTACTTAAAGACCCTAAACGTAGTCGTGTAGTAATTGAAAAGCCTTTTGGGAGAGACTATAGAAGTGCTCAAGCGCTCAACAAATTAGTCCAAAACTACTGTCAAGAAAGTCAGGTTTTCCGAATTGACCACTACCTCGGCAAGGAAACAGTTCAAAACATACTTGTACTGAGATTTGCTAACACAATTTTTGAGCCAATTTGGAATCGGAATTACATTTCAAGCATACAAATCACAGCAGCAGAAACCGTAGGAGTTGAAGAGCGTGCTGGATATTACGAAAGCTCTGGGGCACTCCGAGACATGGTTCAGAACCATTTAACACAAATGCTTTCAATTACCGCAATGGAACCACCTGGACACTTTGACCCAGAAGCAATCCGGAATGAGAAAGCCAAAGTTTTACAAGCGGCTCGCATTGCAGATGAAATTGAACCTTGGAAATGTTGTATACGAGGACAATACGGAAGAGGAGGTAACAAAGAAGAACCTCTGCTTGGATATCGAGAAGAATCAGGTGTTAGTCCAAGTAGTACAACTGAGACGTATGTAGCGATAAAGCTATTTATTGACAATTGGCGTTGGCAAGGCGTGCCGTTTTATATACGTACAGGGAAGCGATTGCCAAAACGCGTTAGCGAAGTAGTACTTACCTTCAGAGAAGCTCCAGTTCACCTTTTTGATGCGGCTGGAGGTAGTCCTACTTCAAATCAACTGATTCTGAGGATTCAACCTGATGAAGGAGCTGTATTTCGTTTTGATGTTAAATCTCCTGGTTCTGGAATGCGTAGTCGCCCAGTAGAGATGGACTTTTCCTATGAACAATCTTTTGGAGAACCCTCTGATGAAGGTTATGTGCGCCTACTAGCAGATGCCATGCTTGGCGATCCAACACTTTTTACACGAAGTGACGAAGTTGAAGCAGCTTGGCGGCTATACACACCTCTTCTTGAACTAATAGAGGACAAACCTTGGCAATTACCTATTCATCAATATGAATCCAGAACATGGGGGCCAGCTGCAGCGGATGTTCTTCTGGCTAGAGATGAGCTTCTTTGGCGCCGCCCTTGAACTTTTAAATACTTTAATTCTTTTTATTTGGCCGAATCATGTCTCCTCAATTAACACTTCAGACACCTCTTCAACTTCCCCCCGATGAAATACCAAGCTATCTAGATCAACTTTGGGAAAAAGATCAACCTGGGAATTCAGGAGCAAACACTTTTTGCTTACTTGTTTGGCAACCTGCCTGGATTGAACAAGAACTTGTTCGTGTAGGAAAAATCAAAGCCCCAATTCTTGGAACACAACGTAATGAGCTTATTGAAGCTGCTCGTCAGATTGTTTTAAAAGGAGATTTACCTCATAGCACTCCTCCCTTCGATAAAAGAGTTGTCGAATCCCTATCAGAGCTAAGTGGTAAAGAACAGAAAGATGACCTAAGAGGACAACATGTTGATTCAGCAATTAGTGCATTACAACCAAGACGCCTAATCACACTTGCTCCAACTCTTGACAAAAATCATGCCTTAGAAGCTCTTGTGGCAGCATATTGTCCCCTTCCAGAAGAAGGTGGGGGTAATTCTGCCTGTGGGGATGTAGTCGTCCTGCGAGGCAGCATTAATTCCTTAGAAAAAGGACTAGATATTCTTGATGGACTTTTACCAGAAGAACTACCCGCCTGGCTTTGGTGGAATGGCAATCTCGATGAAGCCCCCAACCTTCTCTCCCAACTTGCTTTACCTAAGCAAAGGCTTGTTATAGATACTGCCCTAGGAGAGCCAATGAAATGTCTTGATCTACTTAAAGGGAAAGTGACCTCAGGACAAGCTGTAAATGATTTGAATTGGTTAAGGCTTAGGACGTGGAGAGAAACTCTGGCAATGGTTTTCGACCCACCTTCTAGAAGAAATGCTCTAAACAACATAGTGAAATTAGATATAGATATAGAAGGGAAAAATCCAGTGCAAGGCTTACTACTAGCAGCCTGGATTGCAGAGCGCCTTAACTGGAAACTTCAAGAAAGTAATTTGCTAAATAATGAAAGTATTGAGGCAAAGTTTCGGCGGCCTGATGGAATTATCGCGAACTTCCGATTGGTTCATTTACCAATTGGGAAGCCAAGCATTCACCCTGGTCAAATTGTTGGAATTAGATTGATATGCAAGCCATATCAAAACCCAAGGCAAGGTATGTGCGTAATACTGGCCTCAGAATCTGGTGAATGCATGCGACTTGAAGCTGGTGGGATGGCAAATATGGAACTTGTCGAAGAGGTAGTTCCTATACAAAATAATTCGGTGGAGATGGATGTCGCTCGACTACTTAGCACTAGTCGAGGAAGTACTAGTCCCCTACTTGAGAGAGCTGCCCCGATAGCTACAAAGATGCTTAGTTTGTCCCAAAGTTCCAACTCGGCCAAATTCAACTAAAAGTTCAGCTCCTATGGCTTGTGTAATTGCTGCTCCAACAAGTGGAAGTGGTAAAACCTTACTAAGCCTTCTCCTCGCATCTTGGGCTCGTTGTAATGGCCAAAGCCTTCAAACCTTTAAAACAGGACCAGATTATCTAGACCCACAGCAACTTACAGCCGTCTCTAAAAGGCCTTGTCGCAATCTAGATATCAAACTCTGCGGTAATAACTGGGTAAAAGATAGCTTTCATGGCTTTGGCGGGTCTGCAGACCTAGCTCTAGTTGAAGGAGTTATGGGTTTATTTGACGGGGTTGGTAGCTCTACAGAAGGAAGCACCGCAAACCTAGCCCGTTTTCTTAAACTGCCAATAGTTCTAATAATTGATGCAAGAGGTCAAGCTGCCTCATTGGCAGCTTTAGTAAAGGGGTTCAGAGACCATGATTCTTCTATTGAACTTGCCGGAGTAGTCCTCAATCAAGTAAGCACTAAACGTCATAAGGATTTACTAATAGAAGTGCTTAATGGAATTAATGTACAAATATTGGGTTGTCTTTTCAAGAATCCTGAACTGAACTTATCCAGCAGATATTTAGGTCTGGCACCCGCTCACGAAATTAAAAATCTCAATACGAAGATTCATTTATGGGCAAAGATAGCAAAATCGAATCTTGATCTCGAAAAATTCGAGCAGCTTCTTCAAGCTCCAACACCATCAAAAACTCCTATAGAGAAAATAATTAATAACAGAGAGAAAAGTCATGAATTAAAAAAGTTCCCAATTGCAATTGCTCAAGACAAAGCTTTTCATTTTCGTTATCCAGAAACCAAAGAATTTCTTGAAGCCTTTGGAATGCCCTGCATTAATTGGAAGCCACTTGAAAACGAAAAAATACCTTTTGAGGCAAAAGGTTTAATTATTCCAGGAGGTTTTCCAGAGCAATATGCAAAAGAAATTAGCAATTCTGATATAAGCAGAAAAGAGCTTTGGAGGTTTATTAGAAAGCATCCAATATACGCAGAATGTGGAGGGATGTTATTTCTAGGGAATTCAATTACAGACTTAAATGGAGAAACCTACCCTATGAGCGGCCTACTTCCATTTAATGCACGTGAAGGAAAACTTGTTGTTGGATATAGAGAGATCGAAGCAATAAATAATAATCCTATTTTAACGAAGGGAGATAGGCTTATTGGCCATGAGTTCCACAAATGGGAAGTTATAAATGCCAATAGTATATATTTAATTGATAAAAAAAGGCATAGTGGAAATTCTTCACTAAACAAAGAATATAAACCTTCATGGAATTTAAAAGGCTGGAAAATAGAACAAAGAGAAGAAGGGTGGAGCAGCAAATTCTTACATGCAAGCTGGGTGCATTTACACTGGCCGAGCCAACCAAAGATTTTAACTCGTTGGCGTAAAACTATAGAATCTTCAATTGAAAATAGTTGATTAAATTTAGGGCATTCAATCTCTTTAATTAGAAATTTTTTGAAAATATATTTTCAAAAACCTTCCGATTTTTTAAATTGTTTAAGCCAATAAGATTGAACTAATTCCCCTTGGTCTTTGCTTGCCAACCACACACAATCACTTGCCCTCGTAACAGCAACGTAAACCAACTGCTTACGCAACAACAAGTCCTTAGGCCAAAAGACATCTGGAGCTATAAATACCTCTCTGAAGGTACTGCCCTGACTTCGGTGAACTGTCAAAACAGATGCAGGTCCTAAAGAGGCAAATGCATCACGGATAAAAAAGAACTTTCGCCAAAGAGAACGTCCCTCTTTTTTGCCTGCCTCTTTCGCCTGTCCTCGAAGCCTTTGCAAGGTCAGATCAAGTTGATTTCTCGCAGAAGTTCCTACCGGAGGAGCAAGTCGCAGAGAAACTTCAAGCTCCCCAGCTCTAACTTTCACCATCAATGTTTCAATAACTGGAGCTGTCCAATCCATCTCTGATGAAAGGCCAAAATCTCCGAGGTCACATCTTTCAGGGGAAACATCTCTTACCAAAAGCTCCCTATTTGAGCCAAGAACCATGTCAGGCTCTTCGCCCATATCGCTTCCATTTATAGATGCTGGTGCCATAACTGCATTTCGACTAATCAAAACTTCTCCTGGCAAAACAGGTAACTGATCAGCCATTTCTCCATGTATTGCTCTTCTTGCATGAGGAACCAAGCTTTCTAATGTGCGATTGGTATAGCAAAGAATGCGAGCTGCATCGGGATTATCTTGCTCGGCCGCAACTTTCAAAGCCGTAGTTGCTCTTGCTAACCAACTCTTCGTTTCAATACATCCAACTAAACCTTTTTCTGTTTGGATTACAGGCAAGCATGGAGGCCTCTGACATTTAAGACTTCCATCTCTAAGAAGACTCGCGAGATGAAGGACTGGACCTTGATGTCTTACTACATCTTTTAAATGTGCTTTAGCTGCTCTCTTAATTGAAAAAACAGGACTTTGGCTCTCTCCTATTGGCGGAAGCTGCTCAGGGTCTCCTACAAAAACAAGTCGAGTCTTAAAAGGTTGAGCACACTCTAGAGCTATTGCCAAAAGGGTGCTATCAACCATGGAAGCCTCATCTATAAGCACCAAACCCAACTGTTCCAAAGAGTTAGCTGTCTGATCTGTTCTCTCACAAATCTCCGCATCCCCTTTCCTCCTTAATTTCAACCGAAGCAATCTATGAATAGTGGAGGGGTACCAACTCGGCTTTAACTCTTCAAGTTCCAACTCTCTTCGCAAAACACCAACAGCTTTATGAGTTGGAGCAACGACAGTCCAACAAAGCCCAGTTGCTTCTACCAAGCGGAGCAATCTAATAGAAAGAAATGTCTTTCCACTTCCTGCATATCCGCTTAAGACGAAAGGTTCTCCTAATTGTTTTTTTTCTAACCAATCTCTGAAAGAAATGACCGCCTTGTTTTGGTCGAGAGTTAAGCCTCTAGAACCGATTTCATCTGAAAGTTCAGTCACCCCAAACCAAAGCCAAATATTTGAGCCAAATGAAGCGGTGAACCTACAAAAATAATTCCAGGCAAAGCCACTGCTGGGCCAAAGAGACTACCAATAAATACTTCAAGTCGAGTATGTCCCAAACTTTCTTTCAGAGGTTTCTGTGGTGTTATCGGCCAATTCTCAATAGGAAGTTCGTTGACCCTAGTAGCAATCAATCCCGAAGCTCTTCTTATTCCACTAGCGTCATACATAACAACTAACGCCACTGTGGAAGCTATTGCAAAGGCTGGGTGCCCAAAACCAAGCTCAATTCCCACTCCTGAAGCAGTACCCGTAACAAGAGCAGAATGACTTGAAGGCATCCCACCCGTTTCAAGTAAAACCGATGGACGCCATTGACGATGTTGAACAAGCTCCACAAATAATTTGGACAATTGAGCCAATCCACAAGCAACAAGTGCCCAAGCAAGAACTGCGTTATCAAAAAACTCCATTACAGGATTAGTTGAAATCTCAGCAAAGATCATCTGTCTCTATTTGTTATGTAATCAGCCAAAGCGAGTAGGGGAGCAGAGTTATTCTTCCATGGCTCCAATGCTGCTTTAGCTTCTTTTACAAGATCATCAGCTCTTCTTCGTGATTCATCCAATCCAAGAAGCTTTGGATAAGTAGTTTTGTCTGCAATCAAGTCTTTACCAGCTGTCTTCCCAAGCACATCGCTACTAGCCGTGACATCTAAAATGTCATCGATTATCTGAAAGGCCAACCCAATCCCTCTCGCATAAACACGCAACGCTTCTAATAGGTCTTCTGAAGCACCACCAATAAGAGCGCCACATGTAACACATGCTTTAAGCAAAGAACCCGTCTTGTGTAGGTGAATGAACTCCAAAGTCTCAAGGTCGACTTCTTTCCCTTCACATTCAAGGTCAGCCACCTGACCCCCAACTAATCCAGGTGCACCAGCTACCAAAGATAATTCTCCAACAACCTTCAAAAGTCGCTCTTTAGGTACATCATTGCTTCTCAAAGAAACCATCTCAAATGCCCGAGTCAGCAATGCATCCCCTGCCAAGATCGCTATTGCATCTCCATAAACTTTGTGATTAGTAGGGCGTCCACGGCGCAGATCATCATTATCCATGGCAGGCAAGTCATCATGAATAAGTGACATCGTATGAATCATCTCAAGAGCAACTGCCGTAGGAAGAGCCTTTTGAGGGTTCCCACCAGCAAGCTCGCATGCTGCAAGACAAAGAATTGGCCTCAGCCTTTTACCCCCAGCGAGTAGTGAATATCTCATCGCTTCTCGAAGATGCTCTGGTCTCTCTGGACCAAGAGAATCATCTAAAGCAGCTTCAACGCTAACTCTGGCTTGAGCCAGATAAGCGGAAAAGTCGAAATTAGAATTGACTGATTCCGCCATGAAGATTTTCCACCCCTCCGAATTCTCTCAGGCTCAACTGCTTCATGGGAGCAAATCACCCAGGCTGAAAGATAAACCGCAATGCTGTTGCCATCGAGAAAGAGTATTAACAAGAAGCATTGCGACTGTCATCGGCCCCACGCCCCCTGGGACTGGAGTAATAGCACTAGCAATAGAAGCTACTTCATCAAATCGAACATCTCCACAAAGTTTTGGCTTTGAGCCTTCCTTAAATGGAAGTGATGAGGGAATTCTATGAATACCAATATCCACTACAACTGTTCCAGGACTTACATGTTCACTACCAATCATCTGAGGACGCCCAGCTGCTACAACAAGCAAGTCAGCTTGCCTAGTCAAATCAGTCAATTCCTTTGTGAATGAATGAGCAACACTCACAGTTGCATTGGCAGCTTGAAGCATCAGCGCCATTGGTTTCCCCACAAGAATGCTTCTGCCAATAACCACTGCTCTCTTTTCTTTAATTGGGATCTGATAATGATCCAACAAAGTCATAACCCCCGCAGGAGTGCATGATCTTGGCCCAGTCTCACCCTTAACCAATCTACCTAAGTTCAAAGTATGTAAACCATCTGCATCTTTGTCTGGGTCAATAAGTTTGAGCAAAGAAGCTTCATCAATTTCCCTTGGAAGTGGAAGCTGTAAAAGAATGCCATCAACATTCTCATCAGCATTCAATGCTTTTATCTTGAGCGCAATCTCTTCATATGAAGAGTCCCCAGACAAATGTGCTCCATAATTAGCCACTCCAATACGTGCACAAGCCTTTTCCTTATGCGAAACATAAACTCCACTAGCAGGATCATCTCCTACTCGAATCACTGCTAGGCCAGGGGGACGTTTAGCGTATGCAAGACCACTAGAAATCTCTTGCTGCAGTCTCTTCTCGATTTCCTGAGCAAGCTTCTTACCATCGAGCCGAAGAGCCATGCAAAAAAATTACGCTAAATACAGCATGCCTTGAATTGAGAGCTAGCGTTATCCATAGGTATCAAATTCTGTGAAAAGAATTCCAAGCTTTAATAAGATCTGGCGAAACTGGTTACGCAACGAATCTCCCAGGCGCTCAGTAATTCAATGGTCTGCCCCATACAAAGCAGGCCTTTTAGTTATTTGTTTTGTTGTTGCAATTATTTCAAGCTGGCACTTACTAGTTGAACCAGATTTACGCCCAGGAATCCTTGCCCCTTTTGAAGCAATAGCTCCAAAAGATGCTCTTGTAGAAGATAGCCAAGCACTACAACAAAAACGTTCTGATCTAGTTCCTCGAACATTCGTTCAAATAATTGATCAGGAATCATCCAATCAACTTAGAGAACTCCTCACAAGACAACTAGAGGAACTTGAGCTTGTAGCCATTAGTGAAGATGCTGACCGCATTGGCCCTGTAAACCTCAACAAACAAGAGCGCAATTGGCTAACAAAACGCTCCAAATCTTCTAGAAAAAAATGGGAAAGAGATGTCAAACAGGCTTCCGAAAGAATGCTTAGCCAGGGATTAATCAAAACTCTTGCCTTTGATCAACTAAAAGATGCAGCCTCTCTTCATTTGTCTCTACTTGGGGAAAGTGAAAGTCCTGCAAGAAGCCTTGGAAGCAAATTAATTACCAATACCTTTCATGGGAAAAGCAACCTTCGCATGGACCCAGCAAGGAGCCAGCGTCTTTTAGAGGAACTAATTACCAAGCAAGGGATCCCAAAAATTCAAGTAAAAAGAGGTGATTTGATTACTAGAAAAGGTGAACCAATAAGCACTCAAGCCTATGAAGTTTTAGATCACTTCGGAATGGTCAGTCGAAGTCCTCGACCAATTACCTGGCTATGTGGTTTTGGAGAAGCTTTAGCCAGTTGCGGTGTTTTGTTATTGATTATGAGAAGAGAGAAGCCATGTCTACAAGCTAGGCATGGGCTATTAGCCCTAACTCTGCTCTTAATAAGCCAAATAAGCAAAGTTTGGTTTGGAGCAGCAGTTAGTCCATTGGCAGTAATTGTCCCTCCTACATTATTAATTTCTCAAGGCATTGGAACAACATCTGCACTTGCTTGGATGGCCATTGCAAGCCTTCAATGGCCTGTCTCTGTTAACGGAATCGGAGAAGGAAGATTAATTGTTGCTTGTGCAGCGGCAACATTAGTAGCTTTTCAAGGAGGGCACATAAGAAGTCGCGCGCAACTTCTACAAATGGTCATCTTGTTGCCTTTTGGTGCACTTATAAGCGAATGGATACTTCTTCGAAGTCAAATAGCACCTGCTCTAAGTGCTTGGGGAAAATTAGCCCCAAATTCTGAGGAACTGATTCATGAAGCTCTATTTTTAGGGGCAATGTTAATGCTAACGATACTAGTTATACCAATACTTGAAAGCACTTTCGGCCTAATAACAAGAGCAAGACTAATGGAACTCGCCGACCAAGAAAGACCTCTATTGAGAAGACTTTCTAGAGAAGCTCCAGGCACCTTCGAGCACACAATGATGATCTGTGGACTAGCAGAAGAAGGCGCTCGCTCCATAGGAGCTGATGTGGATTTAATTAGGACAGGCGCTTTATATCACGACATTGGCAAATTACATGCCCCAAATTGGTTCATAGAAAATCAAAAAGATGGTGAAAACCCACATGACAAAATAAACAACCCTTATACCAGCGCAGATGTATTACAAGCACATGTAGATGAAGGTTTAAAACTCGCACGCAAACATCGACTGCCTCGCCCAATTTCAGACTTTATTCCTGAACATCAAGGGACCTTAAAAATGGGTTATTTCCTTCATCTGGCACGTAAAAATGACCCTTCTGTACCAGAATCAAGGTTTCGCTATCACGGACCAATTCCTCGGTCAAGAGAAACTGCAATACTTATGCTTGCTGATGGTTGTGAGGCAGCACTTAGAGCCCTCGCTCAATCAAGTACTGATGAAGAAGCCTGTTCAACTGTTCGTACAATTATCGAGTCCAGGCAACTTGATGGTCAACTCAACGAAAGCAGCCTTACTAGAGCAGAAATTGAATTAGTAGTTCGTTCTTTTGTAAGTGTTTGGAGGAGAATGCGACACAGGCGCATTGCATATCCAATGCCAACCTCCATTAAAAAGTAATAATTAACTCTCATGTAACTAAATAAATAGTAATTACTCGATTTTTAAATTCCTGTTCTTAAGTTTTTAGAATTTGAAAACTCAATGAAACTCTAGAGGGCAAAACATTTTTGCACACAAAACAACAACAAAGTGATGGTTAAAGCCTCACACTTTTTCTATGAGCTGGCCTACACCAATAAATCAAGGCAAGCAAATTAAATATCGCCATTAACAATGAAAGCCCACTTAAAGCGTGAGGATCTCTAACAAGGACTAGTCGCACAATTCCATATGGTAATGATGCTGACAATGCCATAGACAAAGCAACTATTGCCAAAATGACTCCCCAACGGCGCTCTGCCAGGAGCCCAGCAGAAGCTACGATTCCAACAATGGCAGCTGGCCAAGCAAGACTTATTGCCAAGCTTATATTTGCTGCTTGCAAAGGTGGTCCTGCAAATGCAACCAATCCAATTACTGGTAGCGCCGCAACATTAGCCAACAAACCAATCCAAGTAAGGAGCCAATAACCGCGCACACCTTTACTCATCACTTAAAAGTATCACTACTTACCAAAGTAAACATATATCTTCCCAATGTTTAGAAAGTCCATTTGAATTATTAACGAGAGTTATTTAAGACAATCCAACGAAAGTCCTTCTTACAGAGAAAGAATATTTCAAGTCTCTAAAGAAAGTGAAGAGATTACATTGGGAACCTTTTCCCGAAATGACTGATTTCTGTCTATGCGAGTATTCACTTTCAAAGTTGTATAAATCCTTGTAGCACCCAGACTATGCACAGCTTCATGACAAGCCTTAACGCAATCAAAAACTTTTTCCCACTCACCCTCTATCGCGGTACCACTTGGACCAAGTTCATAATCAAGACCTGTTTTTTCAATAACCTTTTGACAAGCGGCAACAAAGGGTGAAAGGGAAATACCTACGCCTAAAGGCACCACACAAAGATCAACGCTTACCCACATTTATTTTTTAAATCCAAAGGACATAGTTTTCAACACCCCAATCCTGAGCTCAAGCAATTAGTGGGATATCTAACTGTCCTCCAAGCTCCACTTCTTGTCATCACCTCAACCCCAATAGCTCTTTGACTAAGAGAGCAGTTATGACCTTGTCCATCACACCAGTTCTGAGCCGCCACCATTGCCGCTTCTATTGATTCATAGGGCATATCTAAAACTGGATGAGGCCTACCATCAAGTCCAGCCAATCTATAAAGCTTTTGCTTTAACGCCATCTATTGTCCAATTACAAAATCGTCCTTCCATGATCTCATGAAGAAGTGCGGCATGCCAAATGGGACATATTTAGTTTTGATATCTTCAGATGCTTGGTCGTGTATCTGACTGAACAAGATCTCGCTGAGGATGAATGGAATTTTTCTCATCTGCAAAAACAAGCCTATTTAGGGCATTTACGTATGCCTGTGCAGCAGCTACCACAACATCAGTATCTGCCGAATGACCAGAGTAAAGCTTGCCATTACGCCTAAGGCGAATGGTGACCTCCCCCATAGCATCAATGCCTTCAGTTACCGATTTCACTGAAAATTCAACTAATTCATTAGGCTCATCTGCAAGAGAGTTCAATGCACTACATACTGCATCAACTGGTCCAGTGCCTAAGCAAACAGCAGTTTCTTCTTTACCCTCATGATCTAAAAGTGTAACTGTAGCCGTTGGTTTCAGAGAACTACCACAACTTACCTGAACAAGTTTTAGTTGGAACCTTGCCTCTGGCTGTTGAACTTGTTCACTTACTATTGCTTCAAGATCTCTATCAGTAATATCCCGTTTCCTATCAGCTAAATCTTTAAATCGAGCAAATGCCTCATTGAGATCATCTCTATTGAGGTCATAACCAAGTTCCTCCAGCCTTGCTCTAACCGCACTCCTACCACTTAGTTTTCCTAATGAAATCCTATTATCAGTCAAACCAACTGTTTGAGCGTCAACAATTTCATATGTAAGGCGATTTTTAAGGACGCCATCTTGATGTATTCCAGATTCATGAGCAAAAGCATTCGCTCCAACAATTGCCTTGTTGGGTTGAACCACCATCCCAGTAAGGTTTGAAACTAATCGAGAAGTTTTAGTTATCTCTTCAGTTCTTACAGCAGTCAAAGGTGTAGGACTTTCAGGGTCTTTCCCAAAAAAGGGATTGAAATAACGCCTACGTACATGTAACCCCATAACTAATTCTTCTAACGCTGCGTTCCCTGCACGCTCACCGATACCATTTATTGTGCATTCAAGTTGTCTGGCTCCATTTTTTACGGCTTCAAGAAAATTCGCAACAGCCAAGCCTAAATCATTGTGGCCATGTACTGATAAAACAGCATCATTAATATTCGGCACATTTTTATTAATTCCAGCAATCAAACCACCAAATTCTGAGGGGGTTGTATATCCAACAGTGTCAGGAATATTGATTGTTCCTGCACCTGCAGAAATTGCAAGTTCTATAACCTCATAAAGGAATTCAGGGTCACTTCTCCCAGCATCTTCACAGGAGAATTCAACATCATTAACGAATGTTTTTGCATATTGAACCATTTCAGGAACAATCTCAAGTACATCTGATCGTGATTTTCGAAGCTTATGTTCTAAATGTATATCGCTCGTCGCGATAAATGTATGAATACGGCTTCTAGGAGCAGGGTTAACAGCTTCTGCTGCAGCTTTAATATCAGCACGAGAAGCACGTGCAAGGCCACAAATAATCGGCCCATCTCCACCACCCACCTGCTCAGCAATCCTCTGAACTGCTGCAAAATCACCTTGACTAGCAAAAGGGAAACCTGCTTCTATTACATCTACGCCAAGTCTTGCCAGCTGAAGAGCAATAGCAAGTTTTTCTTCAAGGTTAAGACTTGCCCCTGGGGACTGCTCTCCATCTCTAAGTGTGGTGTCAAAAATCAGAACTCGCCCTGGATCCTTAGCCATAAATGAATCTTTAGAGAAAATTGACCAATTTGATTAATTAATCAAATTCTAATTCAAATTTGACTAGAAATAAACAAAAACAACCTAATAATCAATTTCATAAGAATTCCAGTAAATAGCCATATAAAAATCTCTTAGAAAACTCATACCCATAATGAGTAAATTTACATAGACATATTCTACCTTTTTAAAGTCTTTTTTATTCCAAAAAATCTATGTTTTCAGGGCAAGCAATACTCATTTTGAAAACTAATTTCCCAACCAAGCTTTTGAAAATCAGTCCTAACCTCAAAAAACGATAGGACCAGGGCTTTAAAAAGCACAAAAATCATTATAAATTTAGCGAACCGGTGCTCAGAACTTGTCCAAAGGCGAAATAGCCCTGGTTTTACATGCTCACCTTCCTTACGTGAAATCGGCAAAGGCCGGTTCATTGGAAGAAGATTGGTTTTTTCAGGCTCTGATGGAGTGCTATCTCCCTCTGCTGAACATCCTTGAGGGAACATCAAGCAATTCAAAATATCTGGCAAAGATCACCATTGGATTATCTCCAACACTCCTATCACTACTTGAAGATCAAGAGCTAAAAGATCGCTTTCCAAAATGGGTAAACCTTCGTCTAAAGCTATTAACCAATGCACCAAAACACCAAGAAAGCGCCGCAAGACATCTTTGGGAAAGAATCCAAAGCCAATTACAACATTGGAATTCCTGCAAAGGAGACCTTGTTGAACGCTTCAGAGCACTCCAGGTTTCCGGTGTAGTCGATCTGCTGACATGCGCTGCAACTCATGGATACCTTCCTCTCCTGCGCGAGAACCCCGAAGCAGTAAGGGGACAATTAAATACTGCTGTTAGAGAGCACCATCGTTTATTGGGACTTCAGCCAAGAGGGATTTGGTTGCCAGAATGCGCCTATTACGAAGGCCTCGACAAACTTTTGCAAGAGGCTGGTCTCAAATATGCAGTGCTTGATGGACATGGGCTTCTAAATGCGCATCCACGCCCTAGATATGGAATATATGCTCCAATTTGCAGTAGAAATGCTATTGCCTTTTTTGGGCGGGATGGGGAATCTACGCTACCAATTTGGTCAGCAAAAGATGGATATCCAGGCGATCCTGAATATCGTGAGTTTCATCGAGATATGGGATGGGATTTACCAATTGAAAAGCTCCATGAAATCGGACTAAATGAACCCAGACCTCTCGGGATAAAGCTACACAAGGTCACAAGTCAAAAAACTTCTCTAAATGAAAAGGAAACTTACGAGCCAGATCTTGCAGCAAAAAAAATCAAAGAGCACGCCAAGGATTATTTAAATAAACGGCGAATTCAATTAAAAATATTAAACACCACAATGACAAATAAACCCTTGCTAGTAGCTCCATTTGATGCAGAGCTATTTGGGCATTGGTGGTTCGAAGGTCCCTACTTTCTTGCAGAATTATTCCAAGAAGCAGAAAAACAAGACATCAAATTCACACGACTGCTTGATGTGCTTATGGAAGAGCCACAACTTCAACTATGTGACCCAAGCCCCTCTAGCTGGGGGCAAGGTGGGTATCACAATTACTGGCTTAATGAGACAAATGCCTGGATTGTTCACGAATGGAGTAAAGCAAGTAAAGCAATGATTAAATTTTGCAGTCAGACTTCAATCCAAAAGATTCAAGAAAGAGTCCTTAAACAAGCTGGAAGAGAATTACTGCTTTCTCAATCATCAGATTGGAGCTTTATTTTACGTTCTAAAACAACAACTGAGCTCGCGAAAGAACGAATAAATCTTCATTTAAAAAGATTCTGGACTTTAATTAGCCTCTTAGAGAAAGAAGAGGAAGTACCAATAGAATTATTATCTAAACTTGAAAAGGAAGATCATCTATTTCCCTTAATTGATATAAAAGACTGGTCTAAAAAACTAGAGGGTTAAGAATCAAGAAAACCAACCATACCTAATCTTACTCTCCAAGGAGAAATTAAAAACAATTTCATCATAACAATCAAAAGCCTTGGCAAAGGAAGCGTATTTGCTAAAAATCCTGACCAATCTTCACGAGGTAATTTAAAAAAATTAGAAAAAAAGCATCGCAAAAGAGTCTCATCAAAGCTCATTAAACGGCTCAAGCCAAACTGATAAAGACGATGACGTTGTACTAACTCTGGAGTCCATAAAGCCTTCCATCCTTCCTGAGCTATAGAAGCCGAGTCCATGGCAGGTTCTTTTGCTAGGGCATTAGCCAAATGCCTAGCCAATGCCGGTGCCCTCCTTAACAAAGCACCAACCATATAACCAGAAGCTGGGTGAACCATGCTCGCTGCACCACCAAAGGCAAGCACAGGTTGTGTACGAATTGGCAAAGGCAAGTTCATTGGGAACAAACAATTTTCTTCATGAATCACCTCCTCAACCTCAACACCACGATGAGACAAGCGTTTATACAATCTTTCTTTCAAAATGCTCGAAGAAAGTGGCGGGGTACAGGCAAGAGATGTCTCCTCCACAAAAAAAACTCCTCCTCCAAAATCCATTGCATATAAAAAAGTAGGTGGTTCATTTAATTCAGCTTTGCTCAGATGGTCAGGTCGAAAGTCCATCAAAACGAATTGACCTTTCTCTACTGGCGGCGAACTAAAACGTCCAACTACTCCATAAGCAGCCTGCTGAGCAACAGGTCCATGATCAGGCCGCTTTATAAAAATGCTTCTATGTCCACTGGCATCAATAACAACTCTTCCTCTATATGTTTTTCCTGATCTACAAACAACCTCAGTATTAGAGCCTACAAGCTCAATTTTTTCGGCAGTCTCAACACACCAATTGGTGTCTTTACATCTAAGAAGTAAGGATTTTTGCAACGCTTCTTGGTCAAAGAGACCGTAATCAAAATGGTGTTTTATTGGTGCAACACCTTCTTCTCCTTGACCATCACCAAAAAAGCTAACTGTATTAGTCCAACGATGACCTAATAATGAAGCCATTCCTAATGACTCCAACTCTTCAGCCCAGATTCCATAGGTGTTCGGCCATGGTTTGTCTGGGACATGAGAAGCAAGAGCTGTTACGACTAAACCTTGCTCAACTAACTCCGCAACGATGCACTGAGCGGAGGGTCCTGCGCCTAAAACAAGTACATCAGAAAAATTGACCAATTTTCAAATAGAGGGAGTCTCATCTTTCCCTGGAACCTCAATGGACTCATCAGGTGGCTGAGGGTTACTTTGATCTTCGGCCTCAGGTGGAACCAATACAACCTCTGAGAGCCTGTCACCAGAATCAAGACGTTGGACCCTAACACCAGTTGCAGCACGAGATTGCTGCGGAATTTGATCAGCACTTGTTCTAACGATCACCCCACGCTCGCTGACCAGCAATAGTTCTTCTCCCAGGCCTAAAACTCTCAATCCAACCAATTCATCCCCGTCTCGCCTGAACTTAATTGCACGCAAACCCATACCAGCTCTCTTCTGCAATCGAAACTGAGTTACAGGGACACGTTTGCCCAAGCCTGTTGCAGATGCAACCAAAACCCAGGGTCCTTCAGTAACACTATCAACTCCACCCTCTATTTCTTCCTCAGAACAACTAGCGATTTGATCAGCTAATTCTGTAGGCAATACATCCATGCTTACCAAAGAGTCGCCAGGTCGCAAATTCATTGATCTCACACCTCTTGCAGTTCTTCCAAGAGGCCTTAGTTCATCATCATTAATTCGAAAGTGGATTGTCATGCCAGCCTTTGAACCAATCAAAACACTGTCATCAGAAGCCGCCAGCCTTACCCAAGTAAGCGCATCGCCCTGCTCAAGACCAATTGCTATAAGACCATTAGAACGAATCTTGCTAAAAGCTGATACAGAGGTTCTCTTGATAAAACCTCCTTTAGTAAGCATTAATAAATGAGTGTCATCGTCAAAAGACGTCACTGATAGCAATGACGTAATTGCTTCTTCGCGAGGAATAGGCAATAGCTGTACTACAGGGGTACCTTTAGCAGTACGGCTACATTGAGGTACCCGGTAAGCGGGAAGAGCGTATGCAACTCCACGATCGCTGAAAAGAAGAAGAGTGTCGTGGTCATTGCAGCTAATAAATAACCTCACCGCTTCCTCTCCCTGACTTCGAGTACCAGCCTTTCCCCTAGTACCTCTACTGGTTGCAACAAATTCACTTACAGGCATACGCTTTAAATAACCCGTCTCTGTAAGCAAGACAACTGAACGTTCATTAGCTATAAGGTCAAT
This sequence comes from Prochlorococcus sp. AG-363-A16, assembly GCA_003280345.1. Lineage (GTDB taxonomy): Bacteria > Cyanobacteriota > Cyanobacteriia > PCC-6307 > Cyanobiaceae > AG-363-A16. The sequence continues at coordinate 30,916 of QCFB01000003.1, forward strand.
ATCTTCAAGCCCTCCTCCAAGGTCAAGAATTTCGGTACGGCGTGGAGAAAAATATCTTTCACGTAACTTGCCTAATTCATCGTTAATAAGTGTCAAGACTCTCTCTCTGTTTTCTAAAATATCTTTGAAATCGGCAATCTTCTTTACAAGATCTTCATGTTCAAGTTTTATCTTGTCAGCCTCTAAAGCAGTTAAGCGCCTTAGCTGCATTTGCAAGATTGAATCTGCCTGAATATCAGTTAAGCCATGAAGATCCTGGAGTTTTTGTTTTGCACTTGCAGTATCTGAGGCGGCACGAATTAATGCAATTATTGGGTCGATCTGATCAAGAGCAAGAAGGAGTCCTAATAAAATATGATCACGTTCCTCCGCTTTACGTAGTAAATAACGAGTCCTTCTTTCAATTGTTGCAATTCGAAAATCTAAAAAAACCTGCAACATTTTACGTAGAGTTAATAGAACAGGTTCACCATCAACTAATGCCAACATATTCGCACTAAAATTACTTTGTATAGGCGTAAGTTTAAAAAGATTGTTGAGAACAACTTGAGGATATGCGTCTCGTCGTAACTCAACTACCACTCTCATTCCATCTCGATCACTTTCATCTCTGATATCAGAAATTCCTTCCAACTTCTTATCATTCACCATATCGGCAATACGTTCTATAAGAGCTGCTTTATTTGTTTGATAAGGAAGCTGAGTAATAATCACTGCATCCCTATCCGGCCTTCCAGGAGATTCAATAGTCTCGATTTCTGCAACGCCCCTCATTGTCACTGAACCTCTACCAGTAAGGTATGTTTCTCGAATTCCTTTTCTGCCTAAAATTTGCCCACCAGTAGGGAAATCTGGCCCAGTTATTATGCCCATCAATTCCTGATCATTTAACTCTGGATTAGAAATAAGCGCCTTAAGTCCATCAATTAATTCACCCAGGTTATGAGGTGGGATATTGGTAGCCATCCCAACAGCTATTCCAGAAGAACCATTCAGCAATAACTGAGGAATACGAGCTGGTAAAACAGTTGGCTCCTGCTGTGAGCCATCAAAATTGTCAGAGAAATCAACCGTTTCTGCCTCAATATCTTCTAAAAGACTGTCTGTAGTAAGTGCCTGCAATCGCGATTCTGTATATCTCATTGCAGCTGGAGGATCATTATCAATAGATCCAAAATTGCCATGCCCGTCTATCAAGGGCATTTGCATTGAAAAGTCCTGAGCCATGCGCACCAGTGCGTCATACACGGCTGTATCGCCATGCGGGTGATACTTACCAAGCACCTCACCCACAACACGAGCACACTTTCTATAAGGCCTTTCACTGGTAAGGCCAAGCTCATACATCGCATAAAGAATGCGCCTATGAACTGGCTTAAGGCCATCTCTCGCGTCTGGCAAAGCGCGGCCCACTATTACGCTCATCGCGTACTCCAAGTAGGAGCGCGACATCTCATTCCTCAAGTCTGTCTGGATGATCCGATCGTCGGACTCTCCGGGAGCACCGCTACCGGGTCCCAAAGGATCAGCCATAGAAGAGACGGTTGCCAAACCTAAGGTTATCTCGGCATCTGATCACTTGCCGATACAAACCAAGTGAACATTTGCTCTATTAGCGCTTAATACAGCCATCTACTCAGTGGTGAACTTGCCTTTTAAAATCAAGAAATTATTTTAGATGTAGGTTATGGGCTCGTCAGAGGAATCAAAACCAGAAGAGACATCCAACCTTTCAGGCGCACCCCAATCCGCTGACACAAAAGGAATGTCAGAAAAAAATGCTGAGTCCAAAACTCAGGGAGCTGCTTCTTTTTCTATCAAATCAGATCCTCCAGGATCTTCAGAAGTGAAAGCAAATAGCAATCAAACAGAGGAAATTAGGCCTAAAGCTTCTTACTTCCAAGAAGCTTTAGGGACAAGTACGTCTTCAGTTCCTGACAATTCATCCATCAATGAAATTTCATCTAACGAAAAAACTTCTCAAAATTCAAGTTTCAATTCACCACTCGAAGGCAACTCAGTAAAGGGAGGTGAATGGGAGTTACTGAAAGGCAAAATCTCAGAATTGTGGGAGCGCAATCAACTTCCTAGCCAAATGAACCAATTAATCCAACCTTTAAGGGTTCTGCTGGGGCTAGTAGGACTATTACTTGTAGTTCAATTATATGGAATTATTTTGGGTACAATTGCTAAATTCCCTTTAGCCCCAAGGCTTTTCGAATTAGCAGGAATAATATGGCTCGTCAAGTTTTCCAGTAATAATTTAGTTCGGAGTAAAGATAGAGAAGATGTGATGACTGGAATAAAAAGTCGATGGAGCAAGTTCAGCAATGGTTCAAAAAGCGATGGATAAATCCCTCTATCCATACACGAATTCGGTTTTAGACACCCAAGTTGGTATTTTGGCTGGACTTTAATAAAGCATGCGGTGAATATTCAGCTCGGACGCTCCAAAGTTGTTCGAAGGGCCTATGGCATCGACGAAATCGCCCTAGTGCCTGGTGGAAAAACAGTGGATCCAGAAATTACTGATGCAAGCTGGGAAATAGGAGGAATCAAACGGGAAGTCCCAATCATTGCAAGCGCAATGGATGGAGTAGTCGACGTCAGAACAGCAGTAAAACTATCAAATTTGGGAGCACTTGGAGTCCTCAATCTGGAAGGCATCCATACAAGGTATGAAGACCCAAGCCCCCTTCTAGAAAAGATTTCATCTGTTGGGAAGGACGAATTCGTCCCTTTAATGCAAGACATTTACAACCAGCCAATCAAAGAGGAACTAATTACAAAACGGATTCAAGAAATTAAATCTCAAGGAGGTATTCCTGCTGTTAGTGGAACTCCTATTGCAGCAATACGCTTTAGCAAAACTATTGCTGAAGCTGGAGCAAGCCTTTTCTTTGTTCAAGCAACAGTAGTTTCTACAGAACACGTTGGACCTGAGGGGAAAGCAAGCCTTGACCTAACCAAACTTTGCAAGGAGATGGGCATTCCTGTCGTAATAGGTAATTGCGTGACCTATGAAGTTGCAATTCAACTTATGAGAGCAGGCGCTTCAGGTGTAATGGTTGGGATCGGGCCTGGTGCGGCTTGTACTTCCAGAGGGGTTCTAGGGGTTGGGATTCCTCAAGCAACAGCTGTAGCAGACTGTGCTGCTGCTAGGGATGACTATCAGAAAGAAAGTGGACGATATGTACCAATAATTGCTGATGGAGGAATCGTGAATGGTGGAGACATTTGCAAATGCATTGCTTGCGGAGCGAATGCAGTGATGATTGGATCTCCTATTGCAAAAGCGGAAGAAGCTCCTGGGAGAGGCTTTCACTGGGGCATGGCAACGCCTAGCCCATTACTACCCCGTGGAACAAGAATAAAAGTTGGTTCTTCAGGCAGCCTCAAAGAAATAATTCTTGGTCCTGCAAAGCTCGATGATGGGACTCAAAACCTATTAGGTGCAATAAAAACTTCTATGGGGACCCTAGGAGCAAGCACAATCAAAGAAATGCAACAGGTCGAGGTAGTTGTAGCGCCATCACTACTTACAGAAGGCAAGGTTTATCAAAAAGCCCAACAACTAGGAATGGGCAAATAAATTTTCAAACCAGAAATACTGATAAGACAGAGTTAATATCAAATCGTGAGAGTTTCGGCTCCCACACTCCTCACACCACCAGCCCGACGAGCTCGGGCTTTTTGTTTTGACCATTACACGACCGTCACATTTCACACACTCTTTGCTCTAAAGCGTTTACTAAGCAAACACGGTTGCTAAATTTCACGAGACAAGACGTTTTAAGGTATGTCAAACGCCGCTGCAGTAACTGATTCTTCTTTTGAACAGGAAGTCCTCCAGAGTGACGTACCAGTACTTGTTGACTTCTGGGCTCCCTGGTGTGGACCTTGTCGAATGGTCTCTCCCATTGTGGAAGAGATCTCCAAGGAGTTTGAAGGCAAAATCAAAGTCTTCAAATTAAATACTGATGAAAACCCTAATGTTGCAAGCCAATACGGCATTCGCAGCATCCCAACATTAATGATTTTCAAAGGAGGGCAAAAAGTTGACACAGTTGTAGGTGCTGTCCCTAAAGCAACACTTTCCGGGACAATATCTAAGCACCTCTAAAAACCTATCTAAATAAGGCGTTTTCCTCCAAAAAAAACAAGTTCTCTCAAGCAAGCAATGGTACTGATTCAATACCAGTTTGAGATTTAATGACGTGGCAACTAACATCGGCCTGATTGATTACGGTATGGGCAATTTGCACTCTGTGCAAAAAGCTTTTAAACGAATTGGCCAACCACTAAGAATTGTTAGCAATCCGCAAGAACTAAATGGATGTGATGCATTGATCTTGCCAGGAGTAGGTGCATTTGATCCAGCAATGGAACAACTCAAGCAAACAAAATTAATTCCTTGTTTAACAAAATGGGGAGAAGAAGATAAACCTCTCCTAGGGATATGCCTTGGTCTGCAGTTGTTATTCGAATCAAGCGATGAGGGTTCTTCAAAAGGATTAGGGATTTTGAAAGGCAATGTTCATCGACTCCCAAAAGGTCAAGGGGAAAGGATTCCTCACATGGGATGGGCTCTTCTAAACCATCAAAATAACTGCCCACTAATCGACAACAATGATCAACAAAACTGGATGTATTTCGTCCATTCCTATGCAGCTGTCCCAATAGAAAAGGGTGACTTAGCCGCAACTGCAAAGTTTGGACAAACCGAAGTCACTGCAATGGTTTGGAAGGGAAGAATTGGCGCTTGTCAATTTCATCCTGAGAAATCTGCAAAGGCAGGTCAAAGACTTCTGATTCGTTGGCTCAAATGGCTAAATGATGGATAAACACTTGTTATGAAAGGGACTCTAAGAATCTCTGGAGGGAAACGCATAAAAAGTCCATCAGGCCTAACCACAAGGCCAACAACTTCAATGGTTAGAGAAGCCGTAATGAACCTTGTTGGGAGAATGTTAGAAAATTGCCATTGGCTAGATCTATTTAGTGGAAGCGGAGTTATGGGATGCGAAGCTCTACAGAGAGGAGCAAAAAAAGTGATTGCAATTGAAAGCAACAAGAAGACAGCTCAAATATGCAAAACAAACCTTATCTCTATAACAAGAAGCCTATCTAATAGAAAACATATTCAGGTTCTAAACCATGATGTAATTACCTTGCTAAACAAAGGGTTTCATTCAATAAATATCAAAGAAACCTCTGACAAAAAAGAAAAAGACCCTCGTTTTAACCTGATTTATTTAGACCCTCCATATGGGTCAAATCTTTATTCATCAGTTTTTGAAAGTTTGCAAAAAGGGAATTGGCTAACAAATGATGCAATTGTTATATGCGAACACTCTTCTGAAGTGCCTATAAGGACTCCTAATGGATGGACAGAGCAAAAAAGACGTAAATATGGCAAAAGTGCCTTGCTTTTAATCAGCCCCCCAAAGGAGTACTCCTACGATATTGATTCCAAGCAGCGACAAAAAGGCCCAAAAGCGTGACAGAGACTAGACCTAAAACAATTCCACAAAGTAGAGGTTCAATCATTTGCGTAATTCAGCTATGACTATTAAGCATAATTCTTTCATGCGTTAGAAGTTCCTGTGTCGAGCCCGTCATCAAATGCTGCAAGTGAGGCTAAAAACAAGGGTGGGCTCATTAGAGCTCTGATCGTTTTCGCTACCTTATCTTGCACAGTTTTAGTCCTATGGGCGCTAAGGACATCACAAATAGATCCATACGTAAAAGCTACGGTGAACCTCCAAGGCTCTATCGAAAAAGGAAGTCGTCTTTTCAGAATGAACTGTGCTGGATGTCATGGTATTAATGCACAAGGACTTGTCGGGCCAAATCTACAAAAAGTCAGTTCCAAATTCACTAAAGCCCAAATTATTAATCAAGTCGTCAAAGGAAACACTCCTCCGATGCCTAGTTTTCAATTAGAGCCCCAATCAATGGCCGATTTACTGGCCTATCTAAATGCCGCTGGGCAATCGTGAACAGTTGGGCTAATCCAATAAAATTAGTTCTCGTGGAACCTTCTGGGACACTGAATTTAGGAAGTGTTGCAAGGCTCTGTGAAAATTTCGGAATTCAGGAATTACGTTTAGTTGAACCAAGATGCAATCCCGTCGATACCGAAGCAATAAAAATGGCAGTGAGAGGGGCGAAGCTGCTAGAAACCGCTTCTCAATTTTCTTGCTTAATTGATGCAATTGCAGATTGCAGTCGAGTAATTGCAACCTGTGGCAGGATTGATCATGGGGAAATCCCTCTACATCAATCAGAAGACGCTCTGAAATGGCTATTAGAGAGTTGCAGCTCATCTCCTGTTGCCCTCGTTTTTGGAAGAGAAGATAGAGGACTTACAAATCAGGAGCTTCTCCTTGCTCAAAAGGTCATTACACTTCAAACACAACCAAGTTATCCATCTTTAAACCTCTCGCATGCAGTAGCAATCGTGCTGCATGAATTACAAAGGTGTAAACAGAATGTCTCAAAAAAAGGCTTTGAAAAAGCAAAAAAAAACGATCCTGCTTCACCTACTCAAATAAATGACTGCCTTATCGATGCACAAAACCTATTGCTTGAAATTGGATTCCTTCAGAAACATACTGCTGAGTCTCGTATGAACAAATTCAAAGGATTACTTCAACGAGCGCAAGTCCGTCCTGAAGAAGTTTCATTAATAAGAGGTGTTTTGAGACAAATGCGTTGGGCAATTAAGTCATGCAACTCCTAACCTCAGTCGAAATAAGAGCGCACATTTCAATTGGCAATTAATCGCCCTAAACAAACCGGCTCGATCTTGGCAAGAAGCTTGAGAATGTTTCTTCATCTAACTTTTTTAGGGGTAGGTCTAGGAGTAATAACTGGCTCAACACTTAAATCAATCTCCTTGCATGAGAATGGACTGCAATCAATACTTTCAAACTGGATCTCAACCAAAAAAAATCCGCTTGTGAGAGGGAAAAAACATGGCCGGGTTTATAAGAAAAGTCATATTAATAAACTATTAAAACAGGCAAATAGTCAAAAAGCAATTAAAGAATTAAATGAAAAATGGATGCAAATTGCTAACCTTCAAAAAGATTTACAAGCAAGTGCTTATCTCTTATCTCTAGATGATGGTAGATATGCAGAACTAAATCCAAATACAAGTTTACCTGCTGCTAGTTCTATAAAAATAGCAATACTGCTTGCAGCTCTTGAATTAGTTGATTCAGGAGAATTACGCTGGAACGAACCACTCAAATTGACAAAAGAATTAAGAGGAAGTGGAGCAGGATGGATGGCATATCAACCTTTAGGGAAAAGCTTCCCTGCCCACGAAGTGGCTACAGAAATGATCAGAGTTAGTGATAATACTGCTACTAATCTTCTAATTGATCGTATAGGTGGATTTCAGGTTTTAAATGAACGTTTTAGATCACTTGGTCTTAACTCAACTGTCTTAAATAACTGGTTGCCAGACTTAGGTGGAACCAACACAACTAGTGCCAAAGACCTAGCCCTTTCAATTGCAATGGTTGACGAAGGAGAAATCCTTCAACAAAGGACAAGAGATCTATTTAGAGAAATAATGAGCACATCAACAAGCAACCGTATGCTTCCTAGTGGCCTATTAAGAGGTTTAGGTGTTTCTAGTGGCGACCCTGACTACAACTTATTAATTAAGGGTTATCGTGTTTACAATAAAACTGGAGATATTGGGATTTCATATGCTGATGCAGGATTAATACAACTTCCAAACAACACTCGGTTCGTAGCTGGCTTTATCGTGAAAGGTCCATTTAACGACCCTCGTTCTCCAAGGTTAATTTACGAGCTTTCTGCTGCTATGGCTCCTGTACTTCAAGCATTCGATTAGTGCCTTCGAAGGTCTGAGGTCTGACTATTATGTAGCAATCCAAAACAACATCAAATATCGCTCGTGGTTTCAACTAGGAAGCGCAGGGTCTTCCCCTTCACCGCAGTTATTGGCCAAGAGGAGATGAAATTAGCCCTCCTCCTAAATGTAATAGATCCTCGTATTGGCGGGGTAATGATCATGGGAGATCGAGGAACAGGCAAGTCAACAACAATCCGAGCACTTGCAGATCTACTCCCAGGCATTGATGTTGTTTCTGGTGACCCATATAACAGTTCGCCAGTAGATCCTGATCTACAAAGCAGTGAGGTAAGACAACTCATCGATAATGGTGGAGATCTAGAAACAGAAGAGAGGAAGGTTCCAATGGTGGACCTCCCTCTTGGTGCAACAGAAGATCGCCTTTGTGGAACTATTGATATCGAAAAGGCTCTAAGCGAAGGAGTAAGAGCTTTCGAGCCAGGGCTATTAGCAAAGGCAAACAGAGGTTTGCTCTATGTAGACGAAGTGAACTTGCTTGATGACCATCTTGTTGACGTTTTACTGGATTCTGCTGCTTCTGGCTGGAATACTGTTGAACGAGAGGGGGTTTCAGTCAGACATCCTGCAAGATTCGTTCTCATTGGCTCAGGGAATCCTGAAGAAGGCGAACTAAGGCCTCAACTGCTCGACCGCTTCGGAATGAGTGTAGAAGTCCGCACAGTTAGAGATCCAGAGCTGCGAGTGAAAGTCGTTGATCAACGCACAGCCTTTGATAGTGATCCCGATTCTTTCTCCGTCTCTTCAGAATCAGACCAACAGTCACTTCAGAAAAAAGTCGTTGAAGCACAAGAGCGTCTTCAAAAAGTCAAGATGGATGATGATCTAAGGCTAAGTATTTCCGCAGTATGTAGCGAACTTGATGTTGACGGTTTACGGGGAGATATTGTTACAAATAGAGCCGCAAGAGCCTTGGCAGCCTTTGAAAGTCGAACAGAAGTCTCTGAAGAAGATGTAGCACGTGTCATCTCATGCTCCTTAAGGCATAGACTAAGAAAAGACCCTCTTGAGCAAGTAGATTCTGGAGACAGAGTAGTCAAAGCCTTTTGCAAGATTTTTGAGAGAAGCGAAAATAATGATCTTTCAGATTTTGAATTATCGGCTGTGGAGTAATTTCTTGCGAATCCTAGGCATAGATCCAGGGCTAGCAAGAGTTGGCTATGGAGTCATCGACACAAGCCAAGGAGAGCAAAAAATGCTTGATTGTGGAATCATCCGCACTGATCCAAAGCAAACTGAAGGGGAGCGAATGGTTGAAATAGCTGATGATCTTAACCAATTAATGATGGAATGGAATCCAAAGCTTGCAGCGGTAGAAAAATTCTTTTTCTACCGTTCAAGCACAACTATTAGTGTTGTTCAAGCTCGAGGTGTAGTGATGATGACCCTTGCAAGATTCAAAGTGCAAACTGTGGAATTTCCACCAATGCAAATCAAAATGGCTTTAACAGGTTCGGGGAAAGCTGATAAAAGTGATGTCTTAAATGCAGTGATGCGTGAATTAAACCTCGATCATCCACCTCGCCCCGACGATGCATCTGATGCTCTTGCAATAGCACTTACGGGCTGGTTCCAACGCTAAATACTGGAAGAAAACTTTCCATAAATTTTCAATTTCTCAAATAGGAAGTTAACCAATGAAAATGAGCACAAATAGCCTCAAGAAGAATCATCGCCTTAAGTACAAAGCAATAAGGGAAAAGGTGTTACCAAAAGTAGAGGAGCTAATACTTAATCAAGTAACAAAAAAACTACAGAATCTTCTTATCCATGGGGAACTAAATGGCTACCTGGGACTATACTGGCCTTTAAAAGGTGAAGTCGACCTACTTAAACTAAAGAGCAAGTTAAAGACGCCAATAGCACTACCAGCAAGTCAAAAAGATAGAACATTAAGCTACCACCCCTGGAAACAAAGCCCACTAAAAAAAGACTTTTGCGGCATCCCCGCGCCACTTGACGAACCAATTCTTATGCCAAAAGAAATATCTTTACTCCTTGTACCTGCTCTAGCTGTAGATCTATATGGACAACGCCTTGGATATGGTGGGGGTTTCTATGATCGCCTTAGAAAGGATCCAATTTGGAGAACAGTCAAGGCATTAATCGTACTTCCACAAGAATGTGTAGCTATCGAACCATTGCCTCATGAGGATTGGGATGTGCCCTTTGATGGCTGGATAAGTGAAAAAGGAGCATTCAACCCTTGTTATTAACTAAAAAAGGATCAAAAATCGAATCTTGTTGGTCATTTTCAAAATTTCCTTAAAGGAATTCTGGAGAATACGAATTTTTAGTAATAGAAACCAATGGAAATTTCTTCAAGAGGAAGGTTTTAGAATTAATTCTAGAAAATCTGTCAGCATTAAATACATTGCTTTAAGCTGATCGATAATTTTTCATTCATTGCCTGAGATCTTTCCATGACTGAGGTTTCCACCTCCTCCTCTTCAAAAAAGTATGGCAGTGCAGTAATTGATGAAATAGTCGAAAAACTCCGTTCAACAACTGATCCTCGTAGAAGGTACGAATACGTGCTTTGGCTAGGGAAAAAACTTCCGCTGTTACCTAAAGAGTCTTTGAACGAAGCAATCAAAGTTAAAGGTTGCGTTTCAAGCGTTTATGTTCTTGGAGAGCTTGAGGACGGCAGAATTAACTGGAAAGGATTCTCCGACTCGTTAATCACTAAAGGGTTACTAGCATTACTTGTAAAAGGTCTCTCCAACCTCACACCAGAGCAAGTATCTGAAGTAGACGTTCATTTTATTGAAGAGACTGGGCTTAGAGGCAGCCTCACCCCATCGCGAGCTAATGGCTTCCTTAATATTCTTCTAAATATGAAAGCCCAAGCTCGATCATTGGCCAAACAAGAAGCACCAACTAATTTATAGATACGCGTGAGAGACTAATCATCTTAAATAATCAACTATGAGGAAAAAAATTGGCATAGGTCTGCTTGGCCTTGGAACAGTAGGAACTGGTGTTGCAAAGATCATCCAAAAATCTCAGGGGCGAAATCCTCTTGTTTCAGAAATAGAAATAGTCCGAATAGGTGTTAGGGAACTAAACCGTCCAAGATCAATTGAATTACCACAGCATTTACTAACTCAAAAACCAGAGGAAGTTATAGATGATCCTTCAGTAGAAGTTGTAGTTGAAATGATGGGGGGTATAGAACCAGCCAGAACATTAATTCTTAGAGCTATATCCGCAGGGAAATCAGTTGTTACTGCAAACAAAGCTGTTATAGCAAGATACGGTGAAGAGATTTCTTCTGCTGCAAATAAAGCAGGGGTTTACGTTCTTATTGAAGCAGCGGTTGGTGGTGGAATACCAATTATTGAGCCATTAAAGCAATCTCTTGGTGGAAATAGAATTCAAAGAATCAGCGGAATTATCAACGGAACTACTAATTACATTCTTAGCAGAATGGCAAAAGAAGGCACCTCATATAAAAACGTATTACAAGATGCACAAAAACTTGGTTATGCAGAAGCCGATCCATCAGCAGACATTGAAGGAGGTGATGCTGCAGATAAAATCGCAATCCTTTGCGGATTAGCTTTTGGAGGACGAATCGAGCGCTCAAAAATCCCCACCCAAGGTATTAAGAACGTAGAGATTCGAGATATTGAATACGCCGCCCAACTTGGTTACAGCGTAAAGCTTCTTGCTATAGCAACCTCTTTCGAAACAAAATCTACTAATAAATCCTCTATCCCCTTAGCTGCATGGGTGCAGCCCACTCTTGTTGCTAACGAACATCCATTGTCACGAGTAAATGGCGTAAATAACGCAATTCTTGTTGAAGGAGATCCAATTGGGGAAGTAATGTTTTATGGACCTGGAGCAGGAGCGGGGCCAACCGCTTCAGCTGTTGTTGCAGATATCCTCAATATCGCTGGCATCCATTCACTAGGATCTACAAACAATTCCTTAGACCCCTTACTTGCCGCCAGCAGTTGGAGAAACTGCCATCTTGTTGAGCCTAGCGAAATAATTCAAAGGAACTATGTTCGTCTCAATGCAAAAGACACCCCAGGTGTAATAGGTCTAATCGGAAATCAATTCGGCAATCATGGCGTCTCAATTCAGTCAATTGTTCAATTTGATGCAAGTGCGAATGATGCAGAAATCGTTGTCATTACTCATGAAGTAACTAAAGGTCAAGCCATGAAAGCACTATCAGCTATCAAAAATTTACCGGAAATCAATAGCATTACAGCGCATATGGGCTGCCTATAAAAATTCCGCATAAGACAAGCATTTAATTTCTCTGTACCAAATCAAAAAAATCTAAAGACCCTGACTTGTCCTCCTCAAAGTGCTCCATCAGCGCTTCAATTAATTCAATAGAAACCTTCATCTCATAAGGACATCCGAAATATGGGGGATCTCCATCAGGGTGACTGCATTCAACTAATCACAGGGGAGACATTATTCCAAGTGATAGGAGTAGATGAAAAACATCAAAGATGTTGGGTGAGGCATTGGCCCCTCCTACCAAAAGGATCTCCTGTTTTTGAGGTATCAATACAACAAATTGCTGGACTTTCCAAAAGTGAGCAATTATGAATTAATACACCTTGATCATAAGGCCCCTTATAAAAGACTTGATTCTCCCTAAATCCAATTTTAGGAAAGGTCCAAGGTGTGCTTTTTGGATATCTATTTTATTAATCGCATTAACTCAAACATCTTGTAGGCCTACCAGGAAAAGTTCTCGTATAATTGTTGCGAGCGCAGGAAAAATCACATCGCTAGACCCTGCTCAGGCAAGTACTTATCATTCTCTCCAAATAATAAGTGCATTAGGCGATACCCTTTATAAGCTAGGGCCAAACGGCTTAATAAAACCAAACTTAGCCAAAGCACTTCCGCAAGTTAATGACGAAGGTCTAACAATCACTATTCCACTTCGAGAAGATGTGATCTTTCACGATAAGACTCGTTTCGACGCAAAAGCAATGGCATTTAGCATAAGGCGCTTTAGAGAAATAGGAACACTAAATTATATTTTAGATGGGCGAATAGCTGCTATAGAAACCCCAGAGAAATTTGTCCTCAGGCTCCGGTTAACAAGGCCATCAAGTTCAATCAATGGATTGCTAACATCAATAAACCTCACTCCTATTTCTCCTAAAGCATATAAAAATTACAAGGATAGGTTCCTTAACAAAAAGTTCATAGGTACAGGTCCATATAAACTTGTAAGCTTCAACTCTCAACAACAAATACTTAAGCCATTCGATCTATACTGGGGTAGTCCAGCAAGAAATTCAGGGATAAATTTTATAAATCTTAGCAACTCAATATCTCTTTTTTCAGCCATGAAAAGTGGCGAGGTTGATGTTCTTCTCTCTAATTCAATTGATGAAGATCAAAGACATTACCTCCATAAGATGTCCAAGCAAAATATGTTCAAAGAAGGTGAAGGTTCTGCTATGGAAATTGGGTACATAACCTTCCTAAGTAACACTCCGCCGCTTAACCAACAAATTCTAAGAAAAGCTCTTACTTATAGCATTGATAGAAATCTAATTAGCAAGAGAGTTAGTTATGGCTTAAGAGCACCTCTACGTTCATTAATCCCTCCAAGGTTGAAAACTATCGATAGCAATCCCTGGCCTCTATATAATCCAAGTCATGCAAGATTTTTATTTCAAAAAGCTGGTTATTGTGGCACAAAAAAAATTACAGTCCCATTAACTTTCAGATCAAATGTACCTGCTGACAAACTGTTAGCACTTACATGGCAAGCACAGGTAAAAAGAGACCTTTCAGATTGCCTTATATTGAGCCTTAATGGAGTCGAATCTACAACTATCTATAGACAATTAGGAGAAGGAGCTTTTCAGGCTGTAATGCTCGACTGGAGAGGTGCTTATCCCGACCCAGAGGCCTATCTTTCTCCTTTCCTTAGCTGTAAAAAAATCAATAAGAATATCTGCGAAAAGGGGGAGTCCGTTAGCAGTGGCAGTTTCTGGGCCGACTCATTTATTGAAAAGAACTTAAGGGAAAGCGATCAACTTATTGGAACAAAACGATTGGAAAGACTATATAAAGTCGAAAGAATTGCAGCAGAAGGAGCTGCCTATCTTCCTATTTGGCTAGTTAAACCTCGGGCCTGGAGCCAACTTGATTTGCAAAGGCCAGAATTCGATGCAAGCGGCCAATTGCGTCTAGATCGACTCAGGAAAATAAAATAAATAATGAGTAGAAAAAAAGCACTACTTCAATACAGCGTAACTCGTTTGGCACTGATTCCCATAATGCTTTGGCTTATCTCAAGCATGGTTTTTGTCCTACTACGAATTGCCCCTGGAGACCCTGTGGATGCAATACTTGGGAATAGAGCAAATGCAATTGCAAGGGAAACTTTAAGAGCGAAGCTGGGATTAGACCAGCCTCTATTAAATCAATATTTAAACTTTATTAATGGACTAAGTCATGGTGATCTAGGAGAAGCCCTTGTTAATCAAGAGCCAGTTTCAGAAATAATTTCAAAAGCTCTTCCCGCAAGTATTGAACTTGGAGTCTGTTCACTAATAATTGCAATAGCACTCGGATTATTGGTTGGGTTTAGTGGACTTGCAAAAGCCGAAGGAAAAATAGATCTACTTGCACGGATATACGGGATAAGCACCTATGCGATGCCACCATTCTGGGCAGCAATACTTGTTCAACTTCTATTTTCAGTGGCGCTAGGATGGCTTCCTGTTGGAGGCCGATTCCCACCAGGTTTGATTCAACCTGAAGGAAGCGGATTCTTGCTCTTAGACAGCATTTGCACTGGAAATTTACCAGCTTTACAAGGGACAATTAGACACTTAATTCTTCCTGCTAGCACTCTTGGGGTACTTCTTAGCGGAATCTTCAGTAGATCTCTAAGGATAAACCTAGGCAGAATGCTTGAAGCAGATCATATAGAGGCTGCAAGAAGTAGAGGAATTAATGAGTCTCGCGTAGTTCTTTATCATGCACTCCCAAATGCACTATTACCTGTACTTACTATTGCAGGGATAACAATAGCTTCATTAATTGGTGGAGCTCTACTTATAGAGGTCACATTTTCTTGGCCTGGTATAGCATTAAGGCTTCAAGAAGCAATTAATCAACGTGATTACCCTGTAGTTCAAGGAATTGTTGTTGTTGTTGCAAGCCTAGTTGTTTTATTAAGTGTAGTAGTTGATCTTTTAGTTGCTTCTATTGACCCTCGAATTCGCTATTAGATTTTATAAGGTTCTTTATTGTAGAGCGGTCTAGGATATGAAAATGTAGACCTTTTTTTTCATTCCCAAAAAACTTACTAAGTCCTTTGCCAGCTTCGAAGTTCTCCAAGAAGCTGATTATTTCTTTTGCTAATAAACTCTGTACGGCAAGAGGTTGGAAACCTACTAACGCCTCACCAAGCTGAAAAAGGTCATCACCTTGCTGCTGATCAAACTGACTTTCAACACGAACTGGAGAGAAATGACTAGCACCTTCAATTAACAAAGTTCGACTGAATTTATTTGGAGTTGTAGCAATCATTAAACCAAGCTGTTCGCTAAGAGCAGGTGTAACCAAGTCATAAGTTCCACCTATTAAAAAAACTGGTATAGATAACTTTGCACTTCCCTCACTAGGCCAAAGCAAACTCCCAAAACTATTCAATGCAACTATTGCACTTAACTGAGGAATTTCCTTCTGTTTTAATAATGGGTCGTCAATCAACTGGCATTGCAAAAGTTGAGAAAGATTAGTTAAAGAAAGGTCGTCAAGTGCTTCTTCACAACGAATAGCAAGACCTGGCTCTGGTGTAGCTCCAGCAGCAAAAAAAGTAGTCAATGCTCCCAATGAATGGCCCATCAAAATCAACTTTTCGCCAGATACATCTAACTCACCTTGCGCTTGCGCTTTTAAGACTTCATAAAGATCTTCCAACCGATCTGGCAGGACTTCAGCACCTGGAACAGTGCTTCTACCTTCCAACAAATCTTTTACAGCTTCTGGATCACTGCCTGGATGCTCAAGTAAAACAACTGGCCAACCTTCTCGACTAAGACTCCGAGCTAACCAACGAAAATGTTCTTGAGCTCCACCTAACCCAGGCATAAATACAACCCAAGCTTTTCTTTGAGTAGCACCTATCGATGGTTTCCATAATTCAAGAGTTAAAGGGGTAGAGCGGTGGCTAACAAACAAAGGTTGTTTCTCTGAGACAGGAACAGGGAGATTGTTTGTAACCAGAGGAGTCTTTTCAAAAGGTGGGTTCTTTTTAGAAAGGTTTGAAAGAAAAACCAAAAGTTTTTGCTGATTTTTCAATTCAGTACGCCAACGAGTGGCAATTTTCAATAACGCGTCAAGGTCTAGAAGAATGCTTTCGGCTGGCAATTCTTTGAGAAGGTCTAAAGTCGAAACTTGAGACTGAGATGCAAGAAGTGATTCCAAAGTACTAAAAACTCTTTGACCACTTCTGTCGTCATCCAATCTCACCAAATCACTAACTTCATCTAGCAACTCGCGACCCACCCAACTGCGTAACATCTGTCGAGCCATACTTATATCTTTTATCAGTGGAGCTTGAAGCAATTTGACTAAGCCGGCCCTGCTTTCAAGATCAAGCAAGTTCAGCCAAGCAGCTAGCTCAGAATCCATTGTCTTTCCATCTCTAGCCCAATCAGCGAGCTCTTTAATCGAGTCAGGCAAAGACATTCCTTCTACCCAACTAGTCAACTCCTTTATTGATATAGGTATAGACATATCTTCAAACTGAACTTCAATCCTTTCAGCAGCTTTTAATTGCATAACTCCTATAGGCCCAAGCATCAGACTCCCTATCAGTCCAATCAAAAATCTTTTTCCTATTGAGCGTCCTAAACGCAAAGAGTAATACCAAACAGTGGTGGAACCATTTTCCCCCAGCACTGCGCGTTTTAACCAGAACACGTCTCTTGGCTTCGTTTGGCGCTGGTGGTGTGATCTATCTTTCCCCATTGGTTTTTAACCAACTAAATCTTTCTGCAGCCAAAATTGGCAGTGGATTAGCAGCTGCAGCAATTGCAGGAACAATTTCCCGTCTCATAAGCGGCAGATTGCTTGATATAGGGAAAAGCTCTTCATTCTTAATAAAACTTGCTGCCTTCGTTGCAATTATTGGAGATCTATGGCTCCTAATTGCTCAAAACTATTCTGAATACATAGGAGGTCAATTATTTGTAGGCGCTGCAGCAGGACTCTATTGGCCTGCTGTTGAATTAGCCGTACCTGCTAGTTGCACCAACCTTCTATCAAGCAAAGGCTTCGCACTAGTTCGTAGTGCAGATGCTCTGGGGACAAGTCTTGGTGCTCTGTTGGGATCAATATCAGCATGGTTAGGCATTATTCGCGCAATCTATTTAATAGATATCTTTTGCATGCTTTTATTGTTAAGTCTATTGGCCAAACAACCTATAAAGACTCTGCAAAAACCTACAAAAAAACAACTTGCTAAAATCTCATTCCAAATAAAGAAAGCAACTATTCAAAATAACTTTACATGGTTAAATCTACTCTTTCCGATTCTTGCGCTTAGCCTTCTTTCAACAGGAATTTTCTCCCTTCTCCAAAGCACTTTGCCACTTGACCTAGTCAAGGGTGGAATATTAAGGCCTCCACTAAGCGAGGCTTGGAGTGGAAGTCTAATTGCTATTCAATTGGGCTTATTAGTCATTTTTCAATGGCCAGTAGGTAATTGGTTAGCTGGAAGAAGTATCAAAGTTGGCTTGAGAATAAGCCTTTTGTGTTTCTCATCAGGATGCTTCCTTCTTGGAATATCAGCTCTTTCAAAGTTTGGAATAATCATTGCTTTAGCCTCCCAAGTCCCTTTAGCAGTTGCGTTGGCTGCATTTTTACCTACTGCAACTGAGGCGATAACTCAAGTCCCCCCAAAAGAACATCGAGGTATTGCAATGGCAATGTATTCACAATGTTTTGCAGTTAGTGCCTTCATTGCACCTACTTTCGCTGGGTGGATATTAGATAAGCATGGGAACGGGGTATTTCTTTGGCTATTAATGAGTGCAGCATGCATAATTATGCTTCCAACAGTTCAAAAAGTCCGTATAAAAAAGAAACCCAACTTTAAACAATAATCAGAGATAGTAAAAAAAATTCCTAACCCTCTATTAAATGTTAATAACTACTCGTTATCCAATTCTAAAAGGCGACGCTCCCTCAAGAAAAGAAATAAGGGCGCTCCAAATGCAAATGCAATTGTAAATATGCCAAGAATAACTATCCACAAGTTTTTCATTTTGAGCCTACGTGACTCAAAAATAATCCAAATTGTTATTGACCCAGCTCCAATAAATAAATCTCTTGAGAGAGACTGTGAGGCAGAGTTTTCATTGGCAAGTGCAATAAATTTTTGAATATCAAACCCAGGTCCATAGGTTAGAACAAAATCAATATTGGCCAACGTAGGTAAAACTGCGCCTAAAATTGCAAAAAGCAAGTAAATCCAACTAAGCCAATTTCTTTTAAAATCCATTTAATGTTTAATACTCGTATTACTAAGCTTCATCTAATCGAGCTAAATATGTCAACAGTTAAATTATTGTGGCTTAATAATATAACTGCTTATTTAAGCCACAGAACAACTATTTAATTTAAATGAAACAGTGGCATCTTAAAGATCTACCAAAACTACAAAAGCTAAAGCTTGCAGTTGTAGGACATGTGGAATGGGTAACTTTTTCAAAAGTAAACAAACTTCCTACAGCTGGCGTTATATGCCATGGTAATGAAATCCTAGAAGAGCCTGCGGGAGGAGGTGCAGTAACTGCTATTGAACTAGCAAGGCTTACTGGAGATTCAGTGCATTTAATCACTAGTCTTGGCAATGATTTATATGGTAAAAAAAGCGCTCAAAGGCTAGAAGAACTTGGACTAAAACTTAGTGTTGCTTGGAGGGAGACTCCAACAAGAAGAGGCATCAGTCTTGTGGCCCCTGACGGCGAAAGGGCTATTACTGTTATTGGGAAACGACTACAACCATCTTCAACAGACCTTTTACCTTGGAGAGAATTGGCTAATTACGATGGGGTTTTCATAACAGCAACCGATTCAGCATCCATACAATTTTGCAGACAGGCAAATGTACTAGTAGCCACTCCTCGAGTAGGACTAAAGGTTCTTAGAGACTCCAACGTAAAGCTTGATGCACTAATAGGAAGTGGCCTAGACCCTGATGAAAAAATAACAAGTGCAAACTGTCTGCCTGCTCACAACCTCAGGATCGCAACGGAAGGCGCGCAAGGAGGTGAGGCCTGGCCTGGAGGGCGTTTTAAAGCATTCCAACTAAAATCAAAACCAATAGATGCATATGGATGCGGCGATAGTTTTGCCGCTGGGGTTACTGCTGGCTTGGCGTCAGGATGGAGTGTTGAGCAATCAATAAATCTGGGAGCACACTGCGGAGCACACTGCGCAGCTCGTTTCGGGCCCTATGCTAGAAGAAACTAAGCCAAAACAGTCTTTTTACTCCTAGCTCCGCTTTTGAACATTCAACAATTTATTTAGGTGGTCTGAATAATGAGTGACAATAAGACAATCAAAAGAGCAAACCTTAGTCATAAGTCAATCTTTGCTGGAATAGTGATGACAATTCTCTTAGTTGATTCAGTAATCACAATTCTTTCTATATTTAAAAATGGCATCAGAAAAAAAGAGATACTTTCCTCAAAAACAACTTATGGGTTTGACTTTGACATTGTTATAAAGCCTTAAAAAGCTTTACTTTCTAAAGACGAACCTTTTCCATTTTTCGACATGGGAGTAATTGAGTAATATTAGCTATCGCAAGAAGGAATTTACATGGCTTTAATTGTATTGATGTTAAGTCAATTTTATCAATGCTTGTTCAAGCTACTCAAACTTCAGAAGAGAAAGTGGCTATGAATGAAAAGCACTACCAAGCAATAATGCAAGCATACAGTGAAGGGCTACTTTGGCCAAGCAACAGAAAAACAAGGTCAAAGTTTCTATTCCTTAAAGAAGATGAATAGAAGAGAATCAAAAATAGCTAATAAAAGTAATTTTTAGATCTCCTATGAGTACATACTCTTTTAGAAAGATTATGTTTTACTAATAGAGTATGGATTTATATTTATCAGACTAGCGAAATACAAAGATTTTGCTTTAATATTATTAGACATTATATAATGCCAGAATGATTATCATCATTAGTTCAATAATAATTTTTATATTTATTGGCATTATGATATTTTCAACCAACAAGAAGTCTCAATCAAGGCTAGTAATAAGGTTTAAAAATAGATTTAAAGATAAAAACCATCATAGAGAGAAATTAAAACTTTTGGTTTCAGACTCACTAATGAATGACCCTGAAAGCAATATAAAAATCTACAGTTGGGATTCTGAATCGGATTTACGCGAAAAGGCCGACATACACCGTGCAAGACTCCACAGATATGGTCGGTCAAAGATGAATGGGAAAATGCTTTTCATGGGTCCAAAGGGTGGGGTTTATCTCTTCACCCAAAGTGGGAACAGAAAATATCTTTAAAATTCATCAATTTTCTATTAATTCAACATAAGTGTTCGCTCTAGAGAAAATCAATAACCCTATCTAAAACTATGCTTTATTCAATAATAATTATAAGAAACAAAAGAAAATCAAAACCACCACCTATACGAAGCAGAAACAACTAACATTTAAGTAGGTATCTTTTTCTTACTAAAAAGCTAGGCGAAGCTCCTCATTTGGTCCTACATAAACTAAATATCATGAATCAGCTAAATTATTGCACAATGATTACAATGAGTCCTTTAAACAGTCTATTGCTATTAATGGTGGCTCTAGGACTTGCCTTTCTAATGCTTGTAATTTTCCTCGACAACAACGAAGGCTTTGCCCTGAAAAGGGATTGGAGGGAAAAAGAAACTGAGAAAAAATAGTGGCCGAAAATACTCATAAATCACAAGATTTCTTGCCTGCAATAGTCCTATTGGCCTTAAATTTATATCTTATAGTTTTACTTATCATATTCTTTATAACTTAAGTATTTGCATATTTAGCCAAAAGATTACCTGAGTAAAAAATATTAGCCAAAAAGGAGTTTCAAGAGAAAGTCTAAAATTACATGTAATAAATTTAACATAAAATAGCTAAAAGTAGAAATAACAAGGTGCAAAGAACATTAATATTGGATTACTTGCTATATCATTGACTTGCCAAGTACAACAGGACTCACCAATTTAAAGCCATGCCACTAATCAACTTAATGACCTCTGCAAATAAAAGCAAAGGACAGGAAAAATTACTGGAAGAGATGTCTGCTGAGTTAGCCCAACTTACTGGAAAGCCAGAGCAGTATGTAATGATAATTATACAAAATAATGTTCCTATGATCTTTGCCGGTGACCGGGAAGACTGTTGCTATATAGAAGTGAAATCTATAGGATCACTTAGTCCAAGCAAAATGTCTAAAGTTCTAAGTAATCTAATTCACTCAAGGCTCGGAATCTCAGCAAATAGGGTTTATATAAATTTCGAAGATATTGATGCAAGTAAATGGGGTTTCAATGGAAATACCTTTGGGTAAAAAACACTTGCTATTATTTATTTAATATAAAGCCTTTTATTTAAGTATAGCGTATATGTTCACAAGAAGGTGCATATCATCTTTCTGTTTGCAGTTGGTGTCATACAAAGTTCGTCTAAGCAAGTCAAGTAGATACCATCATGATATAAATTACTTTGATAAGATAGTCTTAATTCTTGCTCAAACTTTTTTTGATCTTCAAAAGGATTTTTTGAAAATCCAAGTGTAGTATGAGGCCTAACCAATCCAACCTTGGCCTTATATTGATAATCTAAAGCATTAATTATATTCAATGGCTTATTTTCACTCCCTTCTAGATATAGAGTATTAATATCTGAAAAAGAAAGCAATAATTGATTTAACTCCAACTCTTCGCCTAAAGAAATAGACAAATAACTTAAAAAATTTGCATATTTATAACTTAAGCAAATTGCAGAAAGATTTGAATCGCAGCCTTCAATATAAACCCCTTCAATGCCCTTGTAGCATTTGTCCCATAGAGAAAGCGCATTTTTTGTTTTTATTTGATTGATTACACTTTCCCCAGACAAGAACCATCCCAATAAACCTTCCATAGATTGAGATACACCCTGAAAGACTGAAGTATGGAGAAATGCCTCGCATCCTTCAGCAGTTTTATACAGTCCATCAGTTATTGGCTTTAGAGCTCTTTGACTATCTTCAGAAAGGCCTAAGCTCAGACAAAAAACAAACATAAGATCCTCCTCATTAATCTATTGATTAAGAACAATCTCAAGCTTAGAATAAATATCTGGAATCCAAACAAAAATTAAAAGCAGTTAGTTATCGAGCTTAAGCCTACAAATAAAGTTGATAAAACTCCTTAGTCTAGAAATAATCTTTTAGGAATAACCTTCTAAAAGACAACTTTAGTGTTATTATTATACCGTTAAGATGAACTAGCTAAAAGGGCTCCAGACCCTTAACTCAAAAAAATGACTGCAAGAGAGTTTATCAGGAATCATGCTTACCCAGTGTTGGCAACTGCAAGCACATTGAGCTTTATTTTGATTGCTATTTCTTTATTACCTATAGCTCATTGGGCAAGAAACCAAAATGACTGCATTGAAAGAACTTTTAGATCAGATGGAACTAATAATGCAGGAATGCCTTCAAAAGTCTGGAGCTGTAATGGAGGCGGAAACTAAAGCAATTACCAATTATTCTAAACTCTTAAGTCATGTTAAAATAGTAAATAGAAGAAATTAATTATTTTCCTACATATAGATTCTTTCCTAAAATTTAGGTTTATTAAACACAGTTAACACCTTTAAGCTTTAAGAGACATTCTCAAATCACTTTAATTATTGATTGGCTAATTTCAAGGTTTTAAGAGGACAATCCCTCTAGGAAAGAGACAACTTCAAAATTAGAATAGAACTATGCTCGAGCGCCCATCATCTTTTTACTATTTCCAAGAACATCCATATATGGGACCCTCGCAAAAAGTTTTGCATTTGATAAGACAAGTGAGCTCATGGAATTGTTAACAATGCAATTAATTTCAAAAAGGCACTTAATTCACTAAAGAATCCCTGTGTTAAGCGCTCAAAACCCAATCATTGCAACCCTTCTCAAGGAATAGGATAGGTCTCCGAACAAAGTGTCTTGAATATGCCTATAAGGCTATTCATTTTTCAAGATGCAACAGAGACTCCCTTGATTAAGCACTTCTCGTTTATATATGTCTGACTATCACAAAACAGGGCTTTCAAAGAGCCTCTTTTATTGATGATTGACTTAAACCACATCATTGATTTCGCCACACAACTACCTCACCCTTCTGATATCGGATTAGTCAAGCCAGGTAATGGGTTTTCACTAGTACCAGCCATCTTTGGCCTAATCGCTCTCTTCCAAGTAAGTCAGTTCATTTGGTATGGATTACCCCAAAACGAACCAAAAGAAGGTTGGGGACTAAGTTCTGATTCTTCCACTTTCTCTTATCGCTGGAAACAGTTCACTGGTGTACAAATTTTCGTTGTCCTAGTAGCTTGTTCAGTAATTCTTGCTGGACCAGAACTCATCTTCTTTCCTTTAGGTCTGAAGTAATTGAGTTTAGAATTTTGAGAAAAAATGAAGAGAGCCAAGCATTTCTTTATTGTTTGGCTTTCCATTAAAACAAATCTAAAAATATTCAAACATACTTGAAAGTAAATTATTTTTAATTTGGCCTTAATTTTGTTGATTTTTATTCAATTAAAGATTCATTATATATTAGGCTAATAAAAATACAAATAATTCTTATCTCCACCTAATCCTTTCAGGGTATTTCTTTTCAATTCTCTTTATTATTAATATGAGCAAGGCAATTGTTATTGGGCCAATTAAACCCACAGAAAAAATAAATATCTTTATCTCTGGAGTTAGAGCTGAAAGCAAAAAGTAGCTCATTGCAGCAAGAATTGAAAAATATTATTTAAATTTAAATTCCCAAAAGGAGGTAATTCATAAATACATCTCATTTCTTTAGCCTTTTTGAAATCAATCGAACTTAAAGCTTTAGGCCATTCCAATTGCAATAAACTATCACTCCATTGGCTTGTCTAAACGAGCCTGATAGTTTCCCTGTAAGCCTAACAATCCATTTAAGAAGGTTTGGGGTGCCTCATTGAGCATGAGTATTGAGCATGTAGCAACAAACCTAATCACACTTAGAGTGGCTAGCCCTGGAAGCCAATAGAGCTGCACTACAAACATGATTCCTCCGAGCTTTTAACCTCGAACTGAAGGACTAAGAATTTAACGTGCCATGTTTCAAAGCTACTTCCGACTCACCTGGGAAGAAGGGGTGACTTGTCTTGCATAAATTAGCTCATAAAACTGGTCATCAGGATATCTGTGGATCTAATCTAGTTGTCTATTTTCAATAGTGTCTTTTGTAATTAATAAGACAGGCTGTTTCCCAGTTCGATTAAATGAATCAGGGTTGCAATAATAAAAGCTAAACGAGACTATCTTCTTTTATCCAAGCATAGAAATAACTAAATTTGTAATGGCATATAGATTAATTATTTCTGGCATAGAGAATGCCTCGCTATAGACCTGTGTCCAGATGTGTCAGCAAAATACCAGCCAATTGCTTTTTCTTCTATGCAGTTTGCCTTAGCTGTCATTTGATTTGAACTCAGAAAAGAGATCGGAGTACCTACAAGAAGAAATAACAAAAATAACTTTAGTCGCATCGATGAATCCTATTCAAAATTCATGTCCTTACAAATAAGGCCTTCTTTAGTTTTAGCTCAGCAATCGAATAGATTTCAATCCCTTTATCTTTCATTTATTTTTTCCGTTGCAATACATAACGAGTCTAGAGATGAACTCATATTGATTATGGAGTTTCATAACAAATTTCTTAATTGCAATCAAGCAGAATTAAAGCCCTTAAAAGTTATCTTGAGTTTTTTGCAGCAAAAATATTTTTTCTATCTCGAGCAATTTAATTAGGAATTAGCGGCTAAAAAAAGATTATCGATTCAATCAGCATTTATAACTACATACAACATAGGAACTTATAGGTATAAAGGATTAGTAATTAATTAAAGGAATGTCTTTCCATAGGTTAAGCCTCCTAGAGATTTATTACGGGAGGTTTGCAATGGTAATTATAATGTCATTAATATTAATTGGGCTATTTAAAATCCAATAGACTATATTCATTTGAGACCAAATTGAGTTACGCTGTTTTTAGATAGGGAGTTCAGAAGTTTTTTCTATTCTTTAGAATATTAGATAATTTATTTATAAAAAATAATCATTTTAATATTTTTAAGAATTAATTTAGTGCTTCATGGTATTTGATTAGTTTTATTCAACTCCTTTACTGAGAGTATTGATAGCAGCTTCTTTTGATAAGAGAATTAGCTGAGTAAGCCTTGCAACAATTCCCTGCCCTAATCCAGACTTAGATAACTTTTCAAAAGTGTCTAGATAGGTCTTATCTAGGCTTTCAAGTAATTCCTTTTGGATCTCTCTTGCGATTTCCAGCTGTTCTTGTCTATCTTTTTGAGGCATTTCTTTAAAGATAAAATGTAAGTTTATCTACTATTCTTGTGTAATATACTATAAACCTAAGAAAACTTCCGCCAAAGCAAATTTCTTCTCTATTTTATCTTATTTTTTCGAATCAAATTTTACATTCAAAAAATCATTCTTTGATTATGACTAAATATCATTGTCCATATTGTAACTACAAGTTTGTAATAACAAAAGAAGAGGTTGGGCGCTCAATGTTATGCAGTGCTTGTGGAGAGCCTCTTGTTAAGACAGGCTTTTTCAGTCTAACTCGTTGCTTTGCTTTAATAAGTGTTCTCACATTCATAACACCTTTAGTACTTATGGTATTTGCATTAATCAAAGACCAACAAGAATCAAGGAACCAAGATCCAATTTCTTATGTCGGGCTTGATAGAAACCCGGTTCAATTATCAACCTCATTTAATTCAAATCAGAATCAGAATCAGAATCAGAATCATTCTTGGTTTTAATTGTTTGATTATAGTCGCTAACTTCACTTGAATCTTTCTCCTTTTTAAATATTTGGCTGTAGTCATTTATCTCACTTAAATCTTGATTCTTATTGTTTTCCCCAATATCATTGGCCTCAGTTGATCGTTTATTTTGATTAATCTCCTCAATTTGAATAGCTTCATTAATTAATTTTGATTCTATTTTAGCTTCTTCTTTACTAGCTTCCTTATTTAAGGTTGATTCTGGCTTAGCTTCTTCTTTACTAGCTTCCTTATTTAAGGTTGATTCTGGTGGCTCTTCTTCCTGATTAACTTCTTTCTTATCATTAACCACTAATGAAATTTCCTTGACTGCTGGTACTTCTACAGTCTCTAATTCAACTGAAATATCTTCTTCCTTTTTATCACTAGCATCAGCATTTGTATCTTGGAGATTTTCCTCGGTTTCCGCCTGAATTAGATCTTTGAGAACAATTAATAGGTCTTTAAAATTAACAAATAAGTTTTTTAGATTAGTAAAAATTTCTTTTAAAATCGTTTTAATTTCATCAGACTTTGGACCTGAGTAAAACCAAAGGATTGCTGAGCCTACTACCAAAGCAATGAGCAAAAAAAGGAAAACAGCAACCATGGGTTAAATCTGCATCAGCTACCCACAATCCCATCAAATCACATACAAAACAAGAGATCGCAATAAACCTCTCGATTGCTCATCCCAATTCATCAAAAGAAAGCTTCAAATTTCTTTTAAGCCCAAATAAAGCAAAAGAACAAAATTAGACGATCAAAATCACAAAGCCAAGTTTGACAAAGACCTTTTAAAAAGAGCCTCTCGCAAAGCTTGTCATGGCAAATACTAGATAAACGTTATCAAACTTGCTCAGTCAAAAGCCAAGTTCCCCACTACCCACAGTGTGCAAAGTTAAACTTTGATTAAGCGAAATCTATATCTAGTGTTACGAACAGCCACTCACTCATTTACCTTCGTTACTCTCACCCCATGGCCGGGTGATGGGGATCAATCGGTCGTTAACTCACGGAGTACGGCCTTCATCCCTGAATTCGAAGGTTCACTCCTCTCTTTAGTTATTTCTCAAAACCATGAACCTAGGGATCCTTTTTCTTGAAACTCTCTCATCCGGAGTAATTACACCAGAAGAGATGGATTGGGTTGCCAATCATCAGCGAGATTTCTCACGTATTGAAGAGGCAACTGCACTGAAGCTAGGGAGGTTGCTAGATAGAGGCCTTATTCAGCTTGGTTGTCGCATCTAATAGCGATTAGGGCCATATAAATAAGCCCAAATGGCTATGCAATAAATCAACAATAAGGAGAAGCCCAAATAGCTTTGGACTTCTCCTTATGATTAAGCAAGCATCCTCTTCAGCTTTTAAAGTCCATATAAACAAAGCTGTTCATGAAATTCCTGTTTAAACCGTTTTCTCTCTTATCCCTTGTTAACCCTTAACAAGAACAATTACATAAGAACTAAACAGACTTCAGGAACTTCGCTAGTAAACTGTGTTTTCTCTATAGCCATTAGGTCTCATTAGAGCTATTGATGGGACTGAAAAGAGATAAAATCGCTCTCTGCTTCTCATCTCTGAAGCGAAAGGAACGAATGATCTAACCAAACGCAATTAATGAAAAAGAAAGTTTTTGATCGAAATCAGTTTATATCTATTAATTCCTGAAGCAAAGAGTTCAAAATTGCCAAGTCAAAGACTTAGAATTGTTCTCTGGTTAGAAAAAGACTATGACAGCTACTGCTACTACACCCAAAATGAGAGGAGCTGGAAGAAATGAGCTTCCTCCTCACCTCGACGAAAACCTTCTAACCCCACGTTTTTATACAACTGAATTCGACAAAGCAGCCAAAACAGATCTTGAGATAGCTCGAAAAGATTTTGAGGCCATGTTCAAGGAGATGGAAAACGACTACAACCTCAAGCACTTCGACCGCAAAGCTTCTCTTGATCGACTGAATGAGCTTTCTCCTAAAGACAAATCAGTTTACGAGAGTTACCTAGTTCGCTCAGTCGTATCCGAATTTTCTGGATTTTTACTATTTAAGGAAATATCTAATCGGTTTAAGAAAGCAGGCAGACAAGAACTAGGCCAGTTTTTTCAATTTTTGGCTAGAGATGAAGCCAGGCATGCTGGTTTCCTAGGCAGAGCGTTAAAAGCCGAAGGTATAAATGTTGACCTCCCAAACTTAGGCAACAAGCGAGCAGCGACATTTTTTCCTCTTAGTTGGGTTCTCTATTCGTTATACCTTTCTGAAAAAATTGGATATTGGCGTTACATATTGATTAATCGGCACCTAAAAGCGAATCCAGATAAGGCTTGTGCACCCTTGTTTGACTTCTTTGAACCTTGGTGTCAAGACGAAAACCGCCATGGAGACTGCATCAACTTAATGATGCGCTGCTGGCCAGGAATGACTAAAGGTTTCAGGGGAAAAATGCTTAGTCGTTTTTTCCTTTGGACCGTTTTCCTTACCCACACACTAACTGTTTGCGAGAGAGGAGATTTTTATGAAATGTTAGGCATAGACCCTGTGCTTTTTGATGAAGAGGTAATCATCCAAACAAATAACACTTCTCGAAACGCATTCCCTTGGGTTTATAAGTTTAATGATGGCAAGTTCCTCGAAATGCGAATTCAAATCTTAACTGCATTCCGCAAATGGAGAGATAGCTCTGGCTTTTCTAAACCATTAGCTCTAGGCAAATTCATCTCACTAATGCTTAAGCAATTTGCATTACCAATGGAAAAGACCAATGCTGTGCGTTATTGATAAATAAATTTTCTTCTTTAGGTATAGTAAAAGTCGATTGATAACTAAATAAACCCGAAATTAAGTCTATATGAATTAATATTTTTGAAGCAATTACTATATTTACTTGTTTAATTATATTTTCAAGTTTATATATCAAACGGACTACCTGCTTGAGCTTTTGCTTTTTCTAAGTATTTACCAAACTGCATTTCATAAACCTCGTCTTCATCCTGAGTCTCAAGCTCTAATGGGCCGATAGCCTTAGCAACACAAAGAAGACCATAACCCAATGCCTGCATCTCTTTTGAAAGACCTATGCCATCATTTTGATCCATTTCACCAGACAAAACCTTGACCGCACAAGTTGTACAACAGCCATTTCTACATGAAAAAGGCAGTTCCTCTCCATGCGACTCGAAGCAACGAAGGATGTATTCACCCTCTGGTACTTCAAAAGTTATTGTTCGGCCTACTTGCCGGTGATGGATAGTTACCTTATGAAGAGGTTTCATCTGATTCACATTGGAAAAAGTTGATTTTGTTTTTAGGTGTTTTCTTCTATTGAAATAGCTCTTTTAAAAAAGCCTAAGCGACCTTAAGCTCCTAATTACTTCCTACAACGCCTATATCCCTGTTAATTGGTCCAGGTGGAAGGGCCTTTGCATGTTCATGTAATTGATTTACATCAAGTTGCGCAGTGCAGCTCTCACCTCCAAAACGAAGCTTGAGCCAATTGATGGATGTAGATTCTGCTGCAACTACCGCTTCAACATCTTGTCCAGGAAGTTCGAATTTCTCTACTAATTCTGGGGATAAGTACCAAAACGGAACATCGTCCCCTTTACGCTTTCTGCGTTCTAAAACTGTTTCACGTAACTGCCCATTCCCGCTGAGCTGGCCAACAGGGGCTAAAAGTGCATAAAGAGTCTCTGACATAGAGAAGAGGTCTGATTTAAATCCTCAAATACAAATTATAGTCAATTTAATGCTATATCAATCAAATTACTAGAAAGATAATTCCTACGTTGAAGCTATCGAAGGAGCCTAAAAAGTTTTTATTAATTCGAACTTGACTCAAAAGGGAAAAAAAATAGTAATGATGTTAAACAAAAAAAGGCGATGATTTAAATCACCGCCTTTCTTTTTGTTTATTGAGTGAATCAGAAAAGGAGTCTTATTCCAAGTTGACCTTTAACTGCGCTCATTCCATCAAAATCCTTATGACCTAAATAAGTATCAGAGACAATACTGTGGTAACTGACTTCACCAAAAAGATCAGTGTTATGCCACATAGGATATGAAAGACCTGTTTTGACTATCCAAGTTTGGGTGCTGTCTTCCTGTGGTCCAGTTTTTGGCTGAGATGTACCTGCATGATGAACTGCGTCAGTACTCAAAGTGGAATACCCCCATCCGGCGCCAACGTAAGGGACAATCTGACCTCCTAGAAGTTCAGGCATGTCGTAATAAGCATTGATCATGTATGAACTTGCGTTCACATTGTTAATGTCAAAATATGGATGGCTTGTATCTTCAAGCCAGAAAGAAGTTTGGCTATAAGAAATTTCAGTCCTTAGGTTCTCATTTACACGATAACCAAGTCCAATTTCACCATTTATGACGTTGTCTGTATCCAAACTTTTGTCTAGTGTTCCCGTTTCTTTGAAATTTATTTCATCCATAGCTAAAGCTGAACCAGCGCCAATAGATGCATAGAAACCAGAGGAATCTTCACCTGCTTTAACTGGTGAAATATCAGCAAGGCCAGGAGTGGCAATTGCAGAAAAAGCAAGTCCTGCTGCAAGCAAGGTTGACTTGAGATTAACGCCCATTTTATGCAGAAAATGCAAATTTTTACTGAGTTTAAATGATATAGTCTTTCTAGCTGATATCAATTCGAAATTAACCGCTTCCTAGATTGGCATACGATCACGCAGTGAATGTGCGTGGGTCAGGCGGTTTTTTCTATTTCTTAAATTAGAAGAAAAATATAAAGTATTAAAAAAGCATTAAAGTTATTTCAAGCTAAAAGAAAAAGTGTATTTTGAGCAGCGATTAGGCCAATCAAGACGCTATCCATCTATTAGGCAAAGGCAAAGAATCTGAATTATTAGTTTTTTTCTTCAAAGCAACGCTCAAAGGAACTAGTAAAAATTTAAAAGCCCAGCTTTCTCAACAGTAGGTTTTTTAATAGGTTATAGCAAAATATTGGCTAAGTTTAACTGATCTTGCTCCCACACTGTTTTACCAAAGTAATACTTACTTAAAATTCTCAAACAAGCTTGAGTAGGTGAGGTAGTTCAATTTGTAGCTAATGGAGCTCGAAAACATTAAAGAATTTCTTTTTCGCACATAAGGTATTGATTTAATAAGTTTAAGTGTGATCCTTTGGGATGTATGCCTAATCAAAAAACAAATTTATGGCTGCCTTCCCAAAAAACCTATTCAATCCAAATGGTTTCTTATCAAGCTATCTTTTAGATCTAATCAATAATGAAGGCCAAGCAAAAAATGAGGAAACGGCCTTAAGCCTCTCTACAAATGCCTCACAAGATATTTTGGAGTCGGAAGGAATTGATAATGTCACAAGCGTTTCTGAAGCCAATGAAGAAACAACAGATGATCTAGAAAAATGCACTGTTCTAGAAATCAATCCTGATATTGAGCAAAATGCTGCCTAAGAGCAGATCTAGATCATGTTGAGGCCTCTCTAAGGTGTCTCTTTTAAAAAGCTCCCTAAATCTTTTCACTCAAAAAAAAGCCTTGTCTTAATGACAAGGCTTAAATAATTTAATCGACTTTGAAAGTAGGGCTAAATCAAATAAATGTTTAGACCTCTTTCTAATCCTTAGGAAGGATTCAAGTTTGCAAGGGTTTGGGGTATACGTCTGAAATCAAAGCCCGCTGCACGAAGTGCATGCCATAAATGACCTTGAATGCAGAAGAAGCCAAAGTAATACTGAACATTGACTAGAGCTGCACGAGTTGTGTGGCCCAAAAAGTACTTGCAATCTGATATATCGCCAGTATCAACCCAATAAGGAGAAATACCAAACTTCAATGATAGGGGTTCTCCATACCACTCGATTGGATAAACCGTAGTGTTTTGAGAAGCCCAGAAAGCTACAAGAATTCCCATCCAACCTAAGCCAGCAAGAGACCAAGAAAGAACAGCCTCTGCAGAAAGAAGGCCTGAGCCTTTGAATTTGGTGTACTCACCAATTTGCCTAGTTGCAATATGGAAAGCTCCACCACTGATCTGTAGGAAAGCCAAGAATGCATGACCACTCATGACATCCTCAAGATTGTCAATGGTTAGAAAATCAAATTGATGGCCTAAAAGCATCCCAAAATCGCCATATCCAGGGAAAACTGTTCTTACAGCTCCTATAGCTGGGTCGTAGATTCCATGGACTCTGGCCCATTCAACGAACCAGATATTCGCGACACCAAGGAAGATCAAATGATGGCCAAGGATAAAAGTCAGATTGTCTGGGTTATCCCATTCCAATTTGAACTTTTTAGTTTGAGGGATAGGGCCACCTTCAAGATCTCCATCAAAAAGAAGAGAGTGCAATAAGCCAGCTCCCCCATAGACCATTGAAAAGATCAAGTGGAAAATGGCAATTGTTGAAACTCCAACACCTGTCCACACACCAGCTTCATCAAATCCAATTCCTAAAGAAGCCAAATGGGATAGGTATATCGAGCTCTGATGCCCCATTGACACCGAGGGGTCAAAGCGTGCTAGCTCCCAAAGGCAGCTTGCACCAGTTGCGAAGCAAATCAATCCTGTATGCGCAACATGCGAGCCAATGAAACGGCCCGCTCTATTGGTCACCACAGAATTACCAACCCACCACCCATAGGTGACGTCTGGGTTTCCGTAGGTCTGCATAATTAAGAGTTCAAGACGGTAATACGCTTCGAAGACTACACTCAACTGGAGCTGGAACGGTTAAGCAGTTCAGCATCCGTAAAAGTCTGCGGTATTTGAGAATTGCCAAAGTTCATATTTTTCCAAAAGAAAAAGGTCTTTAGAAATTTTTTTTGCCTTTTTTTCGATAAATAAAAGTCAAGAAGGATCCATCATTGCCATAGGTCCAAAGAAGAGGTTGCTACTGAAGTTTGGAAATAATTTTCAAGATGATTCAAAAATAAAAGAAAAAAAAGCCTCGTCACAATGACGAGGCTTTCAAACTGACTAAAAGGATCTCTTCAAAATAGTTGAATGAGCTTACCTTAATTCAGTTCTTACCAGCATTTACGGCTGTATTGTCGAGATTCCCTACAGCATTAAGAATGCTCTTGAAGTCGAAGCCCAAAGCACGAACTGCATGCCATAGATGACCTTGGATAAAGAAGAATCCTAGGTAGTAGTGAACATTGGTCAACCAAGCACGTGAAGTGTGGCCGAGAGGTGCTCCATCAATAGAAGGAACTGTATCTATCCAATAAGGAGAAATACCAAATTTAAGCGACAAAGTTTCTCCATACCATTCAGTTGGATAAACCGTTGTGTTGGTTGCACACCAGAAAGCAGCAATGATTGCCATCCAGCCAATGCCTGCTAGTGACCAAGACAAAATGGCCTCAGCAGAAAGGACCTCTGAGCCTTTGAATTTGGTGTATTCACCAATTTGTTTCGTTGCAATGTGGAAGGCACCACCAACAATCTGATAAAAGGCCAAGAATGCGTGCCCACCCATGACATCTTCTAGGCTGTCAATAGAGAGGAAATCAAACTGATGGTTCCAAACCATTGAAACATCAAGGTTATATGGAACTTGGCGTACAGCACCAATGGCTGCGTCATAGATACCGTGATTAGCTGCCCATTCGACAAACCAGATGTTTGCAACACCTAAGAAAATCAAATGATGGCCAAGAATGAAAGTCTGGTTATCGGGGTTATCCCATTCCAGCTTGAACCTTGCAGCTTGACGATGTTCTGGACGATCATCAGCAAAAAGGCCTGAGCTGTTCTGTGTGTCTTCGCTGAAAACAACGGAGTGCAATAGTCCAGCTCCTGCATAGACCATTGAGCAGATCAAGTGGAAAATACCTATAAAGGCAACCCCTACTCCTGTCCAAACTCCAGCTTCATCGAAGCCAAGACCGATAGACGCTAAATGGGGAATGCTGACCATCCCCTGATATCCCATTGGGACAGAGGGGTCAAAGCGGGCAAGTTCCCAAAGGGTGTTTGCACCAGCGGCGAAGCAAATTAATCCTGTATGCGCAACATGCGAGCCAATGAAACGACCTGACTTGCTGGTTACCACAGAATTACCAACCCACCACCCATAGGTGAGGTCTGGATTTCCATAGCTCTGCATAATTTTAAGAGTTCAAGGCGGAAATACGCTTCGAAGACTACACTCAAAAGTAGCTCGCTGTGCAAGGCGATTCAGTATCCGTAAAGGTCTACGGCATAAGGGTTTTAACCGCCGCGGCCAGGATCCTTTATCTAATGGTCCAAACAGGCCTTGCTATAAAGCTCTTATTACCTCTGCCTGACTGGGTTTTTAGATTGTTGTAGGCCTTCGAGATCAATCAAAAAAACCACGTTGACTCACCACAAGTCACTTGTTTATTGAAATACTTTTGCTCAAAATATATTTCTATACAAGTAGCAGTCAATGAAAAAAAAGAAAAAAAAGCCTCGTCGTTATGACGAGGCTTGAATCTCTAATTTCAAAGTGTCTCTAGAAACCTAATTTTAGAGAATTCAAAAATCAGTTAGGAAGAGTCACTGTTGCAGTGTCCTTGTTACCTATAGCAGAAGCTACCTTCTTGAAGTCAAACCCTAAAGCTCGCAAAGCATGCCAGAGATGACCCTGAATATAGAAGAATCCAAGGTAATAGTGGACATTCGTCAAAGCTGCACGTGTGGTATGACCAAAGAATGCTGTTCCATCAGAAAGATCGCCTGTATCAATCCAATATGGAGAAATAGCAAACTTCAAAGTAAGAGGCTCTCCATAAAAAGCTTCTGGATAAACAGTGGTGTTGGAAGCACACCAGAAAGCAGCAACTATTGCCATCCAGCCAATACCGGCTAGTGACCAAGAAAGAACTGCTTCTGCAGATAACAATTCAGCACCTTTAAATTTGCTGAATTCACCAAGCCGTTTGTCTTCCCAAGGAGTGGATCCTGCTATTACGTGGAAAGCACCGCCAGTGATCTCAGCGAAAGCCAAGAAAGCATGGCCACCCATGACGTCTTCAAGGCTATCTATTGAAAGGAAATCAAACTGACGTTGCCAAATCATCGAAAGGTCAAGGTTGTAATTAACCTGTCGAACAGCATCTATGGAAGGGTCATAAATGCCATGTACTCTTGCCCACTCAACGAACCAAGCGCAGGCAACACCAAAAAAGATCAGATGATGGCCAAGAATGAAAGTCTGGTTATCAGGGTTATCCCACTCGAGTTTGAACTTTCTAGCTTGAAGGACTTGACTTTTCTGCATGTCCTCATCAAAAAGGACGGCATGCAATAGTCCACCTCCTCCATAGACCATGGAGAAGACCAAGTGGAGAATACCTATTGTTGCAACACCGGCACCTGTCCAAGCTCCAGCTTCATCGAAACCAATGCCGATTGAAGCCAAGTGAGAAAGGTATAAGGAGCTCTGATGCCCCATTGGCACCGATTGATCAAAACGAGCAAGCTCCCAAAGGGTGTTTGCACCAGCCGCGAAGCAAATCAATCCTGTATGCGCAGCATGCGAGGAAATGAATCGACCGGAACGGTTGGTCACCACAGAATTACCAGCCCACCACCCATAGGTGGGGTTTGGATTTCCATAGGTTTGCATAATTTAAGAGTGCTAGGCGGTAATAACCTTTGAAGACTACACTCATCTGCGGCTTGCAAGACGACCCAGTTCAGCATCCGTAAAATCACTGCTAAATAAGGGGTTTTTTCTTAAAAGTAATTGGAAGTTTCTTCTAAGGGTATTTGCTAGCTACATAATTTTCCCGTATTACTAGACCCTGACAGGGTTTCTGGAAATTCATCTGTAAACTGCAGCAACAAAAAAACTTTCGCGAAACAACTGCTGATTACATGCAAGTCCGTTGCAGTGCAATAGGTCTAGCTACAATTACTTTCATTATTAAAGGCCATTTAAGTGTGTTTCTAATATATATAGAAGCCAAGAGGGATTGGTATCAAAGAAAAGAGTCCTTTAAGAATATTGGTCACAAGGCGAGTTTTTCGAGCCCTCAAGGCGCTAAAACAAGATTTGATAATTACAAAAAAAGTTAGACAACGTTAGATAGGGTCACACTCAATTTAAGAATCTTGTTGAGCAAATTCTTGCCCCATCACAAAGTTCAAACCTCCTTTGGACCTATAACTCAAAATTGACAAAGTCATTTGATAAAAATTTTGCCTAAGAGGGCTAGAAAAAGCTAAGAGAAAATTTAGACATTTATACAAGCTGCACTTACTTGAGTTTTCAAGATGCAACAGAGACTCCCTTGACGAACCACTTCTCGTTTATATATGTCTGACTATCACAAAACAGGGCTTTCAAAGAGCCTCTTTTATTGATGATTGACTTAAACCACATCATTGATTTCGCCACACAACTACCTCATCCATCTGATATCGGATTAGTCAAACCCACTGGAGGCTTCAACCTCATAGCTGCTCTATGTGGTTTAGGTGCGGTTTTTGGCATGACTCAATTCCTTTACTATTCTGACGATTCAAAAAGAATTGACCCTTGGGCTAAGCCTGACTAAATAAAGAGTTCTTAAAATTCATAGTTCAACAAAAAGGCAGGGCTTTACCCTGCCTTTTTGTTGTTGGGAAAATTCTTACTAGGTTTTTACAAAGCACTAATGCTTTTGGAAGGCTGAAGGCTGGCGTCTAGAAGGATTCAAACGAAGTTCCTCCCTAAAACTTTCGTCTCCCCAATAATGATCTTCATAAAAGGTAAGAACAGAAAGAGCAACACCTGCCGTCAAAAGAGCTCCAAAAACCAAAACCAAAAACAAAAAACCTTGCGAGGGAATCCAGGCACCTTTAGTTGAAAGGGCTAGAAGTAGGTTCTGAGTTGCGAAAAATGTAATTTCCATGTTCTAAGGTTGGCTAATTTTTGCCCTAAAAGTCACCTGCTATAAATACCCAATTTTTTTCCTCGAAAAGATGCAATTTTAAGAAGAAGATCTGAAACAAGAAAAACTTGAACTAGTTAAAGCATTTTACGGTTCCTCCAGTTAAAGAGAAAAGGCTTCCCAAAATTAAATTTCTTATTAAGGCAAGAGTCATAGTGCTAAGCATGGTCAATTGAATTTTTTCCAATGTCTGAATTCCCATATTTAGTTGCAATTGGCTTAATTGAACAAGAAGGAAGGCGATCAATGCCATTAGGAGGAAAATCACTCAGACAACCAATTCACAAAGGTGAAATCCCTAAGGACATTGGAGAGACCATTGCTTTTGAACTTTTAGTTCGAATAATGCAACGCAGCGAAAAGAAACCTTTACGCTGCGTTGCAGAAGAAAAAAGTTTACTTTTAACAGCAATACCAATAGAAATAATGCAAAAGCAGCTGCCCTCTCTTAAATCTGAATGGATTGCGCTAGGAGATACATACAAATTTATTTCCAAACTTAATCAACTTTCTATCGGGATATGGTCTATTAAATTCATTAAATATGAAGGAGTTAATTTTAGCAAGATTCAGCTGCAATAAAAAAATAAGGAGATTAGTTACTCTCTTATCAATGTATGAAAATTCTTTAAAAGGCTTACTCCCATGGCAATTCTATTTTCTTACCTGCTTTCCTATCTCGAATTAGGCCACCCCACCAAAGCCAAAGATAGTAAATAGCGGATAGTGCAAGAAATGCCAAGGCTACTGCGAGCCAAAAATCTTGATCTAGCCCATATGACATAAGATTTCACCTGATAAAAATAAATAGCACATTAATTATGATCTATCATTAAAGGAAAAACCAAGGGAAAAAAGAAAATTTCTGATTCTAAAGAAAAATAGGCATAGAATATATTCATATTTTAGGTATTTAAGGAAAAATGCTTGAGCAACCGATTCCCATCTCTATTCTTTTATATATTTTGATAGGGATGGTTTTTTCACTATTAACTTTAAGCTGGATGATTGTTCAAGAAGTTTCAGGTTACAAAGGGCCTTCAAAAGTATTATCTGAGCAGTACAAGAGGAGTGCCCAACAACATCCAGAAATGAGAGAAGCCAATGATTCTCAGGAATTATTAATCTTTGATGCGAATAAATTTCGAATCAATAAGAATTAAAATATCAAATTGATATTTTAATTCTTATAATTACTCTTTTCTTAAATAGTTGATTTACTTAAAAAGAAATATGGGATATATTTTTACCTAAATAAAAAGGCAAGAGAAAGTTGTAATTATCTCAAAAAGCACTAAAGAGTAATGCCAATACATGAATATCACAACAAAGAATAATTAAGCAAATAAGGATCTTCATAGTAGAACTTTAATAGCAGAAAAGCAAAGAGCCTAATCTATATTGCCAATGCCATTATTCAAAGTGGTTATAAGCATATTAGCATCCATAAATAACTATCTATAAATGATGTTTTATTTTCTGATAGCTGAAAATTATATTTTAATGGGTTTTTAATCAATTACTTTATTATTTTATTGTCTTAATGCGAAATCCTAAACTAATTAATTCTAATCAAGACTTATATTAATATCTTCCTATCTGATAACGTCTACCTGGCATGGGATCTACTAAAAGGGTTCCTTCAGAAATAATTTGATTTGCCTCTACTATGCTGCCATCCATTCGGATATAGCCACTGATTAAACCTGTAAATTTTGCATCTCCTCCAATAGTACTTGCAAGAATTGTTCGAGGGTGGAATCGATTAATCAGCTCAGGTAAGACATTTGCACCATTAATAAATGTCCCCGCAAAAGGCAATCTAAGATTGACTACTGGCGTAATTACTGCATCAAGCCGTCGAGGACTAATTCGTGCATCCAAAAAGCCATGTGGCTCGAGATAAATAGATCCCAAAGGATGATTTAATAAATACCCATTTTCAAGATTTGGAGCGGCAGCCCCAGCAGTCGCCTGAACCAAAAGTTTATTAATGTGGATTTTCTCAAGTGGTTTTAGACACTTAACTTTTTCAAAACCTAGCCTTTGAACAACTTTCACAGCAGAAGCGGAACCTATTACCTTTGTTAAGCGCGGAATTTTCTCAAGCGTAGGTACATGTGCATGGTCAGCTAATCCTTGAGTCAGCAATAAAAGGTCTATATCTTTTGGAATAACTTGCTCATTTGTTAGCTTTCCTTCAAAGAACCAGCTTCCTAGAGGGAAAGACAGTGACCCAGTTAACCAAGGGTCTATAAGAACGCGAAATTCATCAAATTCAATAAGCCACCCGTTGGAACCAAAATAGGTTGCGTAGCACGGCATTTGTTCAAATTAATAGTCGAAAAATTTATAGTCTAAAAAGCTAATTCAAAGCATCTAGTTCAATCTCACATTCAAGTACAGCTAAAGCTTCATTTGGTAGTGAAAGAAAACTGTCCAACAAGTAGCTTCCACTTCTTGGAACAACTGAAACGCCAACTAGAGTTGTTCTTCCATCTTCTTGAATTGGTTGGCCTTCAACATTATGAAGTCTACTTTTTACTTTTCCAGTATTTAGGCATGTTTTTACAATCAGGTCAGGAGCTCTAAGCCAAGAACATATTGAGAATCTAAACCGAGCTTCAAAATCAAGCGATATTTTTCCATTTGATTTATCAAAAACTCCTTTAAGTTTTTCAGTGCAAATAGCAATCTTTAACCCAGGGGGTATTGGGAGCCCTAATACTTTTGTAGTCTTCCAACTCAATGGAGGTATTACAAAGTCCTCATTATCAAAGCTAACTTCCTGAAGAAAATCTTCATTTACCAAAGATAAAACTCCATTACCCCCTCCCCCTCTAGCGTCATAACTAAAAGTTGGATATCTCCCAATTGCCAATCTGCATCCTCCAAGACTCTTTAAACGCATGATTGCAGTGCTTCTCAAAGCCTTAGTAATGCTTGCTTCAAAACAAATCTTATAAAGCCTTGAGAAAAGCAAAAGCTATCATGTCGTCATTGCAATGGATTACACCCAATAGACTGCTTAAAATAAATTCTTGAAGGCATTAAAAGACCAATAAAGAATTACGTTTGTTTCAGCGACTACTCCCTGTTATAGAGAAGGAAGTATCTTTCATTGAAATTAAAACTACAAAATGAACTCAGCAATGCAAGCTGCACTTCAACAAAAAAATCTTCATTGGGCTCAGAAAGCAGCCATAACTACATTCTCAACCGGAATCTTTTTTTGGGGATTAGATAGAGCCGTCCCTTCATTCCACAACTTTCTTATGGGCATTTTTTCCTGTCATGGTGGTTAATTAGTCAAATAAATCAGGTCTTTGAAGTAATTGACTATTTTCAAGACCCATAAAAAAAGCCCTCTTTATGAGGGCTTTTGAAAGCAATGAGACAATGAAGTCTTAACGCTGATAGCTTGTCCCACGATAGGTCAAGGAAACTTGGTCTTTTCGTGAAAGTTTTTTGGCCTGCACATATTGCTGGCCACGATAAGTGAGAGTCATTTGGGTTCTCAGAGTTAAACTCAAGTCCCCGTTCCATGGCTTGAGATGAACTGCGCCTCCCCAAGGAGAGAGGTGAACGTATTTTTGTAGTGATCACTACAAAAATATTATCAACGGAAAAGGTTATTTTGGCAAGGCACCTCAAAGAAAAATCGAATCGTATAAAAAAAGACTTTTTTTCAAGGTCAATCGTTTAAGGTCATCTGAATTTATTAGCAGGAAAGGGCTTGAGCAACTTTGAACCAGCTTCAATAATTTTGTCAGTATTAGCTCTGACAGCTTGGTTTTTGTTCTTCGAAGATGGAGAGGACGATGATGATGAAGGGGGAGGAATGATGAGTCCTGTTTACGAAGGCAGCCATAGTTGAACAATTCTAAAAAGTTTCACCCTCAAAGCTTATCTATTTTAGCCAAATTCATAACTTCACCTAATGAAAGCTCTTTATGCTCTTTCATTTGAGGTTAAATCAAAATGATTGTGGACTGATTGAAAAAGTTAGGACAAGAAAATCTCTACAACAACAATGAAAAAAATCACATAGCTTAGAGAAAAGTTATCCAGCCTTGCAAGAAACTATCGCCCTTCTCAAGGATTCCTTAGGCGAAAAGCCAATAGGTCAAACAAAAAATTTCATATGGCTTGCTACTCCTATGGGCATAGCAGCTTTATGCAGAACAAGTATCCCTTCAACTGCCCCTCCTTACGAAGAGGCAATAAAAGAAGGCATCGAAGTGTCAATTGACCTAAGTCGAGAAGAAAGAGAATTCCACCAAACGGAGCAAGGATTAGTGCTGCTTTTCTATTCGTAAGCTTTGTCAGCTTGAAGTCTCAAACCTTACGGAATGGTGATCATGGTCTCGATTCCAAGACTCTTCGTAACTTTTGAGCTGTTCTTGGGTCCATGAATAACCTGTTTTAGAGCAAACAACAGGTTTAACTCTGGCTTCTCGAGTTGAAATCTTCATTTGAAGAACTTAAGCCCTTCAAAAAGATTCCCTTTGGTCTTTAATCTTTTTTTCAAGTTCAAAGAAGCAACGTATACCAACCATTGCCGTAATCAAGGGCTAATTCCTAAAAACGGATGCAGCAAAAGCTTGCCTCGGACATGAAGCACTAAATCGAGCGAAGGATGTAATCAATAGCATTTGGATGGTCATGAACAAACTTGATAGTCTCCATGACCACCTGCCGAGCCTCAAATGAATCATCTGCATAAGTACAGAGCTCACATCTATTTCTGTGACCATCGCGATAGCTGATGGTATAACCGTGGCGGCTCATTAGCCTTGCCATTCATGGGATAACTTGAATCCTTGCTCACCTACATAGGGTTTAGCTAGTAAATCTTCTACTTAATGAGGATATGCACAAGAACCGGGGAAAAGAAAAGGCCTATCTCGTTTTCAGGTTTGATTATAATTTCCAAGCTAAGACTATATAAATACGCTTGAACAGTCTTTCTATAACATGCATTTAGAGATTATTGGGGGACATGAGTTAAATCTCCACTTTGTAGCTAATTTTTACTGCATCTGAAAGCAATAAATAACGAATAGAGGAATGAATAGATATCAAATAGCAGAGAGATCAGAGTAAAGGATAGGGATTTGGGAAAATAGTATTTTCGATTAAGAGGGCAAAAGCTTAAATAGCAGCAAATTACATAAAGTCGGGCCTAATTCGGGATACCAATAACGTAAAAAGGGTTTCAAGCATTTGAGAATGACTACCCCTAGAGAGCTAAAAGCCAGGAACAGTTGTACTAATCTTCTATGGTAAAGGCTGTCGGGAAAAGATCGCAAAGAAGCTCAAAATCAATCCAAGGAAGTATATACACTGCAAAAAACTGGCATAAACTCTACTAGAGTTATATTGTAAAAAAATTAATATCATTTCTCATTTTTTGGATATAAACTTGCAATTCTTTTCTCTTGATCAAGTTTCTTTTTTTTAATTAATTGCTTCTCGACTAATCGTCTAATTACAATCCCAGGAATAAACCAAATTGCAGTAATGACAACTATCATAAAGATAGGGTTTCCCCAAGTCATTTGAAGAATAGTCTTAATCATTTAATGCTCATTGATAACAGGAATATTTAA
Organism: Prochlorococcus sp. AG-363-A16; assembly: GCA_003280345.1. Classification (GTDB taxonomy): domain Bacteria; phylum Cyanobacteriota; class Cyanobacteriia; order PCC-6307; family Cyanobiaceae; genus AG-363-A16. The sequence goes on from QCFB01000003.1 coordinate 73,435, forward strand.
GTGTAAAAAAGTCAAGGTATAGTTTTGGGTTGTTTATATTATTTCATTGTCTGGGTCCAAATAAATAATTTGTCAATTATTCCACATCAATGGAAATTGAGAATTGGAGGAAGAACAATAGTTATTAATACTTGTTTTAAGCTAATAGTCAACAAAAAGGATAGGAGCTCTAATCATCATGGCAATAAATGCGGTTTAGAGAAGGTTGCGATGTTAAACCTAAGTAATAGAAGATATGACAAGTTTAACTCTATTCCTAAAAGGGCATTAAGGTGACAGAGTAAGTGTTTAATTAATGGAATCTTTTTCAAAGGCCCTTAACTTAAGTGGTGTAAATCCAACCACTTCAATAGTTTTGTGGTTAATGATAATTTTTCTTGTGGTTCTTATTGCTGGATTGAGCTTCGCATTTATCAAGCAAATACAACCACAAGTAAAGAGACAAACCACAAGGACAGAGAAGAAAAGCCCTAAAGGGTTTTAAATATCTAACATATTTAGAGATTGATTTTTCTATAAGTCAAAGAATAATTGAATTTAAATTAGAGAGGTAATCAAACCAATTCGTTAAGGAGTAAGACAATATAAAACAAGTAGGTTTGCCTTCTCTTCTTAAAGCAATTTATCAACTAAAGAGATCCATTTTTTAGAATTAGAACTAACGCTAAATTTAGAAAGGCATTCTTGTCTTGTCGCTAAAGTTTCAAATGGGATTCCTTCAGAGATTTCATTTATTGCATTGACCCAAATTTTTTCAGATTTGGTAGAGTTAAGTGGAGGCAATAACATTATTGGTGATTCTTTATCGGTTAAATCTGTATTTATGCTATCTATTAAAAATTTATTGCCAGGGCAATTTGTGGCAATTACAGGCACATTACAATAGAGAGCTTCAATCAACTGATTAGATAGGCCCTCATAGAAAGATGGAAAAACAAAAAGCTTTGAATTCTTAATATAAAAAATTGGATTATCACAAAAACCTAAGAAGTAAATCATGGGAGAAGAATTTGGAAATTCAAACATATTTTCTCCCCAGTGAATTTGCAAACTAGAACAAAGACTCTTGCAAGTATTTAATAAAGGCCCATCTCCAAGTATTATTAATTTCATAGGATCCTTAGTTAAATATTTCTCAAGGTATTTCTTGTATAATTTTATAAACTGAATAATGCCCTTATGCCCAGATAGTGCCGAGCTTAAGCAAATATAATTCCCAATTTTTTCTATATGGTTTGGAGTTTGTTCAAAGTTATATTCAGAATTTAACTTTTCCAAATCAACTAAACCACTAATATATTTAACCTTTTTAGATAGATAAGTAGACTTAATTAACTTAGGGATCAAATGAGGCGATGCTGGTACGATTGCCGATGTAAAAAAATATATTAATGGCTGAAGGAACCAAGCCCAATATAACTTAGAAAAAACAGTCGAGTCTCTGTAATAAAATGATGATCCAGTTTTGACGAAGACATGTTTCTTTGAAGTTAGAATAGAGATAAGAGCTGGAAATTGTGAAAAACATATTACCAAATCATAGTTTTTTATTTTTTTTCTGAGAAAGAAAATATTTTTAACAAATTTTCGAAATTTTATCCACCAAATTAAATCTTTTGAAGCAGATTGTGCCTTGCCTTTTGGCAAAATATCATAAGTTAATAAATTAACGGTATATTTCTTAGAAAGAACTTTGTATAAGGTTCTAGCTCTTTTTTCCACTCCACCAGGATTTTCCCAATTTACAAAAAATATACAAATTTTCTTCTCCATCTCAAATATTCTAGTATAGTTAATATTCCTAAATCTAGCATAATATATATATTGTCTAGATTCCCTAAAAAGAAGCTTAATGGTTGCATAATAATGTATATTTTGTTGATCCTAAATTATGCAACCTGAATTCCAGGTATAAAATATGCTCACCTTAATTACGAACTGATTATTGCATTTATCCTATCTTTTGGCTATATTTTACTGAATGATGTGAAAGTTTTCACATAAGCCTATGGATGACATTAAGAGATTGTCTTTCCAATACTTTGATGATCACGCCAACGAATATACGGAAGACTATTATTTAAGCCAACAAACGCATCCAAAGTGGGTTAGACAGAAATCAATCAAAAAACTAATCTTAAAGCATATTAATCCAAGCTCTGGTTCGATTCTTAATTTAGGATGTGGTCCTGGACTTCTTGAAGAAGAATTGGCAGATAGTGCTTACCAAGGGATTGGACTGGACAGCTCCCCTGAGATGATAAGACTATCCAATGAAAGAGCATCCTTTAAAAAATATAAGGATAAATGGAAATTTATTGTTGGGGACTGTGAACGAACTGGCTTGCAATCTAGTTCATTTGATTGCTTAGTTGCTTCTGGACTAATTGAGTATATGCCTGAAGACAGAACCCTTCTAGATGAGGCTTATAGATTACTAAAGAAAGACGGCATTCTTATTATAAATGTGACAAATATTCTTGGTTGGTCAACCTGTTTAAATAGATTAACTTATCACTTAAAACGCATAGGAGTAATAATTTCTATAGCCAATTTTATTAAATTAAATATATTCAAAGAAAAGGTTAGGGCAAAAGATCTTAAGTTTATCCCAAGAAAACATAGGGTCAAAAAATTTTTAAAAGATTCAAAGAAACATGGATTCTCTCATATTTATTCAGAGTATCAGGGATTCACAATTCTTCCTGCACCATTCGATATTATCTTTAATCTTTTACCAGGAAACCTAAACTCAAGATTAGAGTTTCTAAAGGATACACCCTTAAGATACTTTGGTGCTAGTTATTTGGTAGCTTTAAGAAAACGTACTGATTGATTCATGTCACAGTTAAAACTTAGAAGATTATTCTGTTCTACGCTTTACAATATTTTTTTAGAAAGGCTTTCAGGCTTATATAAAAATCAAAGAGTTGTCGCATTAGATTATCACTATTTTACTGATTCAGATATAGCTCATCCAGGCTTAGAGGTCTCATATTCAGTATTGGATAAACAACTAGAAATTCTTTCGGATTATTTTGAACCTTCAGATACAGTATCTACTTTGGAATCGGTTAAAGATAACAACCTAACCAATCAAAAATCATCTGTATTAATTTCTATAGATGATGCTGATCAATCTATTAATATCGCTCTAGAATCTTTTATTAAATATAACATACCTGTTGTCCTTTTTGCACCAATTGGGTTAAACCTAGAATTAGACAGTCTTGACGGCCTAAGAAGCAGAATTTTATGTAGATATAAAGAGCTAGAAAAAACTAAAATCATAGGTTCGTGCTTAGATAAATCATCATTTTTTAATCAGATAATGAATTCATCCTCTAGTGAATTAATTGAAATTGAGCACAAAATAGGTCCGCCAAATAAATATAACAATATTACATCAGCTCGTAAATTCCTTTCATTAGAAGAGTTAGGAATTCTTGCTAAAAACCCTTTGATTACAATTGCCTCTCACTCTATGAGTCATAACATACTTTCAGCTTTACCCGAAAATTGGCTCCATTGGGAGATAAAGCAATCTCAGCATTATATTTCAGAAATAGGTGGGGATTCTTCTCTTTTTGCCTATCCATTTGGATTTAAAAATTCTTATAATAATGAAGTCAAGCTATTACTCTCAAAATATGGGGTGAAGTTTGCATTTTCTACAAGTGCTAATTTCATTGATCAAAATTCCGACATGCTTGCACTTGGAAGATCTTCTATGCTCAATTTTCACAGCAAGTCTTTTGTAAGTGGATCAGCTTGTGGGGCTTTCCATTATTGGGATTCAATCTTACGGCGTTGACCATTTGAATTTTATTACTCAAAATATTGGCATCTTCTTTTCCATTATTTACTAAATTTTTTCTTTTCCAGAGTCCTCTTGAGATTGCAAAATTTTAAAATACTTTGCCTTCCCGATAACACGCTCCTAATTAGCTATAGCAAGAACACTTTTCAAAGATAATTTTTTTTAATTAATCTTTTACTTTATTACTTCAAAAGATATCTAAATAAGTTTGAAAGAACCAATTTTCTTCTAAGTCAAAAATTAGTTTATATCATTAAACTGTAATTGCGTTAAGAATCAAATTTTGAGGTTAAATTCATGTCAGACTAAACTCCTAGTCTAGCCGCACAAAATCATTGCTTTAAATAGATACTCACACGTTAAATAAGAACTTCATAGCATCAAGCTATAACTGCAATTAGAAGCAGAATTTGAGGTTAGGCCTAAGTTACACCAGTTCAACAATAGTTAGATCAAAGTTGAAAAGAAGTCATTGCTACATCAATCTTCTCTAACGATTCCCATATGCCCGTTATTCTTATCGTCTTTCATCTCTTCCCTGAGTTTGTTGTAGAAAGCCACCTCTTCTGGATCATTTGAACTAAGCCCATACCCCATTATTGCCGCCACATAAATTTTGTGTTTTCTATGAGCAGTAAGAACCATTAGTAATGTGGTGGTTTTGATTCTTCGGAAAGGGGCTAATCACAAGCTTCCTTCCAATTGCTTTCTGATATCATCCCAAGGGTCAGGCTTCGTATAATCTATTCCTAACGCTCGGAGTGTTTGTTCATTTTGAAAATTTTAAATAAGATACTTTCTTTTATAAGCGATTCTTGGAAGACTTATAGGGCCTATATTTTTAGGCCAAATAAAAGAGTCAATTCAGTAAGTAGTACATCAACTGAAATAATGTATTTGCTTCTCATAAGTACGCTTGCCTATTATTTCATTGTCTGGGTTATCTCACGCAGCCCATTAGATTATTTGTTACCAAGTATAGATTTAGATACTAATACAAGGTCACTTTATAATCCTCATGCAGACAATAGTCATTTTGAAAGTTTTCAACATGTCCTTTTACTTTGGAATTCAATACTTGTATATAAAATAACATTCTTTAGAGAGTATAGAAGAGTTTTATTCTTGTCAATCTTTTGGTTTTGCTTAGCAATTGATGATGCGTTTCTTGTTCATGATTCAATTGGTAGTGATTTCATCCGGCCGTTCTATCAGAAAATCTCTCCAGGTATAGAATGGATCCGTTATAAAGATTTAGGGGAACTAACATATTGGCTATTTATTTTAATACTATTAATTATATTTACTGTAATGGCCTGGCCTAAAGCTGGTTCTAAGGCTAAAGGTTTTATCTACAAAAATCTTGGTATGTTTTTTGTATTGGGCTTTTATGCTGTAGTTATTGATATGGTTGGACCTAATATAATTGCGCCTCTAAACAGTGTGACCTTAAATGGCCTATTTACTTTTATCGAAGAGTTTGGAGAGATTTCAGTTGTTATAGCAGCTTTCCTGTTTCTATTTTATACTATACAAAGTGTAAAACTTGGAGATGAATACACAACTCTATTTGAAAAGAACTTCAAGCTAGAAGAAGAACTCAAGAATCTAAAGGCTGAACTAGCAGCAGCTAGAGATTAGTAGTCCCTATCTTGAAAGATTCGTCATCAAGTCCCTAATATTGATAAATAGAAATGACTTTCAAATATAAGTATTAAATAATTTTTTATAGTAATGTTCTCACACATTAAATAAGAACTCCATAACGTCTCCTTCTTCTACAACATATTCCTTCCCTTCACTTCTAAGCCAGCCATTGTTACGTGCTTCTGCAAAGGAGCCTGCTTTAAGGAGTTTTTTATACCCAATAGTTTGAGCTCTTATAAAACCTCTTTCAAAATCGGTATGAATAACCCCCGCAGCTTGCGGTGCCTTCATTCCTGCTTTAATTGTCCACGCCCGAGTTTCTTTCTCTCCTGTAGTGAAGTATGTACGGAGTCCTAAAATTCGGTATGTGGCATTTATTAAGCTTTTAAGGCCACCTTCAGTTACTCCCAAACCTTTTAAATAGTCAAGTCGCTCTTCTTCTCCAAGTTCAACTAATTCGGCCTCAACCTGAGCAGATATCTTGATAACTTCAGCTCCATCACTGTTTGCTAATTTTAGAACTTCATCGCAATAATCATTCCCCTTAGCAAGATCATTCTCACTCAAGTTAATTGCATAAATAATCGGTTTAAAGGTTAATAGTCCAAGGTTTTTTGTAAGATTAATTTCTTCCTCATTAAGTTTCACATTCCTTGCCGCACCTCCTTCTTCGATTACAGAAGAGACTTTTCTCAGAGCAGCATCTTCTATCTGTGCATCTTTATTTGTCCTGATCAGTTTCTTTAGTCGCTCCCTGCGTTTCTCAATTTGAGTAAGGTCTGCCAAACCAAGCTCAAGATTTATAACCTCAGCATCCCTTACAGGGCTAACAGATCCAGAAACATGAATCACATCTGGATCATCAAAGCAACGCACAACATGAACAATGGCATCAACCTCTCGAATATTCGCAAGAAACTTATTCCCCAAGCCCTCTCCCCTACTGGCTCCTTGAACTAAACCCGCAATATCAACAAACTCCATCCTTGTAGGGATAAGTTCTTTGCTGCAGCTAAGTTCTGAAAGCAGATATAGGCGGTTATCTGGAACTGCCACAGATCCCACATTTGGTTCAATTGTGCAAAAAGGAAAGTTCGCGGCTTGTGCCTGAGCATTAGCCACTAATGCATTGAATAAAGTCGACTTTCCTACATTTGGAAGTCCAACAATTCCTGCTTTAAGCATGCGCGGGAATCTAGCCGCTCCCCGCGGCAGAATTAGTTGAACCAAAATACCTGCAGTTGGCCCCACTACCAACCAATTTTGGAGACTAAGTACACACTTTCATCCTCGAAACAGTAAATTCAGCTCAAGAACAACTCATTCAAAGGTCTTCTAATTTAAAAAATGATTGGGACAATTCCCCTGAAAAAAAAATGGATAAGCATTGGTGCATTTTTAGTACTGATGTGTAGTGGTGGTCTGGTTTGGAAATTAAGCCCCTTGCAACACAGGAGCAGAGACATCAGCAGCTACACCGTTGAAGCAGAAAGTGGCTCACTGCCAGGATTAATTACAGCTAGCGGAGAATTACGAGCGGAAAGAAGCGTGAACGTAAGTCCAGAAAAACAAGGTCTCCTCAAAGAGCTCTATGTCGATGAAGGGGACGTAGTTAGCGAGGGGCAATTAATTGCAAAAATGAATGCTGGTGATTATTTATATCGCTTAAACGAACTAAAGGCTGAATACAAAAAACAAAAAGCAGCATTCAACCGCCGCGAAGAGCTTTTTAGAGAAGGCGCAATTAGTGCAGAAGAGCATGCGGAATACCTCAACCGCTTTCAAACAAGCAAAGCTCGTCTTAAGCAAAGGGAAGTGGAAGGAAATGAACTTCTGATTCGAGCCCCCTTCAGTGGCTTGGTTACCGCAAGATATGCAGAACCAGGTGCATTCGTAACCCCCACAACAAGAGCCTCATCTACGGCTGGCTCAACAAGTACTTCAATAATTGAGCTTTCTCAAGGTCTTGAAGTAACAGCTAAAGTTCCTGAGAGTGATATAGGAAGAATCCGCATTGGGCAAGATGCAAATATAAGAGTAGACGCTTTCCCAGATAAGCGTTTTAAAGCAAAGGTTAGCGAGATTGCTCCAAGAGCTATAAAGATCAACAATGTCACATCTTTTGAGGTGACATTGTTGATCTTTAACCCACCAACAACATTAAGAATAGGCATGACGGCTGATATTAATTTTCAAGCCGGTGAAACCCCTATCAGCACATTGGTCCCAACCGTGGCGATTGTGACAGAAAATGGCAGTCCAGGAGTCCTGGTGGTTGGCCAAAACCAACAGCCAAGGTTTCAAAAAGTAGAACTTGGCACTAGTAGTGGTAGTAAAACTGCAATCATCAAAGGTATTAATCCAGGCAATCAAATTTTCATAGATTTGCCACCATGGGCCAAACAAAAAAGGAATTAATTCTCTTTTTATCAAATCTTCTAAACTTCACGTTCTATGCCTGAGGAAGCCACAAAGCCAATTTTGCTTGTCGTTGATGGACACTCATTAGCATTCCGAAGTTTCTATGCTTTTAGCAAAGGTGGTGAAGGAGGGTTAACAACAAAGGATGGTAGACCAACAAGTGTTACCTTTGGCTTTCTTAAATCCTTACTTGAAAACTGCAAGGTGCTTAGCCCTCAAGGGGTAACTATTGCATTCGATACTGCCGAACCCACATTCCGTCATAAAAGAGATCCAAATTACAAAGCTAATAGGGATGTAGCACCGGAAATTTTCTTTCAAGATCTCGAACAACTACAAGAAATTCTCCAAGAGAGTTTAAATCTCCCTCTTTGCATGGAGCCTGGATACGAGGCTGATGATGTGATTGGAACTATTGCAAAGAAGGCCACCGGCGATGGTTGGAGTGTGCGCATCCTCTCAGGAGATCGTGATCTCTTTCAACTTGTAGACGATCAAAAAGACATTGCTGTGATGTATATGGGAGGTGGCCCTTACTCAAAGAGTGGTAGTCCCACTTTGATTGACGAAGATGGAGTAAAAGACAAACTTGGAGTTGCGCCAAGAAAAGTTGTTGACCTTAAAGCTCTAACAGGTGACAGTTCCGACAACATACCTGGAGTTAAAGGAGTTGGTTCGAAAACCGCTATTAATCTTCTTCTAGAGAATGGAGATCTTGATGGAGTTTATTCAACTCTAGAAAAACTGGAAAGTGAAGGGGAGAAAGCTTCAAAGGGGGCAATTAAAGGCTTGTTAAAAGGAAAGCTAAAAAAAGACAGAGCTAATGCTTACCTATCACGGTATCTTGCGGAAATAATCGTTGAAGTTCCTCTTAGAAATATACCAAGATATGAACTTAGCTCTGTTAATGAAGATGGTCTAACAAAACAGCTAGAAGGATTAGATCTCAGCAGTTTGGTGCGTCAAATACCCATTTTTGTCGCAACCTTTTCTCATGGAGGGTTCCAAACAAATAAAAAAGGAATTGAAAAAAGCAATCAACCTAAAGGAGGTAAAAAAGGGCATCCCTCCAGCAAACAAGATTTGACCATTAGCTCAAAGGGAATACCTCCTCTTACACCTCAATTGATCACTACTCATTCTTGCTTGGCAGAACTGTTAAAACGTCTACTAAATCATAAAGACAAGCTTGAACCTGTCGCTATAGATACAGAAACGACTAGCTTGAATCCCTTTAAAGCCGAACTAGTTGGGATAGGAATCTGTTGGGGAGATGAGACAAGTGACATGGCTTATATACCGATTGGTCATAAGACCAAAGAGGAATTGGGTTTCGACGAACAAATTAAAAGACAACTCCCTCTAGAGGATGTCATCAAGGCTATCAACCCTTGGTTAAGTAGCTGCGACCATCCAAAAGTACTCCAAAACGCCAAATACGATCGCCTTATTTTTCTTCGACATGGAGTAAAAATTGGAGGTCTAGTCCTGGACACCCTTCTTGCTGACTACATACGTGATGCAGGCGCTAAGCATAGTTTGGAAGCAATGGCAAAAAGAGAGTTCTCTTTTACTCCTGAAAGCTTTATTGATCTTGTAAGCAAAGGTCAGACATTTGCCGACGTAGAAATCACTAAAGCAAGTATGTACTGTGCCATGGATGTCTACCTAACTAGGAAACTAGCCTCTCGACTAAAAAAACAACTTGAGGGATTGGGGCCAGAGCTTATTAGTCTTTTAGAAAAAGTTGAACTACCACTTGAAAAAGTTTTAGCAGAAATGGAAGCAACAGGTATTCGTATTGACGTCCCTTATCTCAATAAGCTAAAAATCGAATTAGCTGAAAATCTAAGTCAACTTGAGAAAAAAGCTCATGACATTGCAGGGGTGGCTTTTAATTTAGCGTCTCCAAAGCAACTTGGAGAGCTGCTTTTTGAAATACTAAAGCTGGATCGAAAAAAATCCCGACGTACAAAAACTGGTTGGAGTACAGATGCAAATGTCCTAGAAAAACTAGAGAATGACCATCCTATAGTTTCATTATTAATAGAGCACCGAACCCTTAGCAAGCTACAAAGTACTTACGTAGAAGCTCTGCCTCAGCTAGTGGAAGCAGAGACAGGGAGAGTACATACTGACTTCAATCAAGCCGTAACTACAACTGGTCGACTAAGTAGCAGCAATCCAAATCTTCAAAATATTCCCATCCGTACCGATTTCAGCCGTCGTATACGCAAAGCTTTTCTACCCCAGGAAGCTTGGAAATTACTTAGTGCAGACTATTCACAAATCGAACTGCGAATACTGACTCATATGTCAGGAGAAGAGGTCTTACAAGATGCCTATCGAAATGGAGATGATGTCCATGAACTCACAGCAAAGCTTTTACTTGAGAAACAATCAATTAATTCTGAAGAACGGCGTTTAGGCAAAACAATCAATTTCGGAGTGATTTATGGCATGGGTGCTCAACGTTTTGCTCGTTCAACTGGAGTGAGTCAATCGGAAGCCAAAGATTTCCTTAACCGTTTTAAAGAGCGTTATCAAAAAGTTTTTGAATTTCTTGAACTACAAGAGAGGCTTGCTCTAACCAAGGGTTATGTAGAAACTCTCCTGGGTAGACGTCGTACTTTTAACTTCGATCCAAATGGCCTAGGGAGGCTATTAGGGAAAGATCCATATTCAATTGATTTAACTCTTGCTCGTCGCGGTGGCTTAGAAGCTCAACAACTTCGTGCAGCCGCTAATGCTCCAATTCAAGGTTCTAGCGCAGATATCATTAAACTAGCAATGATTGGGCTTCACAAAAAACTCAAAGAAGCCTCTCTACCAGCGAACATTCTTTTACAGGTACATGACGAACTGGTCTTAGAAGTAGAGCCAGCAGTCCTTAAAGAGGTACAAGATCTTGTTATTAACACCATGGAACAAGCTATAAGCCTTAGTGTTCCTCTTGTTGTTGAGACAGGAATAGGAACTAACTGGATGGAGGCCAAATAAAAGCAATAGCAACCATGAATGTGATAGCCCTACAAACAAATTTCTAATCAAGTGACCCTGAGGCTAACCAACACTCTCACTCGTAAGACTGAAATCTTTCAGTCCCTTCTGCCAAAGAAAGTAAGCATTTACTGCTGTGGAGTAACTGTTTATGACCACTGCCACCTCGGTCATGCCCGAAGCTACATCGCATGGGATGTCCTTCGCCGTTACCTAATCTGGTTGGGGTATGAAGTGACCTTCGTTCAAAATTTCACAGATATAGATGACAAGATTCTCGATCGAGCTGCTAAAGAAAATTGCAGTATGAGTGAAATTAGTGAACGTAACATTAAGGCTTTTCATGAAGATATGAATGTGCTCGGGATATTACCTCCAGATCGAATGCCCCGAGCGACAAAATGCCTTGATGGAATACGTGCTCTAATAGAAGAATTAGTAACATGTGGTGCCGCCTATTCTATTGATGGAGACGTCTACTTTTCAGTAACTAAGCATGCTAATTACGGCAAGTTAAGTGGTCGGCAACTCGAGCAACAGCAACTAAATGCAGATGGTCGAGTCACAGATGCTGAAAAAGAAAAAAAGCAAAGCTTATTTGACTTTGCACTTTGGAAAGGAGCCAAGCAAGGAGAGCCAAGCTTTCCTTCTCCATGGGGAGAAGGTCGGCCTGGATGGCACATTGAGTGTTCGGCAATGGTTCGTGAGGAATTAGGAGAAACCATTGATATTCATCTTGGAGGAGCAGATTTAATCTTTCCCCATCATGAAAATGAAATTGCTCAATCGGAAGTTGCCACAGGGAAAGATCTTGCGCGTTATTGGCTACACAACGGAATGGTTAATGTTAGCGGACAAAAAATGAGCAAGTCGCTTGGAAATTTCACAACAATCAAGGAACTTCTTAAGCAAGGTATTTCACCAATGACCTTAAGACTTTTTGTATTGCAAGCTCATTACAGAAAGCCAATTGATTTCACAGATGAAGCTCTCAAAGCAGCGGCCAAAGGGTGGGAAGGCCTAAATGCAGCACTTTCACTAGGAGTGCTTCACTCTACCGAACTCGGCATAACCAAGCAAAGCTCCTTAAATGAAATAGCTATCCATACAACAAAAGAAATTCACTCTTTAGAACTATCTCAGCTACAAAAGAATTTTGTAGAAGCTATGAATGATGACCTCAATACTTCAGGTGCTCTAGCTGTACTTTTTGAGCTTGCGCGCCCACTCCGTTCTCTAGCGAATCGTTTTAAAAGAGAAGGTACAAAAAAAATTAATTTATCCAAAACAGCCGACTTACGAAGCCGTTGGCAATTACTTGTTCAATTAGCCCACGTATTAGGACTAAAAAGTGAAAAAAGCCAAACCTTTTCTCAGATAGGTGAAAGTTTTGTCATGGAAGAAAAAATCAAGGCCGCAATTGCCTCACGTAAAAAAGCAAAGTCGACAGGCGACTACACTAAAGCCGATAAAATTAGAGATGAATTAAAAGCTATTGGAGTCGAATTGATCGACAAGCCCGGGGGGAAAACCGACTGGATAAGAATCTGAATCATTCAAATTTTTTAATCCACGTAGACAATTAAAAATAACTGTCTACGTGGCTGCAGACCATTTTTGAATTAAGTCTACAAGGCTAACTATCAAACCAAAAGCAACTACAGGAGGAGAAATCCATCGAAGCATAAATTTGAGCCCATTCCTAATTGCTTCTGACGTCTCACAACCTTGAAGGTCTTCATCAAATCGGTTGGGAACAACCCATCCGAGTAAAACAGACAGAAGCAAGCCTCCAAATATCAACAAAAGGCCTCCAAAAACTGCGTCCATTCGGCCTAAAACCTCAAGATCTAAAGCAGCGGGAAGGCCAGCTAAAAAAATCATTGAAGTAGAAGCCCACACCGCTTTATTTCGACTCCAACCAAAACGATCAATCATTGATGCAACAGGCACTTCTAAAAGAGAGATAGAGGAAGTTATTGCAGCAATGTAGGCCAAAGCAAAAAATAAAACCGCCACAAAACGGCCTGTCAAACCAAGCGTCGCAAGCCCCGTTGGTAGAGAAATGAACAAAGTCCCAACTGTGGAACTTGTTACCACATCCTTCAATCCAAAGCTCATCACAATGGGGAAGGTGACCATCCCTGCCAAAAGGCCAACAGCAGTATCCATACTTACTACTGCAAAAGCTTCTCCAGGTAATCGATTACGTCGGTCTAAATACGCTGAATAAGCAAGAATGCAACCTATTCCAGTACCAATAGAAAAGAATGCCTGAGTAAAGGCATTTCTAATTGTTGTGGGATTCATCAATTGATTTATATCCCATCTCAATAAGAAAGTTCTATAGCCCTCCCATGCACCTGACAGAGTCGAGGCCCAGCAAGCAAGGCTTAAAAGTAAAACAAATAATAATGGGACAGCCCAACCAGTAAGTCTTTCGATCCCTCCTCGAATTCCTGCTGAAACAACTATTGCAGTCAGAGCAAGGCTGAGTAATTGACCTAATAAAACACTTTTTCCACTACTTACTGATCCGAAAAAAGCCTTAGCTGCTTCCATATCTCCTGGAAGCCCATAAAACAATGCATGAAGGAGCGTATGCGCGGTCCAGCCCATCAAAACCGCATAAAAAGCAAGGATTCCACATGCTGCTACAACAAAAAGCCATCCCATGGGCTGCCATTGCCTCCCTGCTACTTGGACTGGAGCACTAATAGGACTTTTCCCGGTACTTCGCCCTAACACCATCTCTGCAACTAGTACTGGCAAGCAGACCAACAAAACAATAAGTACATAAAGAAAAAGAAATGCTGATCCACCTCCTTGCGAAGCTCGATAAGCAAATCCCCATAGGTTCCCTAATCCGACTGCACTCCCTGCTGCTGCAAGGACAAAACCTCTGCTAGAGCGCCAGTGTTCTCGACTTGTCATTTAAAACCCCTTTTTTTCGCTCAAGTTAATTAGAGCTTAAACATTTCGAGATTAATCCCTGTAATGGGACACTGGTATTAGCAGCTTGAAGAGTGTGAAAGCTATCAGTGTGCTGGGCTCCACGGGTTCTATAGGTACCCAGACTCTTCAAATTATCGAAGAATTCCCTGATCAGTTCAGGGTTGTAGCCCTTACTGCAGGGAAAAATTTGCCTCTGGTAGTCGAACAAATACAAAAACACGCTCCAGAGGTTGTTGCTCTGGCTGATGAGTCCTTACTACCTGAACTTAACGAGCGTCTATTAGCGCTCTCTTCTGAAAATCAGCCAAAGAACATTCCACAACTATTAGGTGGTCCTGATGGGCTTAATGCTGCAGCATCTTGGTCCACGACGGATCTTGTCGTAACAGGCATAGTCGGTTGCGCTGGCCTCCTACCTACACTTGCTGCCATTCGGGCAGGGAAAGATATTGCCCTAGCCAATAAAGAAACTCTTATTGCCGCAGGACCAGTAGTCCTACCAGAATTAAAAAAAAGTGGAAGTCGGTTGCTCCCTGCAGATTCTGAGCACTCAGCCATTTTTCAATGCTTGCAAGGAACTCCCTGGGCTGAAACCGCAAGACTCTCAACAGGTGTTCCTACTCCTGGGCTTCGAAGGATACAGCTAACCGCTTCAGGAGGAGCATTCCGTGACTGGTCAACGGAAGAACTTAAAAATGCCACTGTTAGCGATGCGACTAGCCATCCAAATTGGAGCATGGGCAAAAAGATAACCGTGGATTCAGCAACTCTTATGAATAAAGGATTGGAAGTGATTGAAGCTCATTACCTGTTTGGAATTGACTACGATCAAATTGAGATTGTCATCCACCCTCAAAGCATTATTCATTCGATGATCGAGCTAGCTGATTCATCAGTACTTGCACAGCTCGGATGGCCAGACATGAAACTTCCTATTCTTTTTTGCATGAGTTGGCCAAATCGCCAAGAGACTCCCTGGCGAAGACTTAAGCTCTCAGAAGTTGGTGAACTAACTTTCAGAGCTCCAGATACTGCCAAATATCCCTGCATGAGTCTTGCTTACTCCGTCGGGCGTGCAGGCGGGACTATGCCAGCAGTAATGAATGCAGCAAATGAAGAAGCTGTAGCACAATTCCTGAAGGAAAAAATACACTTTCTTGATATCCCAAAATTTATCGAAGCTGTCTGCGAGAGTCACAAGCCTGACTTGCAAAATAAGCCAAGCCTCGATGACATAATTTCAATCGATAACTGGGCACGCATAGCTTTGCGAGAAGAGATAAATCGTGGAACAATCAAAACTGCCATCCCTAGGATGGCAGTATAAATTTATTTCTTTTACCCCTCACTTTTTAGAGCTAAAAATGCAAGAATAAAAACTCCAAAGAAAATAAATGATCTAAAAAAACTCACTTCAAAGATTTATTTGAGCCACAAGCATTTCAAGCCATTTTCTAACTAATAGGTCGCCCCAGCACCCTTGAATTCCATGGAATCCATTATGTCCTCCCCGAGAAGTAATTAACAACTTCAATTGAGAATTTCCTTCAGACAAACTCAAAGTCTTTTCCAAAACTTCAGCAGATTCAACTGGAACCCAAGGGTCATCAATTGCCTGAAGTAATAATGTCGGAGGCATACAAATAGGATTTCTAACAAGAGCGCTCAATGGCGAAGCATTTTTGTAATAAGCATCGACATCTTGATACCCCCAACGAGGCGCAGTAAATGCCTCGTCAAATGCACGAATAGTTTTAGGTAAAAAGTTATTTCGAGTGTTAACACCTAAAAATAATTCTTTTTCACGAGGACTCAAACCAAACGGATCTGCAAGAGTTTGCTTAATAAGTCGTTTTAAAAGCCAACGTTGATATATGCGATTTCTTGGTCGTTCAATCGATGCACTACAAGCCGCCAAGTCCAAAGGACTACTCGTACAAATCAACCCATCAAGAATTGGATCTTCACGTGGTTGAGCATGATTTATTCCCAGGCAAGCATTGAGCAATATCGTCCCACCAAGCGAAATCCCCACTCCAAACAAAGGGATAGAAACGTCTACTCGTTTTTTATCTAACATCAACTTATTACAAAGCTCCCTAGCCCGAATCAATACACAACCCATATCACTGTTGCATTCTGCCGCATAAGTACCGGCAACAAGATGCCTTCCTGGATCAGCACCCCTCAAATTAACTCTCAAAATAGCAAAGCCAGCCTCAAGCAGGGACAAGGCCATGCGACGAAGGCCTAGTCGTTGACTAGAGCCTCCTAGCCCATGGAGCATCAACACCAACCCTTTAATGTCTAACGTCTCATTAGGAAGGTCCAACAAAGCCAACAAAAAGCCAGAACCTTTGACTCCATTAGGCTGCTCAGGAACTGAAATATAAATCGGAATGCCTTTCTCAGCAGGCAACTTTTCACGTATAAATGTATCTCTTAGAGTTTGAAGGTCTCCCCCAATCCAAGGCACCCTCTCTTTAAAAGAGGCCATGCCAAGCTGATCAAAAAGTTCAAAATATTTTTCATCTCTTTTTCCCAACACCTAGCTCCTTTAATTCAACCAAGAGATCACCTAAAACTTTCTTAGCGTCACCAAACACCATTGAGGTATTAGACAACTCAAAAAGATCATTCTTTATTCCTGAATATCCAGCACTCATTCCACGCTTAACAACAAAAACAGATCGAGCTTCTTGTACATCTAGAACTGGCATCCCATACAAAGGAGAAGTCGAGTCATTCTTTGCCTGAGGGTTTACAACATCATTAGCTCCCAAAATCAAAGCAACATCAGTAGCAGGGAATTCAGGATTAATAACATCCATTTCTTTTAGTTGTTCATATGGCACATCCGCTTCTGCAAGCAAGACATTCATATGTCCAGGCATACGACCTGCAACTGGGTGAATTGCATAAGTGACATCTATGCCACCAGCTTCCAAAACCCTAGTAACTTCTCTCAAAGTATGTTGCGCCTGAGCAACGGCAAGACCATAGCCAGGGACAATTACTACTCTTTCAGCCGCCTCCATAGTGAGAGCACATTCCTCAACACTGCAACTTGTGATGTTCTTGTATTCAGTACCACTACTTTCTGACGCAATACCTGCACTAATAGAACCACCAAATAAAACCGAAACGAGAGATCGGTTCATTCCATTACACATTACCTGTGTAAGTATCAACCCAGCAGCTCCCACCATCGCTCCCGCGACTATTAATATTTGACTGCCAACAACAAATCCTGCTGCTGCTGCTGCAACACCCGAATAGCTATTTAGCAATGAAATAACTACAGGCATGTCTGCTCCTCCAATAGGCAAAGTCACTCCTACGCCTAAAAGAGCTGAAGCAATTACGAGCAGCCAAAGCCCCTGTTCCCCCCGTCTAAAGAGCTCAATAGCAGCAACCAAAGATAAAACCCCGAAAGCAATATTTACTGCATGACGAACCTTGCTTTGCGTCCATGAAGGGGTTGAAAGCCATCCCTGCAATTTTGCCATCGCAACTATTGAGCCACTAAATGTGATGGCCCCTACGAAGACTGAAACAACAATCGAAACAATCTCGACTATTCCATCAATCAAAACACCTGAATCACTATTCCCGGAGAACAAAGCCACACCAAGGGCCACAAGCAGAGATGACATTCCCCCACAACCATTAAACAAAGCAACTGTCTCAGGCATTGCAGTCATAGGAACCCGCTGCGCAGTAAACATGCCAAGCAGTCCACCCACAGAAGATCCAAGGATTATCCATAAGCAAGCATTAGTAGAGATTCCTCCATTTCCAAAAGATTCGACCAGGACCCCAACTACTGCAAGAGCCATCGCTATCGCAGCAAGACGATTTGCCTCCCGAGCAGATCGAACCTTGGAAAGACCTTTAATACCTAAAGCAAGCAGCAAAACTGCTAGCAAGTCAATCGCGTACTTAAAAATCTCAAAAGTAGTCATTAGTGGTTCCCTTTTCGACGATTTGGCTTACGGCTAAACATTGCAAGCATCCTGTCTGTGACTAAGAATCCACCGATCACATTAAATAAGGCAAACCCTAAGGAGATAGATCCAATTACTAAAAGAGGGAGACTTCCACCTGCCTTAATAATGAGAGTAAGTGCAGCTAACATTGTTATGCCCGAAATAGCATTTGCGCCACTCATCAAAGGGGTGTGCAAAGTAGGTGGCACTTTCCCAATAAGTTCCAAGCCTAAAAGGCTTCCTAGTAGAAGAATCCAAAGAGCCTCGCTTAGGAATGACATCAGTTTGCTCCTCCTGTTTGCAGCAAATCAGAATTATGGGCAAGCCCTTCTTTGCTAATCAAACACCCTGCAATGAGCTCATCATTAAAATCTAGGTTTAATTCACCATCTTTCAAAAATGGCTGCAATAGAGCTAACAAATTCCTTGCATATAGCGAACTAGCATGATTTGGGACAGTAGAGGGCAACCCTGAAGCGCCGATCAATTTCACTCCTTTTCTAACCACCATTTCAGCACTAACTGTCTCAGCACAGTTTCCACCTTGGTCAACAGCAATATCAACTACTACAGAACCTGGGCGCATTCGGTCAAGCATGTCTTCACTGATTAATCGAGGAGCTCTTTTCCCAGGTACCTGAGCTGTACAAATAACAACATCAGCTTCAGATAAATGATCTGAAAGCTGATGTTGTTGTGCTGCTAAAAAAGCATCTGAAGCCTGCTTTGCGTACCCATCTGATTCAGCAGGTTTTTCAGAAAGATCAGGAGGATCAATGAACCTACCTCCTAACGATTCAACTTGTTCCTTGACGGCTGGCCGAATATCACTCACAAAAACTACTGCTCCAAGTCGCCTTGCAGTTGCAACAGCTTGAAGCCCAGCCACGCCTGCACCAAGAACTACAACCTTTGCTGGTTGAACAGTTCCGGCTGCAGTCATCAACATAGGGAAATAACGGTCAAGCGCACTAGCTCCAAGAAGAACAGCCTTATAGCCAGCAATGTTCGCTTGAGATGAAAGAGCATCTGCAGATTGAGCTCTACTAATCCTTGGAAGCAATTCCAGGGCCAATGCAGAGAGACTCTTTGAATGCAATGAAGTTAAAAGTGAACGATTCGTATATGGAGCCAATAGCCCAACAAGCAAGGCTCCTGAGCCAAGCATCTCTAACAAGAATGTGGAAGGCGCCTGAACACACAAAACACAATCAGCTTTGCCCCAGGCTTGTGGATCTGCTACAGGAATCAACTCCGCTCCAACATTCTCATATTGCTTATCTTCAAAACCTGCTGGGATCCCAGCACCTTTTTCAATGGCAATTTTGCAACCCAATAATAGAAACTTCTTGACAGTTTCTGGGGTTGCCGCGACCCGTGTCTCATCCGGGGCAGTTTCTACTGGTATCAAAAAACTTGGCAAAATTAATTCAAGCGCTTTATCTAATGAAGATTAAAAGGGCAACGACCCCTTATCGGGAGCTTTTCTGAAGAAAGTCTGTCCTCTTTGATCTTTGCGCTAATAACAATAAAGAACCCATGATCGAAAAGCTCAATGACTCTGACCGCAATTGAATGTCCTGATGGTGTTTGCCACAGCCACCATGGTGGGCATGCCGTTTCAAGAAAAATCATGCAAAACAACTTGCAAAGTCATGGACGAGAATGGTGCGAGCGCTTAGCTGAACGGATTTACGAGATATCTGTTGATACCTTTTCTCAAACAGTGATGCCTAGCCTCCATTCATCAGGATGGCAACGGCGTCATCTCAACTGGGAATTCAAACTAGCGAGCCAAGGGTCAGAACCAGATGAAGCCCTGGTAGAAGGCATCATCAATGCAACAGAAAGCTTCCTAAAAAGCAGTGAAGTTCATCGATTATTCATTCAAGAACTAGTTCAAGGGACATTTGCTGAAGCAACTGAAGACAAGCTCAGATCAATCGCAGTTCGTAAAATCATCGAGAATGAAATTATGGAAATAATTAAAGAGCAAAAGGATGACATGCTCGACCGCCTAGCGGCAGGTTTATTAAATGAAGCGAATGGGAACTTTGAATTAGCCAGACAAGCTGCCAATGAAGGCATTCAAGAAGTCGAAAATTTGCTTATTAATCACACTGAGGCAGTCTGAACTCAAACAATCGGCAAAAGCTCCTGCTCCAATGACAAAGCCATTTTCTTTTGACCTTGTTGGTGTAGGAGTCTTGCTCTAAGAATCAATGGATCTATATCAATTTCACGGAGCCAACATTTTTCTAGTCTCCGTCGATTCTGACTGGGAGAATTCGTATATGAACGGAGCTTACCCATAGCGTCAGGGAGCAAAACCCCGGAGTCCTATCTTGAAGCTAAATATGCCAGCAAGGAAAAGAATGGTTAGAAAGACCTAAATTCCATTTTTTCTATCTCAATAATCTCTTTTGATCTTCCAATAGATCCTTCCAAACCAATTATCAAGCCTCGCATTTGGCAAAAACAGCTAATAGAGCTGCTTCGTCGCCGCCTAATTCCCAATTCATCCTTAGGCAAAGATGTATTAGTACATGCAGGACCAGGGGCGGGAAAAACGCTTGGAGCCCTTTTAAGCTTTCAGGCCATGAAGAGAGAAGGACGCCTTAAACAATTCCTTGTGTTTTGTCACCGGAATTCAATAGTTGACCAATGGAAAAAATCAGCAAAAATGTTGGGATTGCAGCTTGAAAATTTAGAAACTTATACAGAATCATTTTCATTAAAATCTTCAGATGGATGGATTGTTACCTACCAAGCAGCATCAAGAAACCTAAATTCAATTCGGAACATTTTTAAACATTTTGCATTCAATAATTTATTAGCTATCGCCGACGAAGCTCATCATTTAGGAATAACGCCCGAAGAGCCAGATGGACCAATATGGGGGAAAGTTTTTCTTGAATTAACGGATGATTGTCGACTTCGTTTAGGACTTACAGGAACACCATTTAGAGCAGACAATCTTGCATTTTGCTCGGCTAGAAAAGTGCGCGTTCAAGCAAAAGGAGAGCTAATCGATCAAATCACACCAGATCTCTGCGTAGAGCCAAAAGCATTGATTTCGGCTGGAGACGTAAGACCTCTTGAGTTCCATTTTCAAGATGGTTGGGTTGAACATAGTTACAAAGGACAACCAGATAGAGAAGTTTCTCCTCTTTCAAAAGAAGAAAGGGAGACTTGGCGCGCTCGAAATCTTCGACGGGCAATAAGACTTGCAGATTCAAGCAGTATTGCTGTGCAATTACTTCTTCGCGCAAGGAAAAAGCTCGAGTTAATTCGATCTAAACATCAAAACGCAGCTGGTCTGGTAATAGCAAAGGATATTGAACATGCCAAAGGGATTGCCAATCTTTTGGAAGAGAATGGCGACACTGTTGAACTAGTCCATTCTCAAGACCCAGAAGCAAGTGAGCGCCTATCTTTATTTCAAGGAAGTGGTGCAAAGTGGTTAGTAAGTGTTGATATGTGTTCCGAAGGATTTGATTCCCCCCGCTTAAGGGTTGTGGCATATCTGACCACAGTTGTTACAAAGAGCCGATTTATTCAGGGAATAACAAGAGCCGTAAGAATGTCTTTAAAAAGAGCATCCCTTGAGTCCATTCCAAGACAAGCATCTCATGTCTTCGCTCCTGCAGACCCTCTCTTAATGGACTATGCACGCAATTGGACAAGTTCAAAGCCATATCTGATAAAAGGAGACGATTCCCTTCGTCCTATTGAGGGCCATTCATGGATACCTAAAGGGCCAAGTTTGCCAATGGAAGCCGTTAATGATGGCGCCGGAGAAATGATCAGAATGGGATCAGCTGAATTACCTAATTTCTTGAAAAGATAATTAATTTTGTTTAGAAGAATAGGGTTTGTATTAAATAAAACGAGTTTTCGCACCTTCACATGTAATTGTGGTCCGATCGGGGACAAATTATGAATGCACCTCTTCAACTAAGAATTAGCGTTGCTAGCTGCTGGGCAACCACCCGAATCGC
>QCFB01000004.1 GCA_003280345.1 Prochlorococcus sp. AG-363-A16
CTCTTCCAGTAACTGGGTTTGTCCCTTGAGCGACCTCACAAAGAACATTTAGCATGTCATCCCTTAAAGGAACATTTGTAAAATCAGCACCAGTAATTACTACATCCTTAAAACGAGTATTAAAAGCAAATGCATCCTCTAAAACTGAATTTGTAAGATTGGTTCCTTCTAGGAAAGCAGAGTCTAATGTAGCTTCTCTTAGGTTTGTATTGCTTAAGTCTGATTCCTCTAATTTAGCTCCAAATAAACTTGCGCCCTCCAAGTCGCTTCCAGATAGATTTGATTTACGTAAATTGGTAAGGTTAAAAGTTACCCCTCTAAGATCTCTGTCTGAGAAATCAGATTCGATAAGGACTTGCTTTGCATAATCCATAGCTGCCCAACTTGCTTGAACTGGTAAGAGAAAAAGGATTGTAGAGACAAAAAGCAATAATATACGAAACTTCATAAGAGGTATAAGGCTAGGAATAAAAAGCACTTCTCTACAATTACACATATTGCCTGAAGAGTTCAATAATTTAAATATCTCGATGCTGAAAATTAATTTCCGCAGTGGTCTTATGGATAGATGCAGGTGGTATCTAAAAGGGAAAGTAGAGATATGCAAAGGTTTGTAGCACTATCCTTCCTATACATTAACTTCGCGCTATTAAGAAATTAGAAAAAAGTTCTAAATGTTTTCTACAACAACTCGCCTTCGGTTGCAGAACATCCTTAAAAGAGTAGCTAAAGGAGAAGAGGTAACTCTGCAAGATAGGGTTTATTTAAGCAAGCATGCAGATCATGATCAGACAGTTTCTGCTGCTTTAAAAAGAGCGAGACGATTGCAGCAGCAAAATCAACCAGTTGACAGCATTGATAATTTGCTGACAGAACTTGACTTAGGGGCAATAGATCCTAAATCAAATTTTAGGCCAGGAGAAGATGATCTAGGTGATTGGTTTATGGGTGCACCATCATGGCTAGGAAGAAGTTAGGAATAACTAATCAACTCATTCAATCTAAAGAATATATTTTAGCTTAAATTTTAATCATACTTAGTCTTATTTAAATTTAAATTTAGCATATTTAAAAAGAGCAATATAATTTCTATAAAGTGAAAAGATAATTCTCACTCTTATTCATTAAGCTAAGACCATAGACACTTTAAAAACACTCAGAAAGTAACTCAATGGCAATCACTCACCCATATGAAGTGATCGTAATTGGCTCAGGAGCAACGGGAGGAGTTGCAGCTCTTACATTTGCAGAAGCAGGTGTAAGAGTACTAGTAATTGAAGCAGGCCCTTTTTGGTCTTCTCAACAAGCATTAGGGACTGAGCCTGGAAACACATTTAGACGAATAACTGGAATTATAAGTGGTACGCATCGTCTTCAATCTCAACATCCAGGGTATTGGAAAGCAAACCCATTGCTATATAGCAATGAAAAAGATAATCCTTATACTTTTCCTAAAGAAAACCCATTTATTTGGACTCAAGGAAGACAAGTTGGAGGTAGAAGCCTCACCTGGGGTGGCATTACCTTAAGACTTTCAGACCTAGATTTCAAAGCCTCTACAAGAGATGGTTTTGGTCCAGTTTGGCCAATCGAATATTCAGAACTGGCTCCGCATTATTCAGTACTAGAAAAACGGCTAAAAGTTCATGGACATAAAGATGGTTTGAAGCAATTACCAGATGGACATTTCATAGACCCACTTCCCTTTACTCCAAGCGAAAAGCAATTTGCAAAGTCATTAAAGGAAAATTTGGGCTATCAAGTTATTCATTCAAGAGGATTCGGACCTCATCAACCAAATACCAATGGTCAATGGCCTCGATCAAGTAGTCCCGGAAGCACTCTTCAGATAGCTATTAAGACAGGAAACGTAGAAATACTTAGTAATCATATGGCGGAAAGTCTTGTCATGAGTCCTGATCGAAATTCAGCCAAAGGTGTTGTTGTTGTTGACCAAACAGACGGGAGTCGAAAAGAACTAAAAGCAAACCTAATAGTTCTGTGCGCATCAACTATACAAACTATACGTCTTCTATTAAGTTCTGAAGAGAAAAATAATAATAAAGGGTTTATAGATCCTTCTTCAAAACTGGGTTCATACCTTATGGATCATATCTCTACATGTAGGTTCTTTGCTCTGCCAGAAAGAATAAAAAGCATAAACACAACTTCAAATGCCCCAGAGAATGTACTTTCAGGAGCAGGAAGTTTCTTTATCCCATTTGGTAACAAATTTGAGAACTCAAGCAATCTAAAATTCATACGTGGTTATGGGATTTGGGGAGGAATTGATCGGTTTGAACCTCCTAAATTTTTAAAATTAAATCCAGAAACTAAAACAGGTTTCCTTATTGGACATGGAGAAGTACTCGCCTCTCCAAATAACAAAGTTACTCTTTCAAAGAAATTAGACCGATGGGGTGTTCATTGTCCTCATATCGATTGCAAATGGATGGACAATGAAAAAGCAATGGTTTTGCACATGAACGAAACCATTGAAAGATCTATCAAAGCAGCAGGTGGCTCAATGCTTCCATTCAATGAATTAATACGAGTACCTTTTGCAAAACAAATTCTTGAAAGAGCAATTGCCATTCAAAAGGAGCCGCCCCCTCCTGGCTATTACGTTCATGAAGTAGGAGGGGCTCCAATGGGAACAAAAGAAGAATCTAGTGTATTAGATCAATTCAATAGGATTTGGCGTTGTCCAAATGTTCTTGTTGTTGATGGCTCATGTTGGCCAACTTCATCCTGGCAGAGTCCAACTCTGACAATGATGGCCATCACAAGACGAGCATGTATAGAAGCCCTTAGGTATCGGAACGAGTAAAAAGATCGTCCAGGTACCTTTCTGTGACAGCCCTATCTCCACAGCCATTCTGAAAAAGGAAATTAGCCAAAGCAGAACTCATGACCCTGTACTGGTCCCAGTTTGGATTACTTCCTATGAAATCTTTCATACCTATATAAAGGGCTTCAGGAATCTCAGTTTCTAAACTCACAGAAGATAAGACTGTTGATGGTGCTGAAGATTCTGAAACTCCAATGCAGCTTTCAAGTTGAGGTAAGTCCATTCAGAAGTTAAGTCGTTTCTTATCGCTGAGACAAGTTTCCATACCTTTAACCGTGAGTCAAACTTCTGTGCGAAAAAAAAGTTTTAGGCGAGACCCAACAAGACCCATTGGAAACACAGGGCTGACTATTAAAAAACTGCAATTTTTTCTGCCTTGAACAAGATTTAATTGATATGTCAAGTTAAATCGATTACCAAACAAGAAAACCACAGATTGACCGCCCCTATAGATAAAGCATCAAAATTGCCGTGGAAAAACTCTCTAAAACTGTGGAAAGATATCTGGAAAACCAAAGCAAATTTTTAGATAAGTCATCCTTATACAAGGTAAGTCTATTGCGTCTCAGGCGAGAAAGAGACAGTTGAGCCTGGCGTATCAACCTAATTTCTTAATGTTTAAGTCTCGTTGCTGGTTCTTAGGGTGATCGGACCAAGTGGGTGGTCGGCATGAGGGTAGTGAACATGTTTATGTTCACTAACGGAGCTACTCACTACTGTTTGATCAAATGATTCTTCTTGGCAAGCCCCTGTACATTCGGTCTCGCATAATGAACAGCTTTCCACCAAGCCTTCAACATGATGGTGATGACTTTCTTGAAGAAGTCCAACTTCATTCTCAAAGCCGAGTAAATCTGATCTGTATTTACAAAGTGAACAATTCATTAATGATTCCCCAGTCAAGACCTCTTCAATACGTTCTAAAAATGTATCAATAACAAAAGGATGATCTGATAAATAATTAGAAGTGAGAAACTCAATTTCTGGATAATCTAAAGAAACATTTTGAGTATGTTTACGTACTCGACTAACCAAAACACCAGAGAATAGAAAATATGGGAAAACAATTATTCTTTTAAATCCAAGACAAACAATGTGTCTCAATCCCGTTTCTACTAAAGGAAAGGTGACTCCCGAATAAAGAGTTTCTCCCCATCCAAATCCAAAACCTTCAACTAACATTCTAGTAATTTTGCTGACATTTGAATTTGCATCAGGGTCCGAAGAACCTCTACCAACGACTACAAGAAGAGTTTGTTCAAGTGGAAAATCCTCTGCTTCTTTAAGCGTCTGCTTTAGCCTTTCTCCTGCAGCACCAATCATTAAGTTATTAATGCCAAGTTCTCTTCCGTACTCAATAACAAGACCTTTTTCTTCTGAGTAAGAATTAAGTAAAGCTGGAATATCATTTTTTGCGTGACCAGCTGCAAATAACATTGCAGGAATTGCTATCACTTTTTTGACAGACTTCTCGCGAAGTCGATCTAGTGCATCTCTAAGAGTGGGCTGAGCAAATTCAAGATACCCATATTCAACTGGAATTCCTTGCAATCTAGACTTAATTGACTTGGCTAAATTTGCAAATTCATCTATCGCCAATCGATTTCTACTGCCATGGCCACAGATAAGCACGCCTAGAGAAGTCTCTTGAAGATCTAAAAGTGAAAAAGTCAATGCCCCTATCCCTGTTCTAAAACCATATCTTGTTCAAGGGTCTTATCACTAGATCTCTCGATGATTAGTCTGTTTGTAGTCGATTAGGTGGCCATCATTAATAGTCGACTCGAAGTGCCCAATTTTTTGGCTACAGACAACTGTATTGCAGGCGTTATAGAGAAGGTTGATGTTGGCCTACTCAAACTCTTAAGAGAAGCAAGAATCAAACCAAAACCAATCTTAATTTGTAGCGGAGGTACTTCAAGTAGGTGCACTGCGCCAGGGCACTGGACATTAGACCTCCGAAATGAATATCAAAATATTGAATTTGACCTAACCAGCAAACAGGTGGAGTTCGAGGCAGGCATAACAATGGGGAAACTACTTGAGATACTCTCAAAAGAAGGCCGAACATTTCCTATTGGGTTATCAAACCTCACAGGCCTTGGTTACATCCTTACTGGAGGGGTTAGCCCACTAAGCAGAAGCCAAGGCCTAGCAATTGATCAAATTGAAACTATTACTGGGGTTTGGGGGAGAGGAGAGCCCTTCGAGATATCTCGTCCAGATAAATTTTCCAATTCAGAAATAAAAATGCAATGGAGAGGCCTATGCGGAGCGGCACCTTTCCTGGCAATTGTAACAAGCCTAAAAGTTGTAACTAGTCCTCTTGAACCTCTTTTGGTCTGGCAAAAAGTTCTCAACCCTGACCAGTTATCCGAACTAATTCAAATCGCAGAAAATTGGCCAAACTCAATTAGTTTGCAGTGGGCTTGGGGGGACAAGATCAACGCTTATGTTGTAATTAAGAATGCAAATAAAGAAGAAAAAAAGACTTTTAAAAGATCAATAAAAGACCTAACAAGCTATTCAACAAATGACCTTTTAGAGATTCCATCTCTACATAATAAGCCTGATTTCATAATCCCATTATTGAATAAAGCAAAAATGAGTAGGTATCACTCAGAGGTTCTATCCTTACTAGGCCCGATTTGGAGTAATCAAAGCAATGATGTGATTAAATCTCTTAATAAAGTGATGACAAAGCGACCGGATACTAATTGCTACATAGCTTCTCAACAACTCGGTGGCTCTACATGCCAAATAAGTCCTGAAAAAACTTCTTTTGTACACCGTCAAGCAATATGGAAGCCTTGGATTACAGCAGCATGGCCTGCTGGAGACAATAAAAAAAGAGAAAAAAGTCTTAGCTGGTTAAGAGAAGTCTGGAGAACCCTCGAGCCATATTGTCCAGGAGTACATATGTCCCAAATGCATCCACATTTATCCTGGCATGAAAAAGAATTAAATGACGCATTCAAAGAATGGTTGCCTGGACTCAAAAGCTTGAAATCACGATACGACCCCCAGGGCCTTTTACCTCCTCTTTGATATAAAGCAAATTTGAGATACTGTCCTATTTGAGATGATCCTTATTGGGTAAAACTTTCTAAATGACAATTAGTAGCTCTCAGACTTCTTTAATAAACCAATGGTTTAGAGATCCACGCAAAGACATACTTTCAGGTCTTGTTGTCGCTTTCGCAATGATTCCTGAAGCCATAGCTTTTTCAGGAATTGCTGGTGTTGATCCACAAGTAGGCCTTTTTGGGGCCTTCTGCCTATCGATAACCATTGCGATAGTTGGGGGAAGAATGGGCATGATCACCTCAGCGACAGGATCCACAGCCTTATTAATGACTGGCCTTGTTGCCAGCGGAGAAATGGCAGGAAGAGGACTGGGCCTCTCCTACTTAATGGTGGCTGGACTCCTTACTGGTCTATTTCAAATTCTCTGGGGATATCTCAGACTTGCATATCAAATGAGGTTTGTACCACAAGGTGTACTTAGTGGCTTTGTGAATGCTCTAGCTTTATTAATTTTCCAAGCTCAACTGCCGCAGTTAGGAATAAATCTCCACTATGGAGAGCATGTCGATGGTAGCCATACCATTCAGGGATTGCCAACTGGAAATCAAGTCCCAATGGTAATAGTTTTAGTATTTATTGGATTATTAATTATCTATGGTTTACCCAAATTAACTCGACTAATACCCTCTCAACTAGTTGCAATAATTACACTTACTGCAATCTGTATGGGACTTAATCTAGACATCCCAACTGTTAAGGATCTAGGAGAGTTACCCAATGGATTTCCTCATTTGACGATTCCTTTTGGATCACTCAGTGAAGGGAAAGTTCCATTCAGTCTGGCAACATTTGGGAAAGTATTACCTACTGCATTAGCCATATCTCTTGTAGGTCTAATGGAAACATTCCTTACTCAAGACATTCTTGATGACATAACAGATTCCAACTCAAACAAAAATGTCGAGGCTCGTGGACAAGGCATAGCGAATATTGTGTCTTCTTTATTTGGAGGAATGGCTGGATGTGCTCTGGTAGGCCAATCGGTTATGAATGCAGAGAATGGAGGCAGAACAAGACTTTCAACTTTCGCATCAGGGTTAAGCCTATTAGTCATGATTTTGGTTTGTAGGCCTTGGCTCCAACAAATACCAATGGCTGCATTAGTTGCAGTAATGATAACAATCGCAATTAGTACAGCAGATACTGCAGGACTAAAAAATATCTCGAAGATTCCTCGTAGTGATACAGCCGTAATGTTAATGACTTTTTCAGTGACAATGCTCACAACACCACATAATCTCGCGTTGGGTGTCATTGCAGGTGTTGCATTGGCAGGGATCCTCTTCAGCAGGAAAGTTGCAAAAGTGATCAAAGTAAGTTCTAGGAAAATAAACTCTAATGAAATTTATTATGAAGTTGCTGGTCAATTGTTCTTTGTAAGTAAGGTCTATTTCTTACAAGGATTTGATACTCACAATCATGCTAAAAAAGTCACTATTGATATGAGTGAAGCACATATTTGGGACCAAAGTGGTGTTAGTGCTCTTAACCAGCTAATTAGCAAGTTAAAACTAGGAGGCTCAATTGTTGAAGTGGTTGGTCTCAATAAAGAAAGTCTTGATCTTTTCGAACGACTAGGCGGTCAAAAACCAATACATTGAAATAGGTTTTATTGATTCAATCAAAACTCATATTAGACTAGAAAATTTTTAAATAGTTAAATTTTCTATTCCAACATATCAACTCAATAGTAAATAAATTTTCTTAGGTCTCTATTCTTATTTGACCTTTCATCATCAGGTCCATTATTCAAGGAAAATGCTTTAATTGCTCGAAAGGTTTTGGTAAATACTCATAAATCTGGGAGAATTAGGTATCTTGATTAATTTCAGTATGACTAGACGAATGCTAAGTGGAGTAATTGGTCTGGCAATGATCAGCACAAGTTGCGCCAACTTAGAAGTAGGGAATACTTCCCGATTAGATCTTATCCAAAAGAGAGGCGAGCTCAATTGTGGTGTAAGTGGGAAAATTCCTGGTTTTAGCTTTCTTAGAAGTGATGGAAGTTACGAAGGCCTCGATGTAGATATCTGTAAGGCTATGGCTGCAGCAATTTTAGGAAGCTCAGAGAAAGTACAATTTCGACCACTTACAGCCCCAGAAAGATTTACTGCACTAAAGACTGGAGAAATCGATATCTTGTCAAGGAATACGACAGTTAACCTCAGCCGCGATGCTGTTGGAGGGAATGGAGTCACTTTTGGCCCGGTAATCTTTCACGATGGACAAGGGGTCATGGTAAAGAAAAAGACAGGTATCAAAAATTTAAACGATCTCGCAAATAGTGACATCTGTGTAGGGTCAGGAACTACAACTGAACAAAACTTAAACGATGCATTTCAAGAAAGAAATCTTTCATATAAACCAATTAAATATCAAGACCTTAACCAAGTTGTAGCTGGTTATTTACAAGACCGATGTAAAGCCATGACATCAGATAAGTCACAACTAGCAGCAGCTCGCTCAAGTTTCCAAAAACCCGACGATCACATAATACTTAAAACAGTATTAAGCAAAGAGCCACTAGCTCCTGCCTCTATAGGGGGTGACCAACGCCTAGAAGATGCAATACGTTGGGTTATTTATGCACTGATAGCTGCAGAGGAATTTGAGATAACCCAAAATAATATTGATAGTAAATTAATTGAAGCTAAGGAGAATCCATCAAAGATGTCTATCCGAAGATTCTTGGGCATAGACGGAGGTCTAGGCAAGAAACTTGGCTTAGAAAACGACTTTATTGTAAAAATAATAAAAAGCACTGGGAACTATGGTGAGATCTATAATCGTCACCTTGGGCAGAATAGCTCAGTAAGTATCAAACGAGGATTAAATAATACCTACAAAAAAGGCGGAGTCTTAATAGCACCTCCATTGAATTAATAGTTAGATGATGTTTTCAAAGAAGTTTCTTTTTCAATTATTTATTGGAATTCTAATAGTTTTACTCATTTGGCTATTTATTAATAATTTAATAGTAAATTTAATTCGCACTGGAATGGGCATTAGCTTCAATTGGTTGATGCAACCATCAGGATTTGCACTTTCAGAGTACTCACTACCATACAAACCATCGGACAATTATGCTTGGGCTTTATTTAATGGGTGGATAAACAGTCTTAGAGTGATTTTGTTAGGATTAGTATTTGCCACAATCCTAGGTTTTTCTACAGGTATATCAAAGTTTAGTAAGAATAAATTACTAAGAAAAGTATCTAGCATTTATGTCGCTTTGATCAGACAAATTCCTTTATTAATTCAACTGCTATTTTGGTATTTCGTTGCTTTCTTAGGACTATCCGATACTCCATTAAAACCACTTGGGAGTTTAATTCTGATCTCAAACCAAGGAATTGGAATACTTGGGGTCAACCTAACTCCAGAATTTACTTCATTAATAATTGGACTAAGTGTCTTTACTGGAGCGTCAATATCTGAGGTGGTTCGGGGTGGGCTTACTTCAGTCTCTAGTGGTCAATGGGAAGCTTTTCGTAGCCTTGGTCTAACTGAAGGACTAGGAATGCGTAAGATAATTTTACCCCAAGCTTTACCTGCAATATTACCAGGGTTAACTAGTCAATATCTAAACTTGGCAAAAAATAGCACCCTTGCGATAGCAGTTGGGTATGCAGATCTTTATGCCGTTAGTGACACAACAATTACTCAAACTGGGAGAGCTATAGAAGGTTTTCTATTGCTCTTAATCAGCTTTCTACTCCTCAATTTAATAATCAGTGGGGCGATGGAAATCCTCAATAAGTTCTTCATGCGCTCGAATATACACTAAAAATTATAATAGTCATCCAAGCAATTTTCTCCCTAATTATTTCTTCAATGCCCGAACTAGTTTAAATCAGGAAAGATTTCAAATTTTTATAAAAAGGGAAATCATCCAACACATCTACTCATGGGTTTATAGAGTAGTAATAATATAATTCTTTGAATTTTTGCGGAGAAATCTAATTAATGGGCTTAGGAATGAGTTTTACTCATCCCCATTGGATGGGTTGATTTCATTCATTATTTTTGGCGTTATAGGTTGGATGTTTTGGGGAACTTTCCACTGGCTAATATTTGTAGCAGATTGGACTGTAGTTACTTCGAATTTAAATCTATACATTATTGGTAGCTATCCAACAGAAGAGGCTTGGAGGCCACAACTCTGGATTCTTCTTTTAACAGTCCTTGTGTTTCTAACAATACTTGGTCCTCGCAAAGGATATTTAAGAAAAGCATTACCCATTTTTTGGGTTCTAATTGTGCCATTTGGATTAGTTCTTCTAGCAGGTGGCATTGGCTTGATCCCAATAGCATCTCGAAGTTGGGGAGGACTCGCTCTAACTTTGATTCTTACAATCTTTAGTGCCTGCATTGCTCTCCCCCTAGGAGTTATTCTCGCCATTGGCAGACAAAGCAAACTCGTTTTTATAAGTGGCATTTGCAGGATTTATATCGATGTAATGAGGTCTGTTCCATTAATTGCAGTTCTTTTCTTTGGACAACTATTAATTCCTCTTTTCCTTCCAATGGACCTTGAGATAAACAGGGTTCTAAGAGCCATTTTCGCTTTTGCTTTGTTTACTTCTTCCTATATTGC
This sequence comes from Prochlorococcus sp. AG-363-A16, assembly GCA_003280345.1. Taxonomy (GTDB): domain Bacteria; phylum Cyanobacteriota; class Cyanobacteriia; order PCC-6307; family Cyanobiaceae; genus AG-363-A16. The sequence continues at coordinate 10,536 of QCFB01000004.1, forward strand.
TGAAGATATCAGGAGTGGACTTCAATCAATACCCAATACACAAAAAGAGGCTGCCAAAGTTTTAGGCCTAAATCCATTGCAAACACTCAAACTCATAATCCTTCCTCAAGCATTCAGAACTGCATTGCCAGCTTTAACTAATCAGATTATTGGTTTACTTCAAAATACAAGTCTTATGGCAATCCTTGGATTAGTTGAGTTGCTTGGAATTAGCCGTAGTCTCCTTGCAAACCCAGAGTTCCTTGGAAGATATTTAGAGGTATATATATGGATAGCAACAATTTATTGGCTGGTATGTACCTTAATGGCATTACTTTCAAGACATATCGAAAACCAACTAAACCCAATAAATAATTTAAACAACTAATCATGAATTCAATTATTGAAGTAAATTCAATTGTCAAGAGCTTTGACCGTATAAATAAAGCACTTGACAATGTTTCTCTAAAAGTAGGTAGTGGTGAGGTTCTAGTTGTGATGGGCCCTTCAGGTTCAGGTAAAAGCACTCTAATAAGAACATTTAACGGACTTGAAACAATTGACAAGGGAGAAATAAAAATCCTAGATATGAAAATAAATTCATGTCCCGACGAAAGGGATATTAGAAAAATCAGAAGGCGTGTTGGGATGGTCTTCCAACAATTCAACCTTTTTCCACACCTGACAATATTAGAAAATATAACTTTGGCGCCGATTCAAGTCCAAAATCGAAGCAAAAAGGATTCAGAAAGACAAGCTATTGCACTGCTTGAACAAATGGGCATAGGTGACCAATTCTTTAAATATCCAAATCAACTCAGTGGTGGACAGCAACAAAGAGTTGCTATAGCCCGTGCTCTTGCAATGAAGCCTGAAGTAATGCTATTCGACGAGCCAACAAGCGCATTAGATCCTGAACGAGTAAAAGAAGTCCTTGACGCAATAAGAGACCTTGCCGATAGAGGAATGACAATGGTTGTTGTCACTCATGAGATTAGTTTTGCTAGAGAGGTGGCCGATCGAGTACTTTTTATGGATGAAGGAAAAATTGTTGAGACCTCATCACCCGAAGCCTTTTTCAACAATGCCAAAGAAGAGCGTAGTAAGAAATTCTTAAATCAAATGATGAAGTAGGTTCAGATCAGATTTTAAAAGCAGTCTTTAATAAATTAAGAAGACATCAGTAAACAAAAGAAATCTCAACTACAAAATCAATGTATAGTTATAGCTAGTGGTCTATTAGAAGAATGGCTTACAGCCAAATAACAGTTGCATTAGGTGGGCTTGCACACGTACCCATTCTGATTGCTGTCCTCAAGTTCTTCGACGGAGCAACGGCCAAGAATTACGAGAGTCAAAAGGCCGCTGAAGATAAAGCAAAAGCTGAAGCAGCCGCTGCCGAAGAAGCTAAGGCCAAAGCAGCAGCGGCCAAAGCAGCTGAGGCCAAGGCAGCAGCGGCAAAAGCAGCTGCCAAAGCAAAAGCAGAGGCCGATGCCAAAGCAAAAGCAGCAGAATCAAAAGAAGAATAGTTCAGTATTATTTAGAATAGAAAAACTCAATATTCACAAGAACACCAAGTATTAATTACTAAGTTAATACTTAAATGTTTTATGCAATGTAGTTCTTCTTTATTTGTCAATAATATATCTTCTAAATGTTAAATTAATTCGTTGACCGAAGCATCTTTTACGAACAGGTAAACAATGTAGCCAATATTTCTGGCAGATTGGTTCCATAATAAAAAGATCTCCATTATCTAGATGGACTAGCTCTTTGTCGAGTTTATATCTATGTTTTAAGCGTAAATCTCTATCTGCTCCAAGAGACAAAGAGGCAATGGGTTGCGTCATATCAAGCTCAGGCTCATTATCAGCATGCCATCCCATACAGTCCTCTCCATTGCGGTACAAATTAAGTAGGCAACCATTGAAAATCACTCCACAAGCTTTATTTACATCAAACAAAAGCGGGAGAAACCATCCTGGCCATCCAATCCCACAATGAGTATGTCCGCTATATCTATAAGAAATACCATTATCAGCTAAAAATACTGTCTTGCGAGGCACAACATGCTTTGCTCCATAAATGCAAACTACAGGTTGCTGCCAATTCAAATCATTTGCTAATTTTTCCTGCCAGAAACCAGTCTCAAATGATGGCATCCATTTTTGCCTTAAGCTCCATGGCCTATCTATTGAGGAGGCTTTCATAAGAGGTGTTTAGAGATAAAGAGACAGAACTAATAATGCAATTTAGTTCCTACAGATTTTTCAAAGATCATAGGAATTCTCATTTTAAGTTATGTTTGTAAAAAAATAATCAAATCCAGTGAGTCAAAATCATTTATCTCTTATTCAAGCCCTGATGAGGCCTGAGGCATTCCCTCACCAAGTTGAAAATATTGAACTTATCGAAACACATATATCCTGGGTATTATTAACAGGAAAATACGCATATAAAATTAAAAAACCAATAAATTTAGGGTTTTATGATGCTAGAGATCTAAAGCAAAGAATAAGTTTCTGCGAAGAAGAGCTAAGGCTAAACAGAAGACTGGCGCCAGACCTATATATCGGCTTGACAAGAGTTATTGGACCAACATCAAGTGCACATATAGAAGAACACAATAAATACTTTGACAATAAGGTTACTTATCGACAAATTGATATTGCAGTAAAGATGGTTGAATTTCCACAAGGGAAATTACTTAGCACAATTTCGAGTAACCAATCAATAGAAGATGAGGCCTTCAATCAATTAGGGAAAAGACTTGGCGAATTTCACCTTAATCTCAAGGAATGTAATAATAAAGATAATTCATTTAAAATTAATGAGGTTATAGAACCTATGTTAAACAACTTGGCTATTATTGAAACTCTAGATATGAATGAAGAAGATGCTAAATGGATTGTTAAATATAAGCAATGGATTAAAAATGAGTTAATTAGGCTAAAAGAGATACTTAAAGAGAGGTCTCTCAACAAAGTAAAAAGAGAGTGTCATGGAGATCTACACGCTGGAAATATTCATATTAAAAATAATAGAACTCTTCAAGTATTTGATGCAATAGACTTCAACCCAAAATTACGTTGGATTGATCCTATTAACGAGATTTCTTTCCTGGTCATGGATTTAGAAGTACGAGGTTATAACATACAAGCAAGGCAATTATTAAATGAATGGCTTGAATCTACTGGTGATTATTGTGGAATGAGTCTATTCCGAATATATTCTATTTATAGAGCGTTAGTTCGGGCAAAGGTTTATGCCATCAAAACAAAACAAATATATAAATCTAAAGAAAAATTAGAAGGTAAAGAATTAGACCTAGCAAGAAAAGAAGTAAGTATTTACATTAACAAAGCAAAAGAAATAAAATGCTTAATTCCAAAAGCACTAATAATCATGAACGGTTTCAGTGGGAGTGGTAAATCCTATCTAAGCGAAAGAATTAGCAAAGATATTTTAGCTATACGCATACGTTCAGATATAGAAAGGAAGCGTTTATTTAAAAGCTTCATCAATAAACATTATCAACAAGAATCCTATAAGCCGTATAACATAAATCCAATTCCAATAACTTCCAGAATTAACCTTTATAGCAAAGAACTTACTCATTGGTTATTTAATATTTGGTTACCATGTATAACTCAAAGATGCCTTTCAGGAGGGCAAACAACGATTGTAGATGCAACATTTCTCAAAAGGAATGAAAGAAATATAATGCTTAATCTTGCAAAATCGATGAGAGTCCCATTTGCGATATTAACATGTGAATGTAGCGATTTAAATGCAAAGAGGAGGATTAAAGAAAGAGAATTGAATACATCAGACCCATCAGATGCAAGCTTTGATGTTCGCAAAAGACAAAAAGAATATATAGAAGAATTAAGCCAAGAAGAGCTTCTATTCAATCTTAAGTTTAACGAAGAGAAGAGTTATAGAAATACTATAAAAGAACTAAGTTTTCTAATTGAAAGCCAAAGAAATAAAATCATTACTAATGCTCAATTCTATTAATTAAATATCCTCGTCAAGAAAACTTACACGCTGGTAGCAGAACCAAAGCCACTGTTGAAAAAGTAGGTTTCGATGTGACCTCCATGAAGTTTGTGGATTATTAGGATCAAAGTTTTCTGGAGGAGGGACATCACCCCTAGCCATATCCCTTTCCATCTCTGACAAAATACGTCCAACATTGTATTCAGGATGTCCAAGATGCATCAATTGCCTTTGATCAGTACTTTCAAAAATTGTATATCCAACCTTCTCACCATAGGAAAGTAACCTGAGACGACCTTGGCGTTGTGCTGCTTCCATTGCTACATCAGACAAACCTGCATACCTACTTTGCGGACACAAAAATAGATCGTCCTGAGTCCCCATCAAAGGATGACCAGGAACAAGGCTTTGCATAGGAAAAACACCAAATAGTTTCTGTGAAAAACATTGTTTGTCAACTCCAGACAAATATGCGAGAGCAAACCCAGCCCAACAAAGTCCAAGAGTGCTCGCACAATTAGCCCTTGCTTCTTCAATAATTCTTACTAATTCAGGCCAATAATCAACTTTTTCAAATGGCAAATGTTCAACAGGTGCTCCTGTAATAATTAGGCCGTCGAGAGGCAAAGGATTCATTGCCTCCTCCCAACTAACATAAAGAGCATCAAGATGGGAAATATCCCAAGTTTTATATGCGTGCGTATTTAGTCTTATCCATATAGGCTCAATCTGAAGTGGAGATAATCCAAGTGGATGAAGGAGATTAAATTCATATTCCTTACCTAAAGGCATGACATTTAAAATACCTATTCTTAAAGGGCGAATATCTTGGCGCTCTGCAAGTTCAGGCTCAATCCATGAAATATGGTTCCTTTCAACCGCAGAAATCTTGTGATAACCACGAGGAAGGATTAAAGCCATTTAACATCTCCAACTTGAAATAATAAAGACCAACAAGTGATTGAATACATTTGTCTTTCCGCTAAAAAAATTCATTTGCGAACCCAATCATTAGGTGGCAATGGCTTTTCTATATCAGTTAGAGAGGGAAGTGTTTCACGAATTAAAGAAGGTATTTGATTTCTCACTTCTGTACGGAATGTCTCAACCAATGATGCATGAAGAACGGGGTAGGAAGATTTATCTTCTGAAGAATCTACTTCTCTTAATACTCGCCATTTTGTATCCTCTTTGGCTTTTAGATTCTCTAAAGGCTTGTGAAAATCAAATTTTAATATTTGGATATTTTCAGCATTAGTATCGAGAAATCCTTTTAGAACCTCCTCTCTAAAAGAATCAAGGGCCTTTGCTTTTAGTGTATCTGGCAAACCAAGTACAGGTTCATAATAATCAAGAACGCGCAACTCTTCCTCTAGCAAAATTGGCCACATGCCTCTATCCCCTTTGGTAATCCCAAGATTAAATTCAGCTTCATCCATCGATTGCAGATAAAAACAAAGCCTTCTGTAATAAGACTTTTCTTGGATAGGTTTCTTAGTTGAAGTCTTACTACTTACAATTTTAGGTAGAGCGGCCTCTGCCTTGCGAAGAAACTGACGATCCTCTCTCTCAAGGTTTATTGCACCCCAACGCTGTCGATAGTCCCAAAGCTCTGCATAACGGGAGACCTCATCGTTTGACCAGCCAAGTCCTTTAAGTTCATCAGCTCGGTGAGTTAATTCTTTAGACACTCGATTTTCATACTTAATAGAACCTTAACCTTAGTTCGGAGGGGCGCTTACTGGAAACTGTTTTAAGTATGTAGATATAGGAATACTTTGCTCCAAGCTATAACCCACTGGCAACCAAAGATCACCTTCCTGGACATTAAAGTGTATTTCCCAGTGATAAAGACCTTTAAAAGAAAGAGGGTCTTCTCTCATTAATGAAGCGTACTCAAGAACTGCTCTTCCGTAATAATCACTATTGTTATACCCCCACAACCCTTTCCGAATGTCTTCCAACCCACCTCTTCTAACTAGATAACGCGCTGCAGCCTGAATAGAGTCATGAGGATCATTGATATCACCATCCATACCAATCCCAGGCAATTGCCAAGTTGTAGGTAAAAACTGCATCGGTCCTTGAGCATTCGCAACAGAAACACCTTTAATTCGTCCCATGCCAGTCTCAACAAGGTTTATCGCTGCCAAAACTTCCCATTCAATACCCGTAGCCAATTCAGCATTGTGGTAGTAAGAAAGAAGCTTTTCTAGAGGTTCAGGTTGGACAATCCTCCAAGCAGGCATCATTTTTGGCCTTGGTTTACCCTCAGCCATTTTTAAAAATTCTCTACGAGCGAATAAGTGTCTTTTCGCCACGTCATGCCATTTATCATCTAGAAGAGAAATTACTTTTTCTGCAAGATGTAAGTCCTTTGATAAATACCTATATATCACTTGCTGTTGATGAGCCAACCGAGGTAATTCATCATCGATAGTTGATGAATCACGAATTGCATCTTCTAAAAAATTTAAAAGAGAAGCTATTTGAATAGCACTCTTTGGCACAATAGGATATTTCCTCACTTCATCAATATTATTTAAAGGAGGCTTAGAAGAAAGTTCTAGAGAATCATGCTCAATTGCCTTCTTATAACCAAACATATAGGAGGCATTAGCTGAGAAAGAAGAAGTAAGCAGAATATTCAATGATAATAACATTAATGCTAATATATTGGAAAAACTATCATTATTTCTATTGCTAAAATAAAGACCAACTTTAAAGTTAGTAAAAAATGGTAGATACACCACTTGTCACCTCGTAATAAGAATGAGAAGACAAATAATCATCATTATTAAAGTGTTGTCAAAATACAAAAGTAATTCTACATGTTAATTGCATGGTTTCAATTGATCAGAAATAGATGCATACATTTATTTCATAAAGGTAAGATATTTTATGTATTTATTATGGAAGCTCTTGCTATAGAGAAAGTTGGCTTATTGTCTTAATAATAAATGTCTCCTGTTGAACTATGCTATGTGTTAAGCGTAATTGAGTTTCAGCCCGAAAAAAATTTTGCAACGAATATTCAGCCTTAAAGTATAGATCGCCAAAAAAGAAATCAATTAGAAATCTCAGTCCTAATTCGAAAGATAAAGATCCTATGAAGTAAGGCATAAACATATAATCAATCTCACCTAAGCAATGTTTTGCTATGGAAGTGTATCCACTAAGCGCAGACTCAAATAGAGTTAAATCAAATCTCACATCGATTGGCGATGAACTGTCTTCTCCTAGTGGATTGCAACAAGAGCGAAAACAATCACCAATGTCATATAACAAATAATTTGAATGTAAAGTATCCAAATCTATTATTCCGACAACATGGTTTGTATTCAAATCAAACATAAAATTATTAATCTTAGGATCGCCATGAATCAAAGATCTTCTAAGGCCTTTCTTAGGAATAGTTTTTTCCATCAATTCCACAGACTTCCGATATTTATCTATAAAGTTGAACATCCATTCTAGTCTTTGCTCGTATCGATTTAAATCAAAACTCGATATGTTAAAAGATGATAAACAATTATCATATTCCAAAAGATAATTAAGAATAGAGTGAAAGTTATCTATACTAGAAACAATTTTCTGAGATGACATGTCGTAAGTCAAAGAGTGAAAGATTCCCAACCCTAAACCTATTTCTCTTGCATGATTATTGTCTTGCACGACGTCAAATGTCCTTGAATTATTAATATAAGTGATGGCTCTCCAAATCCCACCGTGAAATTCAATAGAATAATCACCTGACAAAAGTGTAGGTATTATTTTAATTGTCTCCCATCTACCACTAAATATACATTTAGAAGAATAAAAAGGCTTACTATCGAGATGTTTACCAAGTTCAGAAATATTTTCAATCAATACATCCGGATTCTTGAAGATATAAGTATTTATCTTCTGTAAAATAAAAGTATTAAATTGATGATCCTCCTTTATTCTAACTAGAAAGGTATGATTTATTCTACCTGAACCTATCTGATTGATTTGTATAATCAAGTTAGCAGGACAAAATTTTGCAGCAATTTCAAGAAGTTCATCTGTGGAAGGTTTGAATTCCATAATCAGGATTATTTGAAGCTAAAAAGCCTTAATATCAACTAAATAAAGATCAATGGATATAATAAATGATAAACCAAGCATCAGGTATAAAAAAACATGGAATTCAATAGTTTAATTAGTTTATTTAAATAGTTATAATAATTTGAAAGCATACTTTGAACTAATTAGTTCCTAATTTAGCTTCAATGATACTCAATGCTTTGTAGTAGGGAGAGTTGTTAAATCGTGTGCTAATATAATTATTATCTGGACAAGGATTATTAGTATCATTAGAATAACCATTAATTATTGTATTAACAATTAACTCTAAAGAACCTTTTTCATTGATATAATTTAATGCATCTGCAATTTTTCGACTGTGATTAGGTCGAACAGACTCTTGACAATAATTAGTTAGCTCCCTACTACTTGTCAAAACTCTATAAATAATCTTCTTTTCATTAGTATCGCCAAAAACACACACATAAAGAAGATTAATCATAGAAGAATCATTTAGCGGAATAGAGTAATTATTTAATATTTGCGGCCAGAATTCTAATGATTTTAATCCTTCTAAGCTTCCTCTTTCTAAGCCTTCTAATTCGCACCAATTAAAAAATTCTTTCTTACCATGAGGACATCTTTGAAATTTAAGCATATTGTTCGCAAGAATTTGTCCTGCTTGAAAATTACGTGTTGGATTTCCTTTATTGGGGATCATCATACTTCCTCTTACATCCGCTACCATAGCTGTTAATTGAGAGAAAGTATGATCACGTACATTTTGCATATCACCATCCTTTATTAACGCAGCCTCTATCTTTTGTACTCCATAGCCAAGTTCTGTTAAAGAAAATTTCTGCGAATTATATAATCGGTCGCGATCATTCCTTAACATCGATACATTTGCAGCCTGATCAAGGCACTGATTTAATAATAATGTTAGAAGTGTTGGCAAAAGTCCAGGATTGTTTTTATGAAAGGTATGTCCGAAACCAGCAAAGATAGATGCCATATTTTTGGCTGCTTTTATATAATGCCCCTCAACATTGTGAACACCTGGTGAAACTTGAATATTTTTTGAAAGCTTATCAAGCATTCTTGCCGCCAGCATTGCTGTTAGTACTTCTGGATGGCAAAAGTTTGCAGTAAAGCTATCTAATGGATTTCGTAATGCTCCGTGTCTGTGAAATCCTGAAAAAAATCCGAGGTTAGTATTTTCACCGCATAAAATGTAAGAGTTATTTGATTCAATATCATGTGAAAAAGATCCAGATAAACATCCAAGAAGAACGTTTTTTCTATTAAGTTTTTCTCTTAACAAGCATGCTTGTTTAAGATCTTCTTGAATATGGTTACTATTAGAGCTAAGGATAACAAGTTCACATCTAAGAATTAAATCCGAAAGATTATTATCTACGAATCTTTCACCTTCTTTATGACGAGACATCTTAAGAAGTGTGGCAAGATGCTTGTCATCCATACCAGCTAATGCCTCTTCATTGAATGCTCCCAACAAATCCCTTCCAGGGCGAGGAGCCAGTAAAAGGTTCGTTCCCCCAGATTGCATTGCACAGTTATAAGCAAGTGACGCTGGATAAAGACCTATACTATAAAAGCCAACTTTTCCAGACTCTACGTCTAAAATTCTTTGAGTAATATCAGACTCTTTAGAGCATTCTGTAAAAAAGCTATTGAACATAAGGATTTTTTAAATGCCTGCTAATTTCCAATTGAAACAACTAAAAATTCTATATAGCATTATACTACAGGGAGCAAAGATAGTTATCTTAATTTCTATTCCAATTAATTTCAAATACTACCGATAAAACATTAGGTCAAACATCAAAATATTTGATCCTTTGGGGATTGTATGCTTAACTTACGAGAGTAAGGTTATAGTTTCGAAACAGATACTAACCAATGCCATGGATATTCTTGAAAAGGTAAAGTCCATAAAAGATCTTTTATTAATACAAGACATAGATGGTGTTTGTATTCCATTAGTCAAAGATCCTTTAATGAGGAAGATTGATGCAAGCTATGTTAGGGCGGCGGTTAAGTTGGGAGATGAGTTTAGTGTGCTAACAAATGGAGAGCATGAAGGGAGGCGAGGAGTAAACAGGTTAGTTGAAAGATCACTAGATAAGAATTTTGCAGAAGTTGCAAAAGAAGGGTTCTTTCTCCCTGGTTTAGCAGCAGGTGGAGTTCAGTATCAGGATAACTTTGGGAATCTTAGTCATCCAGGAGTTTCGACTTCAGAAAAGAATTTCTTGGCTAGTATTCCGCAACAGATGCAAGTATCCTTAGAAAAAAAACTTTCAATATTGATGCCCGCTCTAAGTAAAGAAGATGTAAGGAAACAATCACATTTGTCAATTTTAGATACTGAATTATCTCCAACTATAAATCTAAATCGTCTTTTTGAACTTATTCCAAATAATGTAAGTCAAAAAAGGGAATTACAATCTATGATTAATGATGTTATGCAAGAGATTATTGCTATTGCAAAAGAAAATGGATATAATAATTCATTCCACTTACATATAGCCCCAAATTTAGGCTTAAATGGAGAACTAGAAATAATTAAATATGCAGATTCTGGTGATGTTGGAACTACCGATATTCAGTTAATGTTAAGTGGAGCGAATAAAGAAGCCGGTGTTTTAGTTCTAATTAACAGATATATTATGAAAAAAGATGGCAAGGCTCCATTAGGTGAGAATTTCAATTCAAGAGTTGCCCCGAAGTCTATAAAGGAGCAAGTGGAACTTTGTATAAAGAACATACCTCAAAGCAAAATGCCATTGATAATAGGAGTAGGGGATACAGTTACATCCACAAAATCAACTGAAAATAATAAATGGCTAAGAGGTGGAAGTGATAGAGGCTTTCTTACTTTAATTCAGGAGCTAGGCAAGGCTTATGATAAAGACAATCAAATCTTTATTGTTGATAGTAGTGGAGGAGAGGTAGAGAGGCCATCATTACTTAACAAAAACCTCACTGGAATATCAGACCCTTATGATCCCCTTAAGTTTAATATCTTATTTAAGGATGGACCAGAAGAATATATATCATGGTTTAAAGAGTTAGTAAAAATTCGATCTAATGATAAATAGATTATACAAGACAAAATTTTATTTATTAAGTAGAGTGCAAAGCTATCTTGTTAAGATTTACTTCTCAAGCAGATCGTTAAATATTGAATACAATACAACATGATTCAAGAAATAATTCTTGGTATATTTTTGCTGTAAAGTATAAACCACAAATTTTATTCAGCTAATTGATGTTCCCAAAGATTGAAAGAAAAGAGTTAACATGTCTTCAAGTAAATATTGGTTACAAATGTAATCAGGCATGTTCTCATTGCCATGTAGATGCGAGTCCATACAGAACTGAAATGATGGATAAAGATACTCTTAGTCTAATTCCTAAAGTTCTGAAAAAGTATTCGCTAACCTCTCTTGACATCACAGGAGGTGCGCCTGAAATGCATCCAGGGTTTAAAGAGTTGGTTAGAGAAGCAAGAGATCTTGAAGTTGAAGTTATCAATCGGTGCAACCTCACAATACTTTCAGAACCAGGATATGAAGATTTGGCTAGCTTCATGGCAGAAAACCAAGTAACTGTTGTCGCTTCGTTACCCTGTTATTTAAAAGAAAATGTTGATAAACAAAGAGGTAAGGATGTATTTGAAAAGAGCATAACTGGACTACATAAATTAAATGCAATGGGATATGGTAACCCCACTAAGGGACTAATATTGAATCTAGTGTTTAACCCCCAAGGACCAGTATTACCTCCATCTCAACAAAAGCTAGAAACAGAATATCGAAGGGAATTACTAATGAGTCATGGAATTCATTTTAATAGCTTATTTACCATTGTAAATATGCCAATTAATAGATTCTCAAGAGATTTAGAGCGCGCAGGACTCTTAGATGAATACAACTTATTGTTGGAAAGTTCTTTCAATCCATCTAATCTAGACTCTGTTATGTGCAGAAACCTTATAAGTGTTAATTGGAAGGGTGAGTTGTTTGATTGTGATTTCAATCAACAACTGATGCAAAAAATGCCTGGGAACTTAAACCACTTAAGGGATCTACTTAATAACAATCTTAAGATTGTTGATTCGCCAATCTCCGTCGGGCAGCATTGTTATGGTTGTACTGCAGGAAGCGGCTCAAGTTGTAGTGGGTCATTAACTTAAGCAAACTTCCTCTTATCTACTTAATCTATGCAGTTAATATAGATATTTTTTAAAAGAGTTTACTTGGTAAGCAAACAAGTATAAGTAATAGTATATGTTTCCTTTTCTATGCACTTAAGAATAGTTATTGACATTTTGGGCAAATTGCACGGACATTTAATGTTGATTCAATCAGTTGAAATCCTATTTTTTCTGCAGCAATGCGACCTGCATCAAGAACTTGACTACTCTCAAACTCTTCAGTTCTTCCACATCTGACACAAACCAAATGATGATGGTCAGGATGATCATGACTAGAGAGTTCAAAACGATGCCCTCCTTCATTCAGCTCTAGTTCATGCAGGAATCCCATTGAAACAAGTAATCGGAGAGTCCTATAAATCGTCGCAAGAGAAACTTTCGATTTTTCCTGAACTAGTTGATGATGAACTTCTTCGGCACTTAGATGAGTACCAGTTCCAATGCGCTCAAAAAGTTCGAGTACTTTGCGCCTTTGAGGGGTAAGCCTCCTCCCATCTTGATGTAAGCCTACTTCTAGTGGTCCGCCTATGCGATTTACTGGTATAGGTGCTGCCATGACATTGAACTATACCTTTCTCAATAATACTTGCTAATGAGAGGGTTAGGATTCAATCCTTTTTTTAGTTTATAAAAAATTTATACATTAATCTAAAAAAAACCTTTCTATTTAAAATAAATGATTACTTATAATGATTTTTTCTCAAATAAAGTCATAGTTGAGGCTATAATATGTGAGAGTATAGATTCTTTTTGTGATCTATCATAAAGTCAATTTTAAAATGGATGTCCTAAATTCCACCATATTAGTAATAGATGCACAAGATAAATTGCTAAATGGTGTTCAAAATAGTGATAAGATAGTTTGGAACATAAAGAGATTAGTTAATGCTGCAAAGATAGTTAAAGTCAATACTATTTGTACAGAACAAAACCCTGAAAAGCTAGGCCGGACAAATCCTTCTCTATTAGAGGAGTTAGATTTTCAACCAATTAAGAAAATGAGTTTTAGTTGTGTCAAATGTACAAATATTCTTAATGAATTATTAAAAAGCCAAAACCAAGCTATTCTCCTCTGTGGATTAGAAACACATGTTTGTATTCAACAGACTGCTCTAGACTTAATAAGTAAGGGATACGGAGTTTTTATTGCTGTCGATGCAATAGGGAGTAGGAATGAATTTGACCACGAGATTGCATTAAGGCGCCTTGAGTCCTCGGGTGTAATTCTTACAACTACAGAGTCTATTATCTTCGAGTGGTGCGGAACCTCAGATAGAGAAGAGTTCAAAGCTATTAGTAATCTAATAAAGTTAGAATTTTCTAAGTTATAAAAAATACATGCTAAGGGCCTAGCAGAAGTAAAGAATAAGCGGCAAAGTGGTGAGTATGTTCTTTAATACAGAATGAGTGACACCTATAGGGCTCTTCTCCTTTCAACCGGAATATTTTTTATAGGGGGCCTACTCTCTTTATTAATTGCAAGGCTAGCTAAGCAAATTCTTGGAAGATTTACAGCCAGTACAAAAAGTGAAACAGATGACTTTATCTTAGAAATCTTTGTCAGAACAATTAAGCCACTAGGTTGGATAACTAGTGCCTCTATAGCATGGACTATTCTTCCGATTAATGAAGAATTAAACAATGCAGTTCTTGGTGTTTTCAAACTTCTCTTTCTTTTAATTGTAGTTAGATTTATAAATAAGCTTTCTTTAAAATTAATTCAAAGATGGGCTATCCGAATAGATGATCCTGCTGTAAGCACGATGCTTCGTTCATTGTCACCAATGATAAGAGCAACTATATGGTGCATTGGTTTTGTTTTTTATCTACAAAATATGGGGGTACAGATGGCAGCTATATGGGCACTCCTTAGCGCAGGTGGAATTGGTGCAGGTCTAGCTCTTAAAGAACCTGTGCAAGAATTTTTTGAATATATAACTATTTTATTGGATAAACCTTTTCAGAATGGACAATTCATTCATATTGATGATGTATGGGCAACAGTTGAAAGGGTAGGTGTAAGGTCAACTCGTCTTAGAAGCATTAATGGTGAAATTATTGTAATGAGTAATAGTGCATTAACAAATGGAATTATCTCAAACTATACTGAAATGGAATATAGAAGAATAACCCATAAAATTGGTGTTGTTTACCACACACCCCGCCACATATTAGAAAAAATACCAGGAATTGTTAACTCAATAATTGAATTAACAGATGATGCTATTTTCGACAGATGTCATTTTGTTAGTTTTGAAGAAAGTAATTTGTGTTTTGAAATAGTTTATTTTGTTCCAACCAATGATTATGTTAGGGCTATGATTGCACAACAGAATATCAACCTTGGGATAATAAAATCATTTGAAGAAGAAAAAATCGAATTCGCCTTCCCAACGCAAACTGTAAACATAGTGAGTTCTTAGGTGCCTATATACAAATAACTTAAAGAGTCTTATTTGTGGTATTGTTTTTTTAATGAAACTTATTTTACGGGCCAATAATTTTTAACATGAATGAATATACCAACAGTCAAATTCACAAACTTAAGAGACGTATTGCTGAACTTGATTCCCGTATCAAAAGCCGCTCTCAGTGGACAGATGGTGAATTGACGATTTTTAAGATTCAATTAAAATCGTGCAAGTCAAAAATTAAAGAGCTTTTAGAAGAAGGTTCCTTTAAAGAATAATTCATTCTAATAAATCCTTCCACAGGATTTATTAGAAATTAATAGATTTTCCTCTTCTAAGATAAAAGCTCTAATAAGTTTATATTGTAGAGGAAATGCCAATCAATTCCGAACTAAATTCCCATAATGATTTTGCAAGTTCATCATCTTTAGCCTCATTACTAATATCTGATCTCTCAAAAACCATTTTTCCTAAACCCTTAACATTATTACTCAAGTAGTTAAATCCACTTAAACAATACTCATTGTTAACAGCAATATCCATCAATATTTGTCCTGCCCTCTCAGGGGTTTCTGTAATTTGCAAAATATCTCTAGCTAAAAATGCGAATATCCTCTGTCCTAATTCATTGTACTTTCTACTATGTCGGAAAAAACCTTGACTATTTCGAGGGATAACAAGACCAGGGGCCCATGCAATTACTGATATCGGTGAAGCTAGTGATTCCAATCTTTTCGCAATTTCACGTGCAAATAGAACATTGCAAAGTTTACTATTTTTGTAAGCCTTATCAGCATCGAAATTAGAATTTCCTCCAAGTATTTTATTGACATTGGGCTTTGCTAAAAATCTTAAATCATCTATAGAAGCTGCAGCACCAATGCGACCTCCTGAACTATTAGGGTTATGAACTTCTGACGAAGTTATAACAAATCGTGGTGATTTACTTTTGAGAACTAAAGGTAAAATAAGTTGCGCAAGGCACTGATGCGCTAAATGATTTACGGCAAACGTCAACTCAAACCCTTGAGCTGAAAGCCTTGGAGTTTTGGACCCTGTATATTGTAAACCTGCATTAAAAATAGCTGTGTCAATAGTTAGGTCTCTTGAAATAAGTTCAGACGCAAAGTCTTTAACACTTTCTAAATTCGATAAATCCATAATCGGAGTGAGCAAAAGTTGGTCGGATTTCATATTCTTATGAATTTCTCTTCGCAGTTCTAAAGCAACGTTATTAGCAACTTCTTTATTTCGACAAGGCAGAATTAATTGATGCTTATCATTAATCAATTGTTTAGCAGCTTGAAACCCTATTCCAGAGCTTCCACCTGTAATAAGGACACAACTTTTGTCTTTGACTGTTCTAAACGGGTTATCCATAGTTAACAATATAAAACCTCAGAGATCAATAACGAAAGGCAATTCTGATCTTTCGTAGACAAATGATATAAATATTATATTTTTATATCAATCTATTTATTCACTTTAAGATGGTATTTAATATATTTTTATCTTTTAAGCAAATCTCAATATTTAAAACTTTATTAATTTAGTAGATATTAAAAAAAGAATTGTTGATTATCGATTAACACAAATTTTTTACTGTGAGAAGAAAAATAGACATTATGTCTGTTGCTCTTTCAGATAAAGTCGCTTAGGACCTCACTAAAGCTTTAGCAATTAATTATAGTCGTTGTTATCCAAAAATAACTTTCGTGAAAATACCGTAAAGATTGCAAAATTAATAACGTGTTCATCTCAAATCTCTTTTAACGATCCTAGTCGATGTAATCTCAAAGAACGATGTTTGGAGAAGGCAAGAATGCTCGAAGCGAACTGCCGTATCCATTTTCGGCACATTAGTCACCTGTCTCTATGAAAACTAGAAGGTGCGACGAGCCAAATCCAATCAATAAAAAGCGCAATGGCCACTAAAGCATCTGTAGATGCATTAGTTCTAGGGGCAGGGCCGGGAGCCTTGGCAATAGCCTCTGCGCTTAGCAAAGAGAAACTGCGCGTTGAAGTCCTTGCTGCTAATGATCCCAAAGATCCTTGGCCCTATACATACGGAATATGGGGAGAAGAAGTAGATGAACTTGGTCTAGGCCACCTTTTAGAACATAGATGGGTAAACACCGTCAGTTTTTTTGGTGCTGGGTCTCTTGAGCCTAGTGACGATGAGAACAGAGCAACTAGGCATGCGCATGATTATGGTCTATTTGACAAAAGAAAATTACAACAACATTGGATAAAACAATGTGACTCAGCCTCAGTAAAATGGCATAGAGGAAAAGCAACTGAGCTTGAGATAGATAATTTCTTTAGCACTGTTACTACTTCTAATGGCATCAAACTAAAAGCAAGACTTTTGATTGATGCAACTGGATATGAACCCGTTTTCTTAAAGGCTCCTAATCATGGCCCAATAGCAATTCAAACCTGTTATGGAATTGTTGGCCGTTTTAACCGCCCACCCCTAGATGAGGGGCAATTCGTCCTAATGGACTATCGCTGCGACCATTTAACAAAAGAGGAAAGAGAAGAGCCTCCGACTTTTCTCTATGCCATGGATATGGGCAATGGCCGATTCTTTTTAGAAGAAACTTCTCTTGGTCTTAGCCCTCCTCTTACTCTCGAGAAATTGCAATCTCGACTAGATCAGCGATTGGCCCATAGAGGTTTAGAAATAACTTCCCTAGAACACGAAGAATTGGGACTTTTCCTTCCAATGAATTTACCGGTTCCAGACCTAAAGCAACCAATCTTGGGTTTTGGAGGATCAGCTGCAATGGTTCACCCTGCCTCTGGATATATGGTTGGAGGCCTGCTTAGAAGGGCTCCTGTACTGGCTAAAGCTATAGCTAGAGCAATGTTGGACAAAAGCGCTACTCCAGCAGATCTAGCATCCAAAGGCTGGGCCGCACTGTGGCCGAAAGAACTAAGAAGGAAACAAGCTCTTTACCAATTTGGATTAGAAAAGTTAATGCGATTTGAAGAGACGCAACTAAGGAGTTTCTTCATTGGATTCTTTGAACTGCCTAAAGAACAATGGTATGGATTTCTCACAAATACACTCTCACTCAATGAACTAGTCAAAGCAATGTGGACAATGTTTGTTAATGCACCATGGAGTGTTCGATGGGGCCTAATGGAAATGCAAGGAAGAGAATTACAACTTCTATGGAAATTCCTTAAACCACAAAAATAAGAAAATTGAGAACAATACTTATAAGTGGAGCAAATCGTGGAATAGGCCGGTCAATAGCCGAAAGAGCTCTTTCAGATGGGCATAAAGTAAGCTTGGGACTAAGGAATCTAGACAGCATTAAGGGAACGAAATTAGATCCTTTAATATCAGGCAAAGAAAATATTCTATTAAACAACTATCATTCTGAAGATATTAAAAAAGCTGAATCTTGGGTACAATCATCTATTAATTATTTTCAAACATTTGACACTATAATTCACTGTGCAGGCATATTTAACTATGCGAGCCTCTTATGCAAAGATGATGAGATTTATCAATTCGATGACTTATGGAAAATAAATGTAATGGGGCCACTTTTGCTTACTAGAGCAGCATGGACGGAGCTATGCAAGCATAAAGACTCAAGAATAATAGTATTGGTTTCAATGAGTGGAAAAAGGTCAAAAAGTACACTTGCTGGCTATACAATGAGCAAATTCGCATTAATGGGACTTTGCCAAACAATTAGAAATGAAGGCTGGGAAAAGGGGGTAAGAGTTACCGCTATATGCCCTGGCTGGGTAAATACAGATATGGCTAAAAACATCCAATCTACTCCTAAAGAAAAGATGACTCAACCTGATGATCTAGCAAAAATAACTTGCGACATACTCAAGCTTCCAAATACATGTATTCCCTTTGAAATTGCAGTGAATTGCTTACTAGAGACGTAGCAAGTTTAAAGTTTCATCGCAAATATATCAAGATCATTCATGCTTATTAGTGAAATGTCAAACATGAAGTATTACAGTTATCTAAAGTAGTTCCGACGACAATTACTATATAAATTTCATCTTCATGAGCCCCAAGAAAAAAACTATTGCTATCAACCAAATCAAACGCAAAGAGGTCAGTCAAAATTCAGCGATGGCAATTCATTAATAATGATGGACGAGAAATGTATTCCCTGCTACAAAATGAGAGTTAACTAACTAGGCTCATGACCCAAGAAATTGTAGTCATTCAACTTGCAGCTCTTTTGATTGCCTCTTCTTATGACCACTCACAACCTGTCATTAAGTGGGGCGGATTAATAATTGCTGTTGGGACTGTAGTCTCAAGCATTTTCGGAGGCTAATCACTCCAATTG
The DNA here is from genome assembly GCA_003280345.1 of Prochlorococcus sp. AG-363-A16. Classification (GTDB taxonomy): domain Bacteria; phylum Cyanobacteriota; class Cyanobacteriia; order PCC-6307; family Cyanobiaceae; genus AG-363-A16. The sequence goes on from QCFB01000004.1 coordinate 29,552, forward strand.
TTTAATGGTAGCCATGGGCTCACTAATTCAAAAGTCAATTGTTCGAATTAGCGCGCCCATGGCATTTTTATCTTTTGAAAGTTCTCCTTGAAAACTTAGTAGACTTAGGTAGCCGACCTTACTGAGCAAGAACCTTCAGAAGTCTTTAATGCTTCTGCTTTGCCACGATTCAAAATCGAAGTCAATTTATTAAAACCACCTTTAAAGTATTTGTGCAGGTACTTACGGTAAAAGCCTCCAAATGCAAGACCTGTTGCATAAGTTCTCTGTATTAATCCAGCAATAAAGTTTAAAGTCCAAAATACCAAAAAGATCACAATTATCTCTGATGTAGTGGAGTAGACCTTTGTTACATGATCCTGCAATGGTTCTAAAAAGTGGAAATAATGCAAAATGTTCATAGTCAAGGGGAATTGTTAATGCTGAAATTGATCGCAGAGCAGAAAGAGCAATGCCTTCCGCAATGATCTCTATATGCATCCTCTTTGGAAGATTGGCAATAGAAACCCGAATAGACTTAATAAAAACAAATTTTTAATTTGCTCCCTAAACTTTTTGTTAAAATAAATTTGCTAGTTTATTAATGGAAATAGCCCTTAAACTGAAAACTTTGTCAGATAAAATTTAATGGGCATTTAATTCAATTTGTCTTGGGCAATAAAGTTATCCACCTATTTCTTTAAATATGATTACCTCCACTTTCAAACTTAATGAGACCAAAAATATATTGTTGTTTTCTATAATTATCTTATTCTTTATTTCTTTAATTAAAAATACATCATGGGTAGCTTATCTTGAAAATATTCTATCCAACAGAATGGATAGCAATCCACTTCCGGCTATTTATTTTCCCACTTTCGTCTTTATCGGACTCCTTTACCCGATCACCTATCTTGTTCTAAATAGAAAAGAGCAAGCAACTAAAAGAGTTATTTATCCCTACCTATTATTATTCGCAACACAAGTTTCACTAGAAATAGTCTTCGTATTTGCAATAGGTAAAGGAATGGGTACTGTTGTAGGGCTAATATTTAGTATCGCAAGGTTATTTCAACTAAATAGTTTTGATAAGTCATTTATTAGATTAAATGGTCTTAATCGCTTAATTAACATTGAAATCTTACTTTGGTCAATAAATATAGTTCAGATATCTTTTAACAGACTTATCCCAATTCTTAATTTCTTATAAAAGATAGCACTTAGGTTCTAGAAAGTACAAATCAAAATCAAGGCATGCTAAGACTGTAAAGGAATTTAAATCTATATATACCAATTTTTGGACAAGGTATAAAACTTACTAATCCAAGCTCCTTCTCTTATCAATAATTCGACCTAACTCTAAAAAATAACCTGCTGTACAGAATTTGCCCAAGTTTCTTTCTCGATTACCTTGATCACTTCGTAACTCTGCCGTCTCAGCCATCAACAAATCCAGATCACCCTGAGGCATTTCGTAGAGTTCCTTTAGTTCAACTTCTCTTCCTAGCAGATGACTCTTAAACCATTTTTCTTTTGATTCTTGTTGAGGAACCTCTTGAAAAGGCTTGTAGTTCATAGTTGATTAAATACTATCTAGTATTTTAGGGATAAGACTACATTATTAAATAAAAGGTTCTCCAAAAAGTATTTATCTGCACCAAACTTATTCTTCAAAAGTAGTTCTCCTTAAAAATAACGCCAAAACAATGAAAATTCCGGTTAAAGCTCCACAAATTTCTGTCCAACCTTTTAATCCAAGTTGAGTTACGACAAATGGAGCAATTACAGTAATTACTCCGCCAGAAAGTAAGGGCTGAAGAAAAAGTTGCTTTATTGAAAATATGGGCAGTGCATTAGTGATGTTTCTAGGGTCCGCCAAACGAAGTAAAAGCAACCCACTAGCAGCTACACCTGTTGCATTACCAAATTCAGTTAATGAGCGTTCAAACCATTCCTCTTCAAGAGTCAATCTTCCAAAAAACAACATGCCTAAAAGGTTCCAAATCAATCCAGCAATCGCAAGGATTGTTAAAGGCAGCCAGTCATTTCTAAGAAGTTGAAGGTTGAGACTGGCCATTGCTGTAGTTATGAGCAAATCAGTTGCAAGAGTACCTATCTCACGCTGCAAAATCTGAGATACCCAAGCAGTTCGTTCTATTTTCTCTAAACAGAAACGAATAAGAAAAGATCCAAGTAATGCTAACGGGAATACAGGGAAAACTAGCACCACTTGTTTATATGGATCACCTAAAAAAGGAGCTATGAGCTTTAAGCATGCAAGCAACACAACCCCAATAAGCACTGCAAGACCAGTGAGCCCTAAATTGACCGCAAAACTTCCTAATTGCTCCGCAAAACCAATTGGAGCATCAACTGCTCCTGTATTGCCTTTATCATCTTTTGATTGAGGAACAACCCATCCTCGCCAGCGACCAAAAACAACAAGAAAACTTCCAAATAATGCTGAAGACAGCAAGCCTAGTGTGGCCATTGCAAGTCCAAGATCTAAACCTTCCTTAAAACCAAAATTAGAAAAGCTCTCTCCCATAACTGCTGCTGCACCATGTCCACCTTCAAATCCAACCTCAATAAGGCAGCCCATCAAAGGATTAACCCCTAAATAAGGAATTAATACAAGTAAAACAACTATTCCACCAATAAAATATTGACCAAAACCAAGCATTAGTCCTAGTAATGCTTGAGAAGCTATTGGTTTAAACAAGCCTTTTCCTTTTGGTATAGGTCTACCGAGCATCAATGTTGCAAAAACCAATGTCAAAAGGGGTGTTGGAAAGTTTATCCAGATATCTTCAACTGAAGATGGCAGCAGATGAAAAACACCATATGGACCAATCAATAACGCTCCAAAACCCGCTAAGAGAGCTATAGGAATACCAAATTTCTCCAGTCGTAATGCTGGTTCAAGACGACGACCAAAGCTCAACAAAAAGCCCAACAAGAAGAGCAACCCAATTGCCAACCAAAAAGTGGGCAATACATTGACGTCTACAAGACCATATAAGATTGCTAAGAATGTATCCATCGAACAGATACAAACAAATTCAGGTACATCACTAAATAGATATAAATTAGAAAGGCAATGACAAACAGCTTACATTTTTTAGGAGCACTCAAGCATTGATCAGATAAAACCTTCAATAATTTTTTTCAATCCTTCAGTTAAATAGAAAAATGTTGTGAACAATTCTAGAAAAATAATTTTTGTTAGGAGCTTACTAATAATTCTGAGTTTTCTAATCTCTTAAAATCCTTTTAAATGTCGAATTAAAGTCTATAAATAAAATCATTTATTTGTTAGAAAGCTTTAGATTGCAAATAAAAATGGATAAAAAAAAAGCCTTGTATTAAAACAAGGCTTTTTATAGATCTCTAAAATACTAAACAATAAATTAGTTCAGGTGAATCAATTAATTGTCTAGATTATTTCAAAGAAGCAGGCTTACCTAGTGGGCCATATTCTGTGTCCCTTAGTTTCTTGAAATCAAATCCCATGGCTCGCAATGCATGCCAAAGGTGACCTTGGATATAAAAGAAGCCTAGATAGTAGTGAACATTGGTAAGCCAGGCTCTGGATGTATGAAGTCCCTCTGGAAGGTCAACAGTATCAATCCAAAATGGTGCAATACCAAACTTCAAGGCAAGAGGCTCTCCATACCATTCAGTTGGATAGACCGTTGTGTTGGTTGCACACCAGAAGGCAGCAATGATTGCCATCCAGCCAATTCCTGCACATGACCAAGAAAGTATGGCCTCAGCAGAAAGAAGACCAGCGCCTTTGAACTTGGTGTACTCACCAATTTGTTTAGTTGCAATGTGAAAGGCACCACCAGCAATCTGGTAGAACGCCAAGAAAGCATGTCCTCCCATAACATCTTCAAGACTGTCGATGTTCAAGAAATCAAACTGATGGTTCCATACCATCGAAATATCAAGGTTGTATGGAACTTGGCGAACAGCACCTAAAGCAGCGTCATAGATGCCGTGATTAGCTGCCCATTCGACAAACCAGATATTTGCGATACCAAAGAAAAGCAGGTGATGACCAAGGATGAAGGTTTGGTTATCTGGGTTGTCCCATTCCAGTTTAAATTTCCTGGCCTGGATAATTTCACTTTGCTGGATGTCCTCGTCAAACAACAAAGCATGCATTAGTCCACCTGCTCCATAGACCATGGAAAAGATGAGGTGGAGAATTCCTATTGTGGCAACACCTGCTCCTGTAAAGACTCCAGCTTCATCGAAACCAATTCCGATAGCAGCCAAATGGGGGATTGTTACTAATGCTTGGTGCCCCATCGGAATTGAAGGGTCAAAGCGAGAGAGCTCCCAAAGGGTGTTTGCACCAGCCGCAAAACAAATTAATCCTGTATGCGCAGCATGCGAGGAAATAAACCGTCCTGAGCGGTTCGTCACCATAGAATTACCAGCCCACCACCCGTAGGAGACGTCTGGATTCCCATAGGTTTGCATAATTTAAGAGTGCAAGTCGGCAAATCGGATTGACCCTACTCTTAAAAGGGCCTCTTAAGTAGGTGATCACAAGACTTTTACATTATGTAAATTCTCCTGCGTCAAATACCTACCAATTAATTGGGTCCTGAGATTCTTTGAAAATAGCCATCAGTTGATTTTGTCCAAATTATTTGCTAGTTAAGTTTCGACATTTAAGGAAATCCCATACGAGATTTACATGAGAGGCATTCTAGAGAAGTCTCTAAAGATAGAAGAATCGAATATTTTTCTAAAGACTCAAGAAAAATATGATTAGCAACGTTAGTTTTCAAAAGGCTATAAGCTAATAAACATAGAGGAAAGGCTCCTTCAAATGGACGAAACCAAAAGCACGGAAAGAAAAACTCCAGACAACTCAGCTGAAGTTCAGCCAAAATGGGATTACACAACAAGAAACGGCACACTATTTACAGGAGCAGTGGTTGTAGTGCTGAACTTAATTCTAATTATTTTTGTGATCCTTGATAGAACATTTCCGTCAGTTCATTCTTTTATCACAGGAAAGCCAGTTTAGACCAAGAAATCAATTTATTAGTTAATCGAAGAGCAGTTTTAAAATTATTGATTTGATAAATTTATTTAAATGATGATGAAAAAATGATTGGAAACGTTTAATTCCTTTTATTATAATCTTTGAGTTAAAATGAATCATGACCCAAGAAGAGCCTAAATCAGAACACGAATCAAAAGAAAATAAAAACGAGATGGAATCTACTGTTTCTAAAAAAGATATCCCTAAAAAAACTGTAGCTCGAATACTGGGAGTTGAAATATCTGCACCAGAAGGAATGAAGAATCCGATGCTACGCCTTACTGGACTAATTGTTATTAATATATTGGTATTAGTTTTACTTAAGCTAGCTTTAAAAGCTTAAAATAGATTAGTTTGAATTCATTTATACTAATAGGACCTGATTCAATTAAGATTAACTCATAAAATGATTAGTCACGCTCCCTCTAATGATTTTCAGCGTTACAGTCATATTTTAATAGATTACTTATAAGTTATAATTTTATTTTTCTTTATTGAGTTGATAGGACTATAGAATAGTTTCAAGCTTTGTAGCTTTTAGGCTAATGAAAGGCTTCGGAAAAGAAAAAAAACCAGCAAAGAAGCAAGTATCGAAAAAACACCTTCGTATGCCTCCTGAACAATTAAAGGCACTTGCTATAAAAAATCATATGAAAGGGAATATAAATGCTGCGGAGAAAGGTTATCAGTCATTTATAAGTAGCGGTCTAAATGATGCAGATGTTCTTTCAAATTATGGATTAATTTGCCAAGAGAAGGGGGCTATATCGGAAGCAATTAAAATTTTTGAAAAATGCATAAATCTTTTTCCAAACCATTCAATTGCATTATCCAATCTAGGTTATTTATATCTAACCATAGAGAGAATTGAAGAAGCTGAAATAACAACAAAAAAAGCAATAGAAGTCCAGCCAGGTCTTTCCAATGCTCACTCAATTTTAGGATTGATTTTAAACGCACAAGGAAGAATGACTGAAGCGGAGGATTCAATCCTTAAAGCAATTAAATTAGATCCAATGCTTGCAGATGCGCATTTAAATCATGGTGTAATTCTTAAGGATCAAAACAAGTGGGAAGAAGCAGAAATTGCAACTAGAAAAGCCATTAACCTTAATCCTGACATGGCAATTGCCTATCTAAATCTTGGTGCTTTATTGCAGCAGAAAAATAGACTAGAAGAGGCTCATAATTCCACCCTAAAGGCAATAGAATTACAACCTAATCTGGAAGATGCTCATCTAAATATTGCCACCATTTTACAATTAGAAGGTAACTATGAAGAGGCCATAAATCATGCAAAACAAGAACTAGATGTCAGTCCTCTAAAACAAGATGCTTATATACTTCTCTCAAGCTTAATTAAGGAATGTGATCTATCAGTATTTAGCATAGATCAAATCATTTATTTCTTAAGCCTTCTATTAAAAAGAAAAGATATTGATCACAACAATCTATTCCCTGCAATTAGAAAGATAGTTCCTGATAAGAGATTATTCGACCTAGAAAGTTCAGAAGGTCCAATAATAGATGACGCAAGGTTCCAAACTATTATTAAGAATAAAGTCATTATTCAAGCCTTGGGAATAATGACATTCAAAACAACATTATGGGAAGACTTATTAACTAAAGCAAGGAAAGAAATCTGTCATTTAGCTATTAGAAAAACCAATAGGAAAAGCACAGTGATTATTGATTTCACAATAGCCCTTGCTGAGCAATGCTTTCTAAATGAATACGTATTTTATAAAGATAATGATGAAGAGGAATACCTAACCAAAATAATTCAAGACATTGAAAATTCTATCTTTGATGAATTTAGTATCTCTATTTTAGCTTGTTACATGCCAATCTATAAAATTCCAAACTTATTGCCACTGCTGAAAGAGTACAAATCTAGAAATATCAATTTCAATAGTTTAATTAAGTTGCAGTTAGAAGAGCCAATGGAAGAGAATAAAATGGCACCAAATATAAAATCAATTGGATCTATAAAAGATAAGGTTTCCAAAGAAGTAAGAAGTCAATATGAAGAGCATCCATATCCTAGATGGCGATTTGCTAGTTACACAGCAAACAATAAACAGTCATTAAACTCTTCATTAAATCGTGAAATTTATCCAAATAATATTTCAAAAGCTTCTTCACAAGCCTTAAATAGAATATTGGTAGCTGGATGTGGAACGGGCCGACAACTAATAGATACCAGCGGATATAAAAATGCTGAGATTACTGCTATTGATCTTAGTTTATCTAGCCTAGCCTATGCTCAACGGAAGATAAATGAATATGGAATCAACAATATAGAGTTAATTCATATGGATATTCTTGACATACCCTCATTAGGTAAAAGCTTTGATTTGATTGAGTGCAGTGGTGTTCTTCATCATATGAAAGAGCCAGAAGAAGGTCTAAGATCCTTAATTAAGGTACTGTCAAGAAATGGGTATATAAAACTAGGCCTTTATAGTGAAGCAGCAAGGGCAGAAATTGTTGAAGCAAGAAGGATAATTAAATCTGAAAAGGTTAATACCACTGATGATTCCATTAGAGATTTCAGGCATCGATTGGCAGCAGGAGATTTCCCAGAAATTAAATCTATAAACCAATGGTCAGATTATTACTCAACTTCAATGTGTCGTGATCTATGCTTCCATGTACAAGAACATAGGTATTCAATTAATTCATTAAAGAAAATATTAAACAAATTTGATCTTAACTTTTTGGGATTTGTATTGCCAAAACCAATAAAAGATAATTATGCGAAACTCTATCCAGATGATTCTAATCAACTTAATTTAAATAATTGGCATGAGTTTGAATTATCAAACAGATCTACTTTTGCAGAGATGTACCAATTCTGGATAGAACAAAAAAAAACCTGACTTATTAGCCAGGACTAGATCTTTTTTTTTAGAGACACTATCTACATAAATTGTATCTCAATGTTGAAACTTTGCAGACGAACATAACCCTTTTAGAAAGGGTATTTGCTTGAGGGGATCATTAGCAGAAAAATCGCAAAGGGACATTATGTAGGTGTCCCTTTAAATTCAATCGAAGCCATTAAGTGGCCTCGATTGAAGGCCGCTTAACAATTCAGCGTTGGAAACGCTTAGAAGGATCGTTTTTATCGCGGGCGTACCAATGGAATTGTGATACTTGAACAATCGCGATAATGCCAAATATGGCTGGGAGCAGTTGAAAGCCGCCTTTTCCAAAAAATGGCGCGATTCCGGCCAGGATGGTTGGGAAGTGAACCATTAATAAAAGTAAATGGTAAAGCGAGGTATATATAGCTCATTAGTAAGGGTCAATAGGACTTTCTGTAGCACCTTGAAAAATGTATACACGTTGTACTGAACTGCTTAAACTGGCCTTTAAAGGGCTGCCTATGACCCAAAACCACCGCTCTAACTAAGGAAAAAGTGCTTTCACTTAGCAAAGTGTTCCATATAGGTTGGCCGATGAGTTGTTACGTCTTGGTCTAATTTTGTTATATCAACCGCTTAAAAACAATGGCTGGTGGACCAGTACTGCAGTTATGGGAAACAGTTCTCCCATTCGTAAAGGATCTAAGAGTTAGGTTTGCCCTAGCAATGTTTGGCAATATTTTGGCCCTATGGTTCCTAGCTACCTTCCTCAAAAGAATGATTCCTGGGTTGCCGCCTGAATTGCTCTCTTAAAAGCTTTCCCTACTCGAATGCTTTTGTCGCAAGACAATAGCCATAAAAAAATTACTAAGGGGTTTCAAAAGCCACTTAATCTAAATGGCAAAACAGAGTCACTTGGCCTGAGAGTAAAAAGCATCGGTTAATTAGCGAAAAGTTTTTTTCATAGCAAACTAGCTAGGTTTGTCCTATAAGTACGATAACTTTTCTTAAGTAGATCACTATCAAGTATGGAAGAAGATCGGCAAATGTCAAAAGCTCACCAGAAACTGGTAAAACTGGCCAAAAAGGCCGAATTATGCGTAAGTAGAAAAGAAGCCCAGAAACTTATTAAAAAGGCTGACAAAGCCCACTCAAAGCTGGCTAGCTAAATTAACTAAACTCCTTCTAGCTTCCATGCTCTGTAAAAAATAAGGTATAGGACAACAACAGGTTTAACCTTTTTCCTTTATTTCTTGGAGCATTCAGAAATGCTTAACTCAAAGCTATTTACAGATATAAATGAGTGGTAAAATTGCCTTCATCAATTAGAAATAAATTCATTTATTCAGAAGAATCTGCAATAAAGGTTAAGAAATAGCAAGTTGCCTTCGTTCTTAATTAATAGAAGGTTGACTTAACTTGTTGATCCATGGAACTTATAAATAAAGAAGATCCAATTCCTAATCTCAATATGGCCAGCGAAGAGCACTATAAAAAACAAGCTGATCATTATCGAAAAAGTCCTGCCTATTCAAAAATGCTGAGACTTTACCCACTCCTCCAGAGCTATATAAAGCAATGCGAAGACGAAACTCTAGTGGCCTAATCAAAAAAGATAGCCAGTTCTAAGGAAATTTCATCAAGTATCTGTGCTTTAAATATAATTAATTGGGCTTTAGCAAAATATATATAAAGCAAATTCCTTTTTAAGCTGCAAGTTTAGGAACTGAAGCATCCTGAGAACGCCAATATTCCATTTCCTCTTTACACCATCTCGAATGGTAAATAACTTCTGGTCGCCACGGAGTAGATTTAGAGTCTGGAGCACTTCTCCAATGCGTTCCGGCTTTAAGGTATCCAAATTCTCTCCAAAGCTGAAGGGTGCCCTCACTAACACAAAGAATTTCGCTAGCCTCTTTTGAGCTTACCCAAGGATTTTCATTCATAGGGAGAGGGTAATTTTCCTCTTGATAACGCAATTTAGAAATATAGGAAGGCTAAATTGAAAATTATTTAATTTCAGCAATATATTGCCAATGTATTGAAAACTACTAACCAGAGTTTACTTCTATAAATCTGTCTAAATTTCCATGCAATTAATAACTTAAATATTTAGTTATGGTGACCACTCCAAGCATAGATAAATTCTAAATGATTTACATAGTTAATAATTTACCTACCAATAATTAAAATTCATTCCAAAAACCAAGGTCTTGGTGAATTCACATCACAAGGTATATTAAGTCCTGAATCCGCAGAAGGATGAAGGCATACTTCTTCTCTCTTCTGAATCAAGTTATCTTCTTTAAATCTACTTGTGGAAGGTATATTTGCTTCATCTCTCGACAACTGAAGCCAACCACTTGCCCATTTAGAAGTATCATTCATTTCATGCCAAAGCACACGCAGTCTGACTTTGCTATCCAAGACAGAAACCATATTGACCCAGCGAGCACTTCCTCTCCCTCCGTAGTTAATAGCTACGAAATGTCTAAAGCCATTAAAAGAAGAAGAACTCGTCCATGCTTTGTTTGGAGGCCAGTTCATTTGATTTAGAGCAGGAATAAACTAAAAGCTAATGGAAATTTATAAAAAGTGTATTTCGAAATTCTATGCTTAGAGTTTAATTACTCGCAAAAAAAGATAATTTATATTGGCCAAAGGTAAGTATTCTCAATTAGGATTTCATAGGTTTAAATGGCGGCCTAGATTTTTTCTTCTGTACTTTTCTCACCTTTGAATATTCCTCTCTTATCTTAGTTAGCAATACTTTCTTTCTTTGCATTGACTTCTCCTTCTCTTGATTATCAAAAAGCCTCCTTTCTTCACTACTCATTTCCATCCATGTAACCATCCTTGATTGAATTGGCTTCCGTCTAATATTCCTCCTAAGTACTGCCCGAATCCATATGGACAACATCATAGCTATCCCAATAGCCAAAATCGAAAGTAAAAAAAAATTCATTAGCTTCTTCTAATACAAAGATGCAAATTTGGACCTTAGGTTCAAGAGCTTTCGTCCCTTGCCTCCAGAAAAATTAATCTAATGAGCAATCAACTCGCAAGGAAAGGAATCATTCTGGCGGGTGGTAACGGTACTCGCCTGGCTCCTTTAACAAAAGCAGTCAGTAAACAACTGATGCCAGTTTTCGATAAGCCAATGATTTTTTACCCACTTTGCACATTAATGCTTTCAGGAATAAAAGAAATATTGATTATCACCACTCCTCAAGACCAGCAAGCATTTCAACGACTTCTAGGAGATGGTAATGAATGGGGGATATCCATTTGCTATGAATTGCAATCACATCCAGCCGGTCTAGCTGAGGCATTCCTAATAGGCTCAGACTTTTTAGCAGGAGCTCCGGCAGCACTTATTCTTGGTGACAACCTATTCCACGGACAGGGGCTTGTTCCCCTTCTACAAGAAGCAAATCTCAACCAAAATCACAGCACAATTTTTGCTTATCCAGTACAAGACCCTGAAAGATATGGAGTTGTCGAATTTGACAAACAAGGCAATGCTCTAAGCATAGAAGAAAAGCCAATCCAACCAAGAAGTCGCTATGCAATAACAGGTCTATATTTCTACGACAACTCAGTGGTAGAGCTTGCTCGAAAAGTACGTCCATCAGCTCGAGGTGAACTAGAAATCACGACCCTCAATCAGATGTACCTAACAGAAGGCAGGCTAAAAGTAGAGTTAATGGGTAGAGGAATGGCATGGCTTGACACTGGTACTTTTAATTCATTGCTCGAAGCAGGAACATATATCCGCACACTGGAGGAAAGGCAAGGTTTAAAAGTAGGTTGTCCAGAAGAAGTTGCTTGGCGTCGTGGATGGATTGATAACAAGAAACTAGAGGAATTGGCCAAACCCTTAATTAAGAGTGGCTATGGGATGTATTTAAGACAGTTACTTGAAGAGCCAGATAATGAGCATGCAGTAATGCAACGCAATATCAAACCAATCATGGAGACTCCACACCATGAAAGCTAAGAAACTCACCACTCACGCAGGTAAAACAATAGAGGGCCCCCTCCTCTTAACCCCCGAGATATTTTCTGATTCCCGTGGTTTTTTCATGGAAAGTTGGAATCACAACCGATTTAGCCAACTTGTAGGTGAGTCAATTGTTTTTTATCAAGACAACCACTCTTCCTCTCGCCAACATGTTTTAAGAGGACTTCATTACCAACTACCACCGGACCAACAAGGGAAATTGGTCCGTTGTGTAATTGGCGAAATATTTGATGTTGCGGTTGATTTACGCAAAGGGTCTCCAACATTTGGGCAATGGGTAGGAGAAAAAATAAACGCCAACAATAACCAACAACTATGGGTACCTCCTGGTTTTGCACATGGGTTTCTGACCCTAAGCAACACCGCAGAGGTTTTATATAAAGCTACTAGTTTTTGGAATGCAAATTCTGAGCAGACAATTAGATGGAACGATCCAAGTCTGGCAATCGACTGGCCAAAATTAAAAAGTGCGCCAAAACTCTCTAAAAAAGATTCAGAGGCTCCACTCCTCGAAGAGATGTCTACCTCTTTACTTTTCCCATGAAGGTTTTAATAACGGGTGCAGATGGCCAACTTGGCCAAGCATTAATAAGTTCTATCCCAAAGGATCTTAGAAACAATAATGTTGAGGTGATAGCAACTACAAGGAAAGAACTAGATCTCTCACAACCAAGAGATTGTAAAGCTAAGATTCATAAACTAAAACCAGACTGGCTACTTAATTCTGGCGCATATACAAAAGTCGACGAAGCTGAAAGCGAGTCAAAGCTTGCAATGACAGTTAATGGCGAGACTCCTAGAGCTTTTGCAGAAGCACTAAGGACTACAGGCGGACAAATGCTGCAACTAAGTACTGATTTCGTTTTTAATGGAGAGCAAGGCAATCCATATCAGCCCCAACATAGTCGTCAGCCATTAAATGTCTATGGCCATAGTAAAGCTGCTGGTGAAAAAGCTGTTGAAGAAGTTCTCGGCCCAACTAATCAAGGTACAATCCTTCGAACAAGTTGGCTAATGGGGCCTGTAGGACACAACTTTGCACTGAATTTATTAGATCTTCATAAGGCTAAGGATGAGCTGAGAATAGTGGCAGACCAAGTAGCAAGCCCTACTAGTTCAATTACTCTGTCAACTGCTTGCTGGCAATTAATCAAACTCCATCAAAAGGGTATATCAACGCCCTCCTTACTTCATTGGTGCGATTCTGGCGTTGCAAGTTGGTACGACGTGGCAGTAGCGATAGGAGAGATAGGAAAAAAAATTGGTCTAATTGAAAATCCAGCTAGAGTGATACCAATTACCACAAATGAATTTCCAAGGCCTGCAAAACGTCCTAAATATTCCATTCTTGAATGCAGTAGTAGTCGTTTAGCTCTTCAGTTAGAACCTGTTTATTGGAGAACGGCCCTAGAGCATGTTTTAAAAATGCACTTCATCCAGCATACACATCTCTAATGACATTATTGTTTCCCGAGTCGATTCAAAATGTTCTTGTTACCGGTGGAGCAGGATTCATTGGTGGGGCAGTAATACGTCGTCTGTTGACAAACACAACAGCGACTATCTTTAACCTCGACAAAATGGGTTACTCAAGTGACTTAACAAGTATCGAGAAGACTGTTGAAAGCAACCCAAATTTGATCAGTCATCATCGACTACTTAATGTTGACCTATGCAACGAAGATGCCACTGCCCAAGCAATTAAACAGTCTAATCCAGACTTAGTCCTACACTTAGCAGCCGAGACTCATGTAGACCGTTCTATCGATGGGCCACATGAATTCCTCAAAAGCAACATAACAGGTACTTATAACCTTCTTCAGGCTGTAAGGAGTCATTGGGATCAGCTCCCAGAAGAGAGACAAAAACAATTTAGATTTCACCATGTTAGTACTGATGAGGTTTTTGGATCTCTTGGATTAAATGGTCAATTTTCTGAAGCCACACCTTATGCACCCCGCAGCCCATATTCTGCAAGCAAAGCTGCCAGCGACCATCTAGTCAAGGCATGGCACCATACCTACGGTCTTCCAATCGTTTTAACTAATTGCAGCAACAACTATGGTCCATGGCAATTCCCCGAGAAACTTATCCCTCTTGTAATCTTAAAGGCACTGACCAAAGAACCAATCCCTCTTTATGGAGATGGCAGCAACATCCGTGATTGGTTATTTGTTGAAGATCATGTTGAGGGTCTATTACTCGCAGCTACTAATGGGGAAGTTGGGCAGAGTTACTGCATAGGAGGTTCAGGCGAACGTACAAATAGACAAGTTGTAAATACTATTTGTGACTTATTGGATAAACTGCACCCAAGTACCAATTCATACTCCAGGCTAATCAAACAAGTAGCTGATCGCCCTGGTCATGATCGACGCTACGCAATTAACCCTAAGCGTATAAACACTGAACTGGGTTGGTATCCTTGTCACAAATTTGAAGTTGGCTTAGAAAAAACAGTGCGTTGGTATCTAAAAAATTTAAATTGGTGCGAAAAACTAAGCGTTAAATCATGTTATAAAGGGGAGCGCATAGGCCTTATTAAGTAACTCGATCGCCAATTCGGGCTAGAACTTATTGTATAACTACTAAGTAGGAGGCATTTCAATAAGAAACCATATATTAAAATAAAGAAAAATCAATCTTCCCCTTCTCCAACTCTCCATAGATTCAATCCAGATTCAGCAACTTTGACCGAGTCAACTACTGATCGAGTATCAAAAACCCAGGCTGGAGCTCTCATCTTAGCAGCCAGTTCTTTCCAGTCCAGTAGACGGTATTCATTCCATTCTGTAAGTATTAAGACGGCATCTGCACCCTGAACAGCTCCTTGAACTGTACTAGCAAAGCACCAGGTCCCCTCTCCTTTTAAGACTGCTTCAGGACTAGGAGTAATGTCAGCCCTTTCATTCTGATTTAAATCCCTAGCCATTTGATCTCGTTCAACTTTGGGGTCATGTATAGCTAACTGGGCTCCTTCCTCAATTAAGTCGAGAGAGATTCGAATTGCAGGTGCCTCCCGAGTGTCATTGGTATCAGCTTTAAAGGAAAAGCCAAGAATTGCTATTCGTTTGCCACTAACGGTTCCAAAAAGTCTTTGAACCACCAAACTTGCAATGCGATGTTGCTGCCAAGTATTGAGATTGACTACTTCCTCCCAATAACCAGCAACTTCTGGAAGCCCAAAATGACGACAGAGATATACCAAATTAAGGATATCTTTTTGAAAACAACTACCACCAAAACCTGGTCCTGCATTAAGAAATTTCGAACCAATACGTGTATCTGTTCCAATAGCAAGTGCAACCTCACGAACATCAGCCCCTGTTGCTTCACAAAGAGCAGCTACAGAGTTTATAGAGCTAATTCGTTGTGCCAAAAAAGCATTTGCAGTGAGCTTAGAAAGTTCACTGCTCCAAAGGTTCGTACGCAAGATTCTTCCGGAAGGAACCCAATGTGCGTAGATTTGGGCTAACGCATCAACCGCTTCTGACTCTTCACCACCAATCAAAACACGATCTGGATCCTCTAAATCCCGAATAGCTGTACCTTCAGCTAAAAACTCAGGGTTAGAGAGGACAGAAAAAGTGGGAGAAGGTTCATCACACAAAGGTTTCTGCTGAGAAGCTTCAAGTATGGCCTTAATTGCCGCTGCAGTTCGAACTGGGAGAGTACTCTTTTCTACAACGACAGTATGTCCTTTAGCGAAGTTTGCCACCTGCCGTGCACATGCTTCTACCCATCGCAAATCACTAGCTTGACCAGCGCCAAGACCCTTAGTTTTAGTTGGTGTATTTACTGAAATAAAAACCATGTCAGCTGATGCAATGGAGTTCCCAACATCAGTAGAAAAGTAAAGGTTTCGTCCACGAGCTCTAGCGACAACATCGTCAAGTCCAGGCTCATAAACTGGGAGATGGCTTAAATCTGGATCATTCCAAGCTGCAATACGAGCCTCGTTCGAATCAACAACCGTAACAACGATTTCCGGGCAGCGATCAGCGATAACAGCCATCGTTGGTCCACCAACGTAGCCAGCACCTATGCAGCAAATAGAGTCAATAGAAGTAATTTTCATCGCCTAGAATTCCATTAGAGATTAAGTGTTTATCAGAGCCAATAAGCCATCTAGATCAGACGAAGAAGTTGTGAATTCCTGCTTAGTATTCTCAGTCTTGCAAGATTTCAATCGTTTAAGGCGAACTTCTCCACGAGCCACCTCATCTTCACCAAGAACAATGGCCCATGAAGCACCACATCGATCAGCTCGTTTAAATTGCTTTGAGAAAGCAGCCCCTGAGTTATCTATCTCGACTCCAACCTTTGCAGCTCTTAACTTTCGTGCAAGAACAAGTGCATGAATTTCAACATTCTTCCCACGGTTAACTAAGTAAACTGATGGTGCCGAGGTTATAGGCATTAAATCACTCAAGAGCAATAACAAGCGCTCCATACCTATAGCCCACCCTATTGCAGGAGTTTTAGGACCACCTAACTCCTCAACAAGACCGTCATATCTTCCACCTCCACAAACTGTCGCTTGCGCTCCTAGCTGATCGCTAATAATTTCAAAAGCTGTGTGATCGTAATAATCAAGACCCCTAACAAGATGAGGGTTAACCCTAAAAGGTATTCCTAATTTCAACAATGCCTGCTGAACAGCCAAGAATCTCTCACCACTTTCATCACTAAGGACATTATTAAGAGTTGGTGCATCCTTCAAAAGTTGTTTAGTAGAAGGATTCTTACTATCAAGAATCCGAAGTGGATTCGACTGGATGCGCCGCTTTGAATCAGGATCAAGATCTTCAAAACGAACCTCAAGCCATTGCACTAGCTGATTCCGGTAAGATTTTCGATCTTCAATAGTGCCAAGACTATTTATCTGAAGTTCAAGTCCTTTAAGTCCAAGTGATTGCAGGAAATCCCATCCTATAGAAATAAGCTCAGCATCAATTGTGGGAGAAGCTAAACCAAGAAACTCAACACCTATTTGATGGAACTGGCGTTGACGACCAGCCTGAGGGCGCTCATATCGAAACATAGGTCCCGAATACCACAATCTGTTGTGCCCATGGTTTAAAAGTCCATGCTGTAAAGCAGCCCTAACAACTGAGGCGGTTCCTTCAGGTCGCAAAGTACATGAACGTTCTCCTCGATCTAAAAATGTATACATTTCCTTTCCTACTACATCAGTAGCCTCGCCAATGCTTCTAGAAAAAAGTTCTGTAACCTCTAAAAGCGGAGTACGAATCTCCTCCAACCCTGCAAAAGAAAATTGCTCGCGGGCTATCGATTCGACCTTCTGCCAACGTTGAATCTGCTCAGGTAGCAGATCCACCATTCCCCTTAGGCTCTGAAGCTGGCTCACGAAATGAATGCGTCAGTGATGATGTTGCCTTGAGGTTTCATATCATCCAAGAGATCAACTAGGGAAAATTTTCGGACATTGTGGTCTTTATAAGACAACCAAACTGAAAATGGCTCGAAATTGGCTAATAGCTCAATTGCTATCAAGGCTTCCTATTAAAAGTGTTTCTTGTGCTTGAGGTAAAAAAAAGAGTGGATGATGAATTCAACATTCATTTCTAACGCTTAGTTTGATCCGACCAACCTAAAACAATATTTGATCTTGCATTCATGGAAGAAATAGTCTTCCTCAATCCAAAAGAAATCATAAAAAGCATTGATAATACTGAGGATTAAAAATAATCAATAGGGATCCCTATCAATAACTAAGAGGCTTCATTCATAAAGACAATTGCTTCACCGACCACTAGTTTCTGACTGGCTTCTATTGAACGGCATAATTTCGGCGATGAAGAACAGCATTTTCTCTGGTAAAAGATTAATTATCCGTGCTGCCTTGCCTTTTTTGATTAGCAGCACTGTTCCAATGGCGCTTGCTACAACAGATTTTGCTGTAGAAAACCCTTCAGTTACTAATCGATTAGAGCAACGTAGTAAAGAAAGTTACGAAGAGTACATAGTTGGGCCAGGAGATATGCTCGAAGTAAAGCTTGAAAATCTTCCCGAACTAAGTGGACGGTTCCCAGTTGGCCCCGATGGGAACTTATATCTCCCTCGCCTAAGGGAAGTACCTGCCGAGGGGCTAACGGTGAAGGAACTAAACGAACTACTTACTGAAAAATTTAGTTATTTTGTCAAATATCCTGAGGTCTATGTACGTACTGTGGGATATAGACCAATACGTATATATGTAGGAGGAGAAGTCCAACGTCCTGGCTACTACACCTTTAAAGGCTTTACAGACAACGTTCGCATTCCTTTAAGCGAAAGGACCCTTCCATCGAGAGATTTCCCCTCGGTGACTCTACGTCAAGACATAACATCTCCTCCCTCAGAAGTTCAATTTGGAGCATCCAGTTTCACCATTTTCCCAACTGTCTTCGATGCCATACGTCTCTCACAAGGCATCACTCCATATTCAGACCTCACGAAAGTAGAGCTAACTAGAAAAGAACCTTCCAGTGCAGGTGGTGGTCGCATACGTACCAACCTGAATTTTCTTTCACTGATTACAGAAGGAGATGAATCTCAGAACATTCGCATCTTCGATGGTGATGTCTTAACTATCTCTAAAAGCAATAATGTGCTTCGAGAACAAATCCTCAAAGCCAGAAAGAGCAACCTCAACCCACTTTTCTTACAAGTTTTTGTTAGTGGTCGAGTCCTTTTACCAGGAGCTGTAAATGTTCCTCAAGGTTCTGGTCTCAACCAAGCCATCGCCTTAGCTGGAGGCACAAAGTTTTTAAAAGGCAAAGTTGAATTTGTGAGATTCGACTCCAATGGCGACGTAGAAAGGAGACTTTTTTCTTACAACAGAAAAGCGCCCATCGACTCTTATAAAAACCCTCTATTAATGCCTGGAGATCTAATAAGAGTGAGGAATTCATTACTCAGTGCCGCCTCTGAAGTACTTAATGAGGTAACGGCTCCTGCTGTTGGTGTTTATTCTCTCTACAACCTCTTTGGAGGTTCTAAATGACCAAAATTCCTAAAGATGCAAAACCATTCACATCCATTCCTGAAAGTGAAGAAGAAATTGATTTAGGTCAAGTTTTCAAGTGCTTTCGAAGAAAGTATCGATTGATTTCTTGTATCACACTTGCAAGTTCATTATTTAGTGTAGTTAATGCAATAACTCAACCGTCAGTCTGGGAAGGGCGCTTCCAAATAGTTCTCGAAAACAAACAAATTTCTGGCTCTAGTGGACTGTCTGGTTTGGCTTCAGGATCAGGAGCTGGCAATCCTCTTTTATCATCACTTGCTTCTGGTGCTGGCCCCCTAACAAGCACTATCCAAAGTTCTCTTAAAACTGAAGTAAAGGTTTTACAAAGTCCTTCTGTATTAAAACCTGTATTTGAATACATTAAAACTGAAAAAGCAAAAGATGGGGCTAATGTTTCTACTTGGAATTACTCGAGTTGGGCAAAAAGATCGCTCAATGTGGTACTTGAAGACCAAACATCAGTACTAAATATCTCTTACATAGATACAAACAAAGACCTCATCATCCCTGTCTTAAATCTCATTTCAGAAGCTTACCAAGAATATTCAGGACGTGATCGTCTGAGAAATCTAAATCAGAACTTTAGCTATTTAGAATCCCAACTAAGTACATTGCGTGATCAGTCAACCGAATCAATGAAAGCTGCTACTGCTCATTCTTTAAAACATAGCCTATCTCTTAAGGATGGATTGCCTTCTCTTACGTATTCTGAAGCAGGTCAACAACTAGGAGGTGAAGTAACTCTAGAAGTTAGAAGACAACAAATTAAAAACAAAATAAATATGCTCAGTGAACAATTGGCAGTAATGAAATCTCCTGTTGAAGGGAGAAATTATATGTCTGCTATTTTTGAAGACAATGACGAGCTATTTGTAAAGCTTCAAGAACTTGAATCTCGTCTAGCGCAAAAGTCTGCATTACTACTTCCTAGTGATACAAGTATTAGAGCCCTTCAACGTGAAATTAGTAATCTAAAACAATACATCAACAGACAATCAATAGGTCTTATTGAAGGTCAAATCAAGAACGCCGAGGCCGAATTAGCTTCTGTATCTCGCCCTGATGATGTAATGCTGATGCATCGTGAACTTGTGCGTAGAGCATACAGAGATGAGTTAACACTGACTCAAATTGAGAGCCAACTCCAATCCTTAAGGCTCGCCAAAGCTAGAAAGACTACTCCATGGGAATTAATTTCAAAACCAGCTCTTCTAGGAAGCCCTATCGCACCCAAAAAAAGACAAATTGTTGGGATCGGTTTTCTTGTTGGACTAGTAACAGGCAGTGCAGTCGCATTAGTAGCTGAACGTTTAAGTGGCTTAGTATTTTCTTTAGAAGAGTTAAAGGGTCAACTACCTGGTCCACTTTTAAAGCATTTGTCTTCCACCGAGCAAAAGAGCTGGACAAGTGAAATCACTTTATTAGCAAAAGGTCCGTTGGATGTCGACGATTCTGGAGCGATAGGAATTATCCCAGTAGGAAATGTCCAAAAACTTCAGGTAGAAAAGTTTGCAGATTTATTACGCCAGTGCCAAAAGAAACGGGAGGTAATTATCACAACTGACCTCGTTCAATCTATAAACTGCGCCACACAGCTACTAATTACTTCACCAGGAGTTGCTACAAGAGCTCAGTTAACTCAATTAAACGAACGACTTACTCTTCAAGGCACTCATATCGCTGGATGGGTTTTTCTTGACCCTGATCTAAAGCTTTGAAGCTATGGCAAGGCTATTGATTACGGGAGGCGCGGGCTTCATCGGTAGCCATACTTGCGTATTACTCCTAGAAGCTGGCCATGACCTTGTAATTGTTGACTCATTTATAAACAGTTCTCCTTTAGCTATAGAGCGCGTATCAAAAATCACTGGCTTGGATACAAATGAAAAAACAAAACGATTACAAGTATTCAATCGTGACATAAGAGATTTAGAAGGTTTAAAAGAAGTTTTCAACAAAGTTGATCAAGAAGGGATGCCTATCGAAGCTGTTATCCACTTTGCTGGCCTCAAATCTGTTCGCGAATCAGTCAATAGTCCTCTGGATTATTGGGACGTCAACGTCAACGGTTCGAGATGCCTACTTTCAGCTATGGAAAAAAACAATTGCCGAACAATTGTTTTTAGTAGTAGCGCAACTCTCTATGGATATCCTGAATCAATTCCAATCAGAGAGACTGCACAGATCAAACCCATCAATCCCTATGGACAAACAAAAGCAGCTGTTGAGAAAATGCTTGCCGACTTAGTCAACATGCAAAGAGGGTGGAAAGTTGCTTGCCTACGTTATTTTAATCCAGTTGGTGCACATCCTAGTGGTGAAATAGGCGAGGAGCCATGTGGCATTCCTAACAACCTTTTCCCATTTTTAAGCCAGATAGCTGTAGGGCGACTTCCGTCACTAAAAGTTTTTGGTGGTGATTGGCCAACTCCAGATGGAACAGGTGTACGAGACTACATACATGTAATGGATCTAGCTGAAGGACATATTGCAGCTCTTAATTCTCTTCTTAATGAAGAGCCTAGATTCCTAAAACTTAATCTAGGTAGCGGAAAAGGGCATTCTGTCCTCGAGTTAGTTGGAGCCTTTAAAAAAGCAATTGGGAAAGATATTCCTTTTGAAATAGTTGACAGACGTCCAGGTGACGTCGCGATAACAGTAGCTGATGCTTCTCAAGCGAAGAAGGCTATCGGGTGGCAAACCAATCTGTCCCTATCTGATATTTGCAGAGATGGCTGGGCATGGCAGTGTGCCAACCCAAATGGATTTGGAGAAAAGAGTTAAGAATGAAGTTCTCAATTTTCACAGCACGAAGTGTCTTTTTGATCGCTATCTCCAACTTATTTGAAATCTCAACAGTAAATGCTCAGACTATCTGGAAACCGTTATCGGACAAAAAGCAGGATTTCCAAGAGAAATACTCAAGAACAATAAGAGAGTCAAAAGGTTTAAACAAGAAATCCAAACTTATTTCATTCGAAAGAGTGAAGTCAAATTCAAGAAGGAATCAAAGCATTATCCCTAGAATTGTTTGGGAGAAAGCTAAAGACAAAATTCCACAAAATAGAAAAGTAATTAAGTGGGTAGCTATAAAGGATTCAGAAAATTCATCTGATAATACTGGCCCTAAATTTAGTTCTACGGAAACAATCCTAGCTGGGGAAAAGCAAAAAGATATTTTTGAGAAACCAACAAATTTTAAAGATGCTGAGAGACTATATAGACTTATCAAACCCAAAAAAGAAGATTTCTACCCACCTTTAAGACTAGGACCATCTTTACCAACAGCAAATCAACTACAAGAAGAAGAAATCCAACTTAAAGCATATTCAATATCAACCTTTACTAGTGGTTCAAGTGGCGGGACCGCAAATCAAAACTACGCATTGAATTTTGATTATGGCTTAACAAGAAAGCTTCAATTTTCTACTTTTTACTCTATTGCTGATGACCCTCTTTTTGCAAAAATGGATGGTTATAGCTCTCAGCCAGAAAATTACTGGGAAAGTTTAGCTGCCTCCCTAAAAATGAATCTTCTTAAAGAGAAAGTATGGAAGGTTGCCATTGAAGGATCTCTTGAAGGATGGAATGTAGGCAGTGGAGGACCAAATATATTTAATGATTCTGGAGGTCGTGTTTTATCTCGAAATGTGATTGGCTCAATCTCAGTGCCATTTAGTTGGCAAAAGAATGAAAATTTTGAAGCGACTTTTACTCCTGGTATAGCCTTCTTGCCCTCAACTCAAGGAAAAGGTTGGGGTGGTGCAGGTGACTTTTATGGAAACAATGTCTTTTTAGGTACAGGATTTGTATGGAAGCCTGTTAATAATTTGGGCATATTAAGCTCCGCTATTTTACCTTTTGGTCCTGGATACAATAGTTTCGACTCAAATGTAGATTTCAGTAGAAACCCAATAATTAATTTTGGAATCAATTGGGACCTCAACCCAAGAATTGGTTTAGAGGGTTTGATCACAAATGGGTTTGGAGCAACACCATCAACTGGGATTCTCACTATCCCATCGGATAACGCACCTTTGTATTACGCGGGCCTAAGATATACGCCCTATGCAATGGATACTCCACAAAGGGAACTTACCGATAGGGAAAATGCACTAGCACTCGGTGGTATGACAGTAAATACTGCCTTGGTTCCCTCTGAAGGAACCACACAAATATGGGCGAATGCAGATACCTCTGGAAACATATTCGGTTATCTAGGACATTCACTCTCAAACATACTACAACTTGATATTATCAATCTAGGCTCATTCAATAATGTTCCTACAAGAGGAGAAGAAAGAGGCGATATAGTTAATTTCTATGCCGATGATAAAGGCATAAGTACAAGGTTTGGAACCAAGTTTGTCCTTCTTAGTCCATTAAGAAATGCACCATTCTGGACTTCTGCAAGACTCAGCTTTGGTAGAAATCAATCAGACTCTCATCAAGGCTATTTGTTTGCAGAATTAATTAACACTTGGGAAGCAACAAACTGGCTTGCAATTAATATAAATCCCAAAATAGCCTGGAATAACATAAGCACTCCTTACGGAGTAGGACTAGGAGGTAACATCCAACTCTCAAAAAGATTCCAACTAATTCCTGAAGTAAACCTAGTCAATGCAGTTAATGGGGATAATAATGGCACACTGGCTTTACGTTGGCTAACAAATGAAAACTTACATTTAGATCTTTATGTAAGCTCTGCTGCCGGTTTGCTTGATATCGGCCAATTTCTTGGCGCAGATGAAGCTAGATTAGGGGCAAGGTTCCACATAACATATTAAAAAAACTTTCATATTTCCATTCTAGTTATCAGAAAATAGCACTGTAGTTCTTATAGAATGATTAAATGTTAACAGAAACTAAAAACAAAAAAGATTGCTTTCTCTGTCGGCATTTTACTTTCCTATCAATCTTACAAGTATCTTCCTAACTAAAATCAAAGGAGCAAGATAAGCTTTTGTTTTTCTTCCCCTTAATTCCCTCCTTAAAGGTGTAGGGATTCGAACATACCGGCCTTTTGAGTCTTTTGGATAAGAGGACATAAAGATTTCAATGAAGTTCCAATACTAGGTTTTTATAATAATCTTCTGTAATGTTGGTAAAACACAAGAAGAATTTAATTCTAGAGAATCCCAAGGCAGTTCTATTTGATACTGATAATAAGCTCAACGAGTATCGCCCAGCCAATACCGCTGCAAATGATGCTGTATATAGAAAAGCAAAAATTTACTCGGAATAGACTTAAAAGCATTTACAGAGACTCTCAATATTGCAAGAAAGGAAGTTAAAGATCGGGTTGGCAATATAGATAGTAGCCATAGCATATTATTATATTATCAGAGGTTTTTAGAAATTCTTGGATTAAAAGCCAAATTGCTTATTGCCCTTGACCTGGAACAAATATTCTGGAGAACCTTTCTTGCCAATTCTCCGCTTTTTCCTGGAGTTCTGTGCACTTTGAATCTCTTACACCGACAAAAAATACTCATTTCTATTGTAACTGATCTTACTTCTCAAATACAATTACTTAAATTAACTTATTTTGTTTGGAAGATACATTTGATGCAGTTGTTACATCGGAAGAAGTTGGTTCGGGCAAGCCAGATCAAAGTAACTTTGAACTTGTGCTAAAGAAATTCGGTATTTCTCAAAGAGATAATATATGGATGGTGGGAGATAGTGCAAATACAGATATTTATGGAGCCAAGCAATCTGGAGCGATAACTTTTCAGAAACTTCATAGAGGTGTACTACTTGGGGCTGGCGTTAATTGTCCCTATTATTCATTTGCTAGCTTTACTGAGTTGTATAATTTAATTTACCGACTCGCCAGTTAAATAATCAATTTTGAATGTTTTCACTATGTACTTGATATGCCATAAGTAAAATTGTTAAATTGATTTAACTAACTTTCGAAACTAGTGTTTCATGGAAGCAAAAATTATTGATAAATATTCTCGTAAAATCTACCCATGGATTTTCCTGGCATTCTTAGCTGGCTCAATTCTGAGCATTGTGAACTTATTGAATGTCTTTTATCTCGCTAAAGGTAATGTTGAAAACTTACTTACTTGGCCAGGGTCTCAAATTTTGCCATTAATTATGTACAAGAGAGGGATTTTGCAGCAGGATTTTCTTGTTAAAGCACTTTCAGAGACTCCTTATGTTCATACAGCAAATATTTTAGAAAAGATATTACCTATTAGTCATAGCAATCTAATTGCTAGCTTTGTCCTCCTAACAAGTTATGCTCGAGGCTTTAATAAGCTGTTAACTGTTTTAGCAGTTGGAACGACGGTAGTACTTGGGACAAAGTCATTTAAGTTAAAAACCACTAATCTATTCTCTATATTTGCCTTTCTTTTTTTTATTTACCTTATTCCTTCTGGTTTTAATTATATTAATTTAATTTTAGATGGACACCGCTTGGGTTGGTGGGGACTACCTATTTGTAAGTCTTTTTATCCGTGTGGCATCTCTAATCTATTTGGACTGCTAGCGCTATTAGGCTCGCTAATAATAGCTTGCAATTGGATAGGCTCAAAGTATAGATATAGAGTATTATTGTATTTGCCTGGAATATCTTTCTATTTAATAGCACTGTACCTTCATCCTATCATTCCATTATTTGTCATCTTAATTTCAGCTATCATACGAATTACTTGTATTCGTACTAATAAGGTATCTAATGAGTGGAATTTATTGATTTTATTTTATATTTTATCTTGGCTTTTGTATGCCATAGCTATTAATACTCTTTATGGATCTGCTCAGCCTATTGATGGCTTGGAGCTATTTAATATATACGTGAGAGATAGTCATCCTTATCACTATCTTCCTTCTTACTATATAAACGAGGTCACAGTCCAAAGACTCTTGTTAAATATGTTAGTTATGCTTACTTGTGTCCTTACAGTCAGCAATATTAGACATCATAGAAGGATTGTTTACCTCTTTAGTATTAGCTCAATAACCTGTGCTTTATTTATTACTATTTGCCAATATATTGGTGTAGAACTTCTCCATAATCAACTAATGGTTAAACTTGGAATATCTAGGCTTTCACCTTCTTACAACTTTCTTTATTTGTGTACTATAACATCAACTATTGTTAGTATTTTTCAATATTATAGAGAAAACAAGATTATTTCTAAAATCAACTTGTGTTTTATATCGGCATTTAATTATCTTTTAATAAAAATTAAGGCTATCTTTATTATTTCTATACTGACCTTCTCGATTATTTCAGGCATTTGTTATTCAATGATTTTGAGTGGCTTTGATCAAGCTCCTAGTTTTAAGATGTCAAGAGCCATTCAAGAACTTGGGATTGATAGTAGGACAGAGTTTTTATTCTTAGGAAAAACTTCTAAGACATTTAGACTCCCTAGAGAAATTGGGCATTTAAACGTTTATACCGATTACTATTTCCCTTTCAACCCTGCTTATTTAAATGAATGGCAATCTAGGCAAGATAAATCAGTTATTCTTGAACAATGTCTTTTTCTTAATAGAGCCTCTAATGAAATTGATTCACCAGACTGCTCTTTAGTAAAAGAAATGAAGCCTGATTTGATAATTGTTAGTGATGAGTCTCTGGAAGGGATTAATTTACTTTCAAAAATTAATATCGAAGAATCACCAGTATATTTATACGATTTAAACTCTTTAGAAAATAATCAGTAGCTTTTCTATTATCTTCTTAGAATATTGCTTGTTTATTCTTTTCTTAGAATGACTATGCTCTGATTAAAATGTTGAAGAAGAATCTAGTGGAAGAATATTTTTAGGTTTTCGAATAGTGTACTCTAGTCTTTTTTTTAGTCTTATTGTTTTATGGATTCATATTGAACTCTCTAAAACAGTAGAGATGCGCTTTGCTGCTTTAAGAGATTTGCCTGAAATGCCTTTGATTCCCTTTCTTTGTGTGTACGAAAAACATTCCTGACCCTTCTTTGCTTCAGTTGGATTTGCCTGATCCTGCTAAGGATGATCTCAGCATAATTGAATTTCTTGATCGCTTAGAAAAAGCTTGGGCTGTTTGTGATCGATTTGATTTGCAGACAAAAATCTGGAGGGTGGAGATTTTATGAGCTGTTAGAGATAAGAAAAAGGCGGAGGAGAAGATATATGAGCAGTATTCTTGAATTGATTGAGAGATAGAGAAATTAGTAAAACAAGAGCATATAGATTAATTCAACTGGCTGACTCGGCGGATGATCTTGTAGGTGGAGGTTTGCTTGCAGAACTTAGTGTGAATAGTGTTAGAATAAATTGCTTTTGTTATTTTCAATAAAAAAAGGTCAAGTCCTTAAGCAATTTTAGATTTATATGAAACTTCTGAATTTTTTATTTAGATACTCATTCCAATGAAAAAGGACAAAAAGATGGATGTGCTAATAGAATAAACAACAACTGTTTTCAAGTGGAAAAAAGTCAAACTGTTCTGATGTCAATAAAATGTATGCCAAATGGATGCAGTTATACCATCATCAAGTAGTTCACCTAACTCGAGAAGTTAACAATTGGAAACGAAAACCACAAAAAATAGCAGTGAAAAGAATGGTACTTTCCACTGCGGAAGTTCTCCCAAAAAAATTGCAATTGGTATAGCCCCCTTAGGTTTTATCTCAATTGGGATAGTGCCTATGGGAGTTTTTACTATTGGTGTGGTGCCAATGGGTGTTGTTTCACTTGGAATAGTCGCAATGGGCGTGGTTAATGCTTCTATTGTTGGTATGGGAGTTTTTTCTGCAGGATTAACAACAATGGGCATATGGGAATGGAGTCCTAATGGTCGGACTCATAATCATCATGGACAAGCTTTTGATTCATCAAGCAACAATCTTGCCTATTCCACAAGACTAGAAGCTGAAGAAGCTGCAAAAGAAATAGGCTGTAAAGGAGTTCACAAGATGGGGCCCTTATGGATGCCATGTGAAACGCATGAGAGTAAATAAAAAAAACTATTAATAACCAACAAAGATTTGAAGAGTTGTCAGAACATAAACATTACATTCATTAAATGCTAATAACTCAAAAAAATTATTTAAACAAACTTATAACGAACTTTCAACTTGCCCATTAGTTTCCTGAAGGTTTTTATTTCCACCATTGCAATATCGAACCCTCTCATCAAGAGGAATATCTTTCCATGTCCAAAAAACTGCATAATCAGACCATGTAGTTAGGATGCAACCCAACTTCAAAGTCTCATTAACTGCGGATGGAACTTGGGTAAGAGTCAAAAGAAGTAAAGCAATCCAAGTTAAAGAATCTCGAATTTCAAATTTCAAGCCTTTAAAAAGCATTAGTTAGAAAGTTAAAGATATCTACCAGTTAAACGCTTAAAAAGCCTCAAAGCACATTCGATTAGGCATCTATAACTTTTCTTGGCCATAACCCAAGGCGTTAAAAATCCTCAATCTATGCAAGACAACCCATTAGTTTGATAGGTACACGAATCTTCCAAGAGTCGAAATTCTAGGTTTAGTGTCTGTCTGCAAAGAAATTCTGCGCAAAGCGCATACAGAAGAAATTTTCCTTGCTCAATCCATTCCACACAGAGAGCGCAAAGAAGGTGAAATCAAGGAATCTTCAATCAAATAGCGTTTGCTCACTGAGATTTGCGAGATGGAAATCAACTTCAAAGAAACAAGCATGCACGAACCAATTCAAGATGACTTCCTAAAGAAAATATTTAATAGAAAAAAAACATGAATTCAGTACTCTTCATTACACATGAAGAATAAGCAGATATTCGCTCTAAGTTGAACAAATGAAGGAGGTCAGAATCTTGAATTCATTAAACAGCTTTCTTGGCGAGATAGGACGACATCAACTCCTGACTCCTGAACAAGAACTTCTCATGGGCAGAAAAGTCCAAGCAATGGTTGCAATTACACAACGTTGTCATCTAGCAGGTGGTAATGGTCCAGAATGCGACTATACAGATAGCGAAAAAAAGACAATACGTTTAGGTGAAAGAGCAAAGAATCAAATGATAACTGCAAATCTTCGACTAGTTGTCAATTTAGCCAAGCGTTATCAAGGGAAAGGCCTCGAACTACTCGATCTAATTCAAGAAGGAACTCTTGGCCTAACCAGGGCTGTTGAAAAGTACGACCCAACGCGAGGACATCGTTTTTCAACATATGCATATTGGTGGATTAGGCAAGGACTTAATAGAGCTCTTTCTACACAAAGCCGGACAATAAGAATACCTGTAAATGTCAATGAAAAATTGACAAAATTAAGGGCTGCGAAATCACAATTAATGCAAGAGAATGGCTTACTGCCCTCATCAGAAGAGCTTTCTAAAAGAATGAATATATCCTTAGCAGAAGTAGATGAACTTCTTGAATGTGAAGTTAGAAGTATTACTGTGAGTCTTCAAGGAGTTATCAAGTCAAAATCTGATCCTTCCGAACTTGTAGATATTCTGCCAAGCAATGAGACCCCACCCATGGAGCTTGTTGAGCTTGCTGAACGTAGTGATTCAGTCAGAACTCTACTTAATCAGGCAAATCTAACTCCAAAAGAAAGAACTATAGTTATTCTTAGATTTGGGCTTGATGGAACAAATGAATGGAGAACTTTGGCTGAAGTAGCACGTCAAATGAGTTGTAGTCGAGAATACTGTCGTCAAGTTGTTCAACGTGCTCTTCGGAAACTTCGCAAAACAGGTATTCAAAATGGACTTGTTGAAAGTAGCCCTAATAACTAGGTTGATAGGTGTAAAAATTTTACCCACTTCAAAAGTATTTACAGTCTTCCTAGAAACTCCTAACAACAAGCAAGAATAGTAATCAAAGGTCTACAAAGGTTCTAAACCCTATGACTGATGGGCACAACTCAACCCACGCAACTGTGGAAGCAGAGGTTTTAGACAGCTCTGTAATTGATGAAGGTGTTTTAAGAAAAGTCTTACTCAGAGCTGGAAGAACCATCGCATTACCTGCTTTGGAAGCACTAGAAATGTTGATAGATCCAACAACCCCAGCTCAAGCAAGATTGACTATGCTTGCAGCACTAACTTATTTAATATTTCCCCTTGATTTTGTACCAGATCTAATACCTGTTGCAGGTTTTAGTGACGACCTAGTTGCCCTAACTGCAGTCATAAGTCTGTGGAGCAATCACATCACACCTCAAATACGAAATAGAGCTCGCCAAAAACTTGATAAGTGGTTTCCATTATGACTCCTATATCTTCCTGGTCCTCACAAATAGAAGAAGAACTAACGCAAATCATCAAAGATTGGCTCAAGTATCAAGGGAAAACCCAGGCCGATTTACGCCAAAGTTTGCAAGCTGAATCAAGTCGCATGCAAGCTTTAATGGAAGTTCTAAAAAAAGAATACTCATCAGGCGGGCTGCCTAAAATGACTGAAAAAATCTGCCAAATAGAAGAGTCTTGGTCAATTAAAAGTCAAACTAAGAATGCAACAGGAGACATCAAGGAAACTGGCATTGATGACCCATTTGGACAATTAGATCTATTAATAGAGGAAATTCGAGAAGATTGCCCAAGATAATGGTTTAACAAATGTCCAAGGCTAGATTTTTGATCAACTAAAGAAAACCTACTTCTAAAGATTTCAAGTCAATTATTTATGACAAGATAAACCTCAATTTAAACCATTCAGAATTAATTTGACTTCATTTCCAGAGAAGCGAAAGCCAAATAGTTCCAGGAGCTGAATTTGTACGTTCAATTCGGTGCAATCGTCTGGAAGGCAAAAGCAAATGATCACCAACACTCATATCTAATGTCCCATCAGGATCTCTGAGCCTTAAAAGTGCACTCCCCTGCAAAATCAAAATCCATTCGTTCTCCTCTTGGTCATACCAAAAACCCTTTTGACTCATCGCTGCATTAGAAACAATCAATTCCAAGCGCCAGTTATCTCCTTCCTGTATTTGAAATTTTTGCTCAAAACCTTCTTGAGGCAGAGGTCTATTAAACAAGTTATCTTTTGAGACCAAATCGCTTTTCCCAGATGGCTCTCCCCACCGCCGACCTATCTCAAAGCCCCAACTACTAGCAAGTTGGACGACTTCATTGTGATTAGTACAAGCTGCCAAAAGTTTTCTTCGAAAAGGGGTTTCGTCCAATGAATCAACCATTTGTTGCAGCTGTGAAACCTTTTCAAGAAAAGCCTGAAGATCTTGCTCAGCCATCGAAATCTCCTAAGCATTTATACAAATAGAATTGGGGAAGGTATCCATCCATAACCAAAATTAACTTGACTATTGCTCAAAATGACTATTCATCAAAAAATAAGAGCTAAGGCAAAGTCGCCAAAAGTTTATTTGCAAAGAAAACAAGTTAAAAATCAAGGTTAGTATAGCCAATCAGCAGATTAAAATTGTATTCAATTGAAATTGAGAATATTTGAGCAAAAATTTCACAAAGCATATATAAAAGAATCGATTAGACATGATAATGTCTATACAAAATAATTTTGCTTGGCATTTAGGAGTTAATTTTCCATGATCCCTACTTCATGAGAGTTACTAACGGATTAAGCTCTTTTTTGGGAAGTCTCTTTTTCTCAATCATTTTGCTGATCCTTTCCTTCACAGTGTCTTCATTAAGCCTACCAACTAAATCATGGGCAACAGAGAAAGCAAACGGGAAAGATCTCTTCATTCAACATTGTTCAGGCTGCCACATCAATGGTGGAAATATCATTCGTAGAAGTAAAACATTAAAAATAAAGGCGCTAAACCGGAACGGAATAAACAACCCAGATGCTATTGCAAAAATAGCACGTTCAGGCATAGGGATTATGTCTGGCTATGAAAATGTGCTTGGAGAAAATGGAGATCAGGTAGTTGCTAATTGGATATGGAAACAAGCTCAAAATGCTTGGGTCCAAGGGTAAACCTCGAACGAAGTCCATATACCCTCCTTCCAATAAATATCGTCTTGAATAAGTTGCTTAACAATGCCTAGATTCTTAGCTTCGAAAATTCCAAAAACGTATTTAGTGCATTTAGTTGGACCCAATGTGATAAGAATCTCCTTTTGCTTAAGAATAGAAAGCCTATTCAGGTGCATCTCACGAAAAGGTTCACGCTTTTGAAGCGCATTTTCACAGTAAGTGCCCCAAAGAACAAATCGCTCCATAACTTAAGGATTAAATAATTTCAAGAAGTTGTCTATAAAATAATGGCACAAATGGTTGATAAATTGCTATGTTACTTAAGTAGATCATTTTATTACAGATCATGCTAACTGGTAGCGACCTACTCACCAAAGTCAAAGAACTAGGTGATATAAGCAAATCAGATCTTGTTCGTGCTTGTGGATATGTTTCCACAAAGAAAGGTGGAGGAGAACGACTTAACTTCACAGCTTTTTACGAATCTCTTCTAGAAGCTAAAGGAGTGAGCCTTGGAGATACTGGTACTGCTGGTATTGGCAAAGGGGGCAGAAAGCTTAGTTACGTGGCAACTGTTCAGGGCAACGGCAATCTATTGATTGGCAAAGCATACACAGCACTATTAGATCTCAAATCAGGTGATGAATTTGAAATCAAGCTAGGTCGTAAGCAGATCAGGCTAGTTCCAGCTGGAGCGACAGAAGAAGACTAAACATTGAATTGATTAATGAGATTTAATGAATTAAAGAAAAAGAAAAATTAAATACAAGAAAAAAGTTCCTAGAATATATCTAGGAACTTTTTATTTTGTATTCTCTCTCTATTTAAAGATTTTGAATTAATACTATTTAACCGGTAGCTTCTCGCAATTCAAGGCAAAAGTCACCTGCTTCATCAACTTCATGCCCTGGTTTGGAATTAAAAATACGCTTCACAAGAGCACTGCCAACTATTGCTCCATCGGCACCCCAACTTCTCACTTGACGTACATGTTTAGGATCTGAAATTCCAAATCCAACGGCCACTGGAGTAGTGCAACATTCTTTGATTTGTTTAACAAGACATCCCACACGCTCTTGCAAAACTGACCTTTCACCAGTCACACCAGTAACACTAACAAGATATGTAAATCCCTTACTGCTCATTGAAATTCTTTTCATTCTTTCCTCAGGGGTTGTGGGCGCAACTAGAAGGACCAAATCAAGCCCTCTAGCTTCAGCAATTGGAGAAAGTTTTTCTGCTTCATCAATAGGAAGGTCAGGAATAACAAGACCAGCAGCTCCTGCCTGAGCTGCTTCATCACAAAAGCACTCCATGCCACGATTAAACAACAGATTGCTATAAGTAAAAATTATTACTGGTATAGACAACTTTTCTTTTAAAGCAGAAAGCATATTAAAAACACCTGAAGGAGTCGTTCCTCCAGAAAGTGCGCGAGAAGCTGCTAATTGAATTACTGGTCCATCAGCAAGTGGATCACTATAAGGAATGCCCAACTCGATAATATCTGCTCCTTTTTCCTCTAGCTTTAACATGATTTCAGATGAAGTTTTTAAATCAGGATCTCCTGCCATAAGAAAAGGCATCAAAGCAATTCTTCCCTCTTGCTTGAGACGGGAGAAGCATCGATCGATTGCTGAGTTTTGCGAGGATTTGTTTTCCAAAGAGTCTCTCTTGGCAGTTCTCTAAGTGATCATCACAAAGGATAATTCAATAAAGCTTATATATCAGAAGCAGAGTTAAGAGTATTTTTCTCTGCCTCGAGCTCTTCAATTAAACGATTCTGCTCATCCTTAGGCAAAGAGTCAAACTTAGCCTGTAGTTCAGCAGTAGAAATTTGTTCATAAGCTTCCCTATAACGCCTGCGTTGTTCCATAAAAGTCATTTGACCAGTAACTACACGAAGCAGGTAAGAACCAGTCCATCCAAGAATGACAACAACCAGAAGAGCCTCCGCTGCAATACCAGCAGATATATCTTCAAGGCCTATTAATCGAAAAATTAAAAATCCCCCCCCCCCCTAATAGAAGAGCTGCTAATCCAATTTGGAAAACCCTTGCACGTGTCAAATTCTCAGTCCTCTCCTTGGCCATTCATACGAAGATTTAAAAAGGGAGAAAACAAAATCAAACCTGGAAAGAAAAGAAATACTAAACCGTAGACACCCAATCGCTCTAACTTCCCCATAATGTGCCAGCGACTATTCATCCAATAAAAAAGGGACAATGGAACTAAAATCAAATAAAACAAGCCGAGAATTGCGTAAGCTCCTATCACAAGCAAAGAGTTGTTATTGATTTGGCTAACCAAGACCACAAAAGTCACTATGGGGTAGGAAAAACTATCCTTCGAAATCTAAGATGAAATGTGGTCGATTAGTCCACACCGTGAAGGGAGCATGGCGGAATTGGTAGACGCAGCGGACTTAAAATCCGTAGGTCGTAAAAGACTGTGGGGGTTCAAGTCCCCCTGCTCCCATTAATTGATCTTGAAACAAAGCAACCTTTTTAAATAAATTAATTTATTTATTAGGTCCCATAAGCAGAGTCCATCTAAGGGTTTCCCCTGCATGAAATGGAACTAATTTTTCACTTGTTTGTTCATTCCTTAGAACCTCAACAAAATCAGGTACGACCTGATTTTGTTTTATCAATGTGACTGATTGTTCGTTTAAGGGCAGACCATAGAAAACCGGCCCATATTCACTTGCAAAAGCTTCCAGCCGATCAAGAGCTCCCTCTTGTTCAAAGACTTCTGCATAGCTTTCAAGTGCATAAGGAGAATTAAAAATCCCTGCGCACCCACATGAACTCTCCTTAAAAGCCCTCAAATGAGGCGCTGAATCGGTTCCTAAAAAAAAGCAAGCTTTTCCACTAGTGGCCGCTTTTCGCAAAGCAAGGCGATGTCGCTCTCTTTTTGCCACTGGCAAGCAGAAAAAATCGCTTCTCAAACCACCATCAAACATTGCATTTCGATTGATATGCAAATGATGAGGAGTAATTGTCGCAGCTATTTTTGAAGAACTAGTGTCTACAAACTCAACAGCCTGCTCAGTCGTTATGTGCTCTAGAACAACTTTTAGTCTTGGGAACCGAACTAAGAGCGGTACAAGGTGACGCTCAATAAAAACAACTTCTCTATCAAAGACATCTACGTCTCTATCAACAACTTCACCATGAATAAGCAGTGGCATTCCGATACTTTCCATTGTCTCCAGAAGGGAGTCAATGCTTCTTAAATCACTAACACCTTGAGCAGAATTTGTAGTTGAATTTGCGGGATAAAGCTTAGCCGCGATGAAAACTCCATTTCGGAAGCCTTTCTCTAGGACTTCTGGGCAAAGGTTGCTGGTGATATAAGCCGTCATGAGAGGTGTGAAAGCCATCCCTACTGGTGTTGAATCTAAAATTCTTTTCCGATAACTAACAGCTGCCTCAACGGTAGTAATCGGGACAGTAAGATTAGGCATTACAACTGCACGACGAAAAACGCGAGCCGTATTCATAACAGTGACATTAAGCATGTCACCATCCCTAAGATGAAGGTGCCAATCGTCAGGTTGGCGAAGAGTGATTCGTTCTGGAGAATGATTCAAAACAATTACCTAATCAGGACCTATGGATTGCATTGGCCAAGAAACATGCAATTACTGCCTGCTACTACTGGTTGTATAGCAACGGGAGCCTCAAAACAATAGTCAATTTAGCAATCTCCTCCTAACATTTTTCCTACTTAATCAAACAAAGTTAAGAACAATTACCACGATAGATTTATTATTAATGCTTAGCTTTGCTAGTCACAGGGTCCTAATAGAAATTCATCAGCTGTCCAAGGCACTTATCTCTTCTATTACTAGAGAACCAATTATGCTTCAGTAGAGAATTCAAGGGCCACTAATAGTAAATGAATGCCCTAAACAAGACCACCAGTCTTCAGGACTAAAAAAGTATCAAGTTAAAAGTTTATGCCAACATTCATACTCTCAGCTCTAGAAGTGCTGACTGGAATAGGTCTGCTATTTGGAGGTGGAGAACTTTTTGTTCAAGGGTCAGTCTCACTATCTCTAATACTTGGCATCCCTCAACTTATTATTGGTTTAACTGTTGTATCTCTAGGGACCAGTGCTCCTGAGCTCTTTGTAAGTGTTGGGTCAGTTTTAAAAGGGTCGGATGCGCTGGCAGTAAGCAATGTAGTTGGAAGCAATATTTTTAATGTATTGGTAGTTCTTGGCAGTAGTGCTCTCGTTCTCCCTTTAAAAGTGGAAAGTCGACTAGTTAGAAGGGACGTTCCTCTCCTCCTAGCCGTTTCTGCTGCCGTTTGGGGAATGGCCTCCACCGGGAAAGTGACCTGGCAAGCAGGCATGGCACTATTTCTTGCGCTTGTGATTAATACCATCTGGGAAATCCGTACTGTCCAAGAAGGTGAAGAAGGGGTTGAAGAAGCAGAGCCTGAAATCAATGTCGAATCTGCATCAGATGGGTGGATAAAAGCAAGTATCCGTATTGGGGCAGGACTTCTTCTTCTAAGTATTGGTTCAAACTTTTTGGTAAGTGGTGCAAGTTCGGCAGCCTCCTTATTAGGAATAAGTGAAGCTGTTATTGGATTAACAATTGTCTCTGCTGGTACATCTATGCCTGAGCTAATAACTTCTCTTGTAGCTGCAATAAAAGGTAGAACAGATCTTGCCATTGGCAACGTCGTAGGGAGTAGTTTGCTTAACCAATTACTTGTACTTTCTAGCTGTGCTCTTACATCAGGAAGCAGAGGACTTGACGTAGATCAAGTACTTATTCAAAAGGACTTACCTCTAATGGTCCTTACAACACTTGCCTGCATGCCAATTTTCTGGACAAAAGGAAGGATAAGCAGAGTCGAAGGAGGAGCTTTATTAAGTTTGTATTGTTTATATTTAATTGACCAAATTATACCAGTAACACTACCAAATTTACATGATGAGTTTAGGTTGATAGTACTCTGTGTAATTATGCCATTAGCAATAGTTTCAATTGCTTTCCAAGTTATAATCTACTGGAAAGATATCCGCAAAATCAAGAAAAATAATATTATTCAAACCTTCTCTAAAAACTAAAAGTTATCCAACGAAGCCCAAAGCAATAAAAGCACTATTATTTAAACAGTACTCAACTAAAACATTAAATTTTATCGCATAGTCACGAATTCCTCGGCAACTGTTGGGTGCAAAGCCATCGTCCGGTCAAAGTCAGATTTTGTAGCTCCCATATTTATGGCAATAGAGGCCATTTGAATAATTTCAGCCGCATGTTCGCCAATCATATGACAACCTATAACCTTACTTGTATTAACATCAACAATTAATTTTAAAAGACAATTAGCTCCTGTCTTTGAAAGAGATCTTGACATTGGTCGAAAACTAGATCGATACACTTTTATTTTTTCGCTACCATAATTATCAATAGCACTTTCTTCAGTGAAACCCACTCCAGAGATTTCTGGCTGACTGAAGACAGCACTAGGAACATTATCATAACTAACTCTTCGAGATTTATTTCCATAAATGTTATCAGCAAATATTCGACCTTCTTCTATCGCGACAGGGGTCAGTTGTATTCTATCAGTAACATCTCCTATAGCATATATATTTGGGATATTTGTAGCCAGCCTCATATCAACTAAAATCTTGTTCCCTTCAACATTAACTCCAGCACTTTCTAAACAAAGATTCTTCAAGAAAGGCCTTCTACCGGTTGCCAGAAGGACTCCCCCACATGATAGTTCTTCACCTGAATCAATTAAAAGTTTCAAGCCATTTATTTCCTCTTTTATACCTACAGGAAATTCTCCAAAGCAGATTCTTATACCTTTACTCCGCATATCTTCCTTTAAAACACTCGTAAGTTCCCTATCAAAACCTTTTAACAAGTGCTGCCCTCGGACTATCTGAATCACCTCTAACCCTAAGCTATTAAGAATACAAGCAAATTCACATGCAATAAATCCAGCACCAACAATTATCACCCTTTCAGGTAGATCTTTTTGAAGAAAAATATCATCACTAACCCAAGCTAACTCAACTCCTGGAAAATCAGGGCGAACAGGCCTGCCTCCCACAGCAATCAAAATACGATCTCCTTTCAGAATTCTGACTTTTCTATTACATTCAGAATCACTTACTCCAATAGAATTTGAATCAATAAAATGTCCCCAGCCCTGCACTAGCTCTACACCAGCCTTTTTAAGAAAATCCATATGTAATCTATTTAAACGATCTACCTCTGTGCGTACATTGCTAAACAAAATACCTGCATCAATCCTTGAATCTTTTAGCTGCACTCCAAAGCTAGAAGCCATCTCAATATGGTCTCTATACATAGATCCATAAACCAATAGCTTCTTAGGGACACATCCCTTAATCACACATGTTCCACCTACACGGTCACCTTCAACAATTGCCACACGTGCTCCATAAGAAGCAGCTCTTTTGGCCGCCGCCAGACCTCCAGAACCAGCACCCAAAACAATCAGGTCAAAATAGTTTTCCAAGAAAATACATTATTCAACAATGAAACAATTGTCCCCTTATTTGCCCAAACAAGCCATCAAGTATTTCATATGGGAAATAATCTCCACTTAATTTATCAATAAAATCTCATTAGATTAAAAACAACACATTAACAAGCAATCTTGAAATCATCAATTTTCTAAAAATGGCACCTAATACAAATTTCCAAAAAGCACTCAGCTGGAAAGACTTATCAGAAATGACCATTAAGGAATCTGATAATAGACAAGGTCCCACTAATTCCTATTCCTTATTAAGACTGTTTGGGCAGCCACAAGAAAATGTAAATGTAACTCTATACAGAGATAATCATGCATGGTGTCCATACTGTCAAAAAGTATGGCTATGGCTCGAATGGAAAAGAATCCCTTATAGAGTCAAAAAGGTAACAATGAGATGCTATGGGCCCAAGGAAAGTTCGTATCTCGAAAAAGTTCCTTCAGGGCTTTTACCTGCCTTAGAATTTGATGAAGGGATCATAACCGAAAGTGACGAAATTCTTCTTTTTTTAGAGAAGCATTTTGGACCTCTAGGTAGACCTCTTCAAGATCCAATGTCCTTAGAGCTGAGGTTTCTCGAGAGGAAGTTATTTAGAGCTTGGTGTATTTGGCTTTGTAGTCCTTCACTAATCAAAAAACAAGAAAGTTATCGTAAAGAGCAATTCAAAAAAATTGCAAAAGAGTTTGAGAAAAGACTCAAGAATAAAGAAGGCCCTTTTCTTGACATATTGCCTGACAATTCAGGTAATTCATTGCCAGGAAGTTCAGATGTGATTTTTATCCCATTTATTGAAAGAATGAATGCATCTCTTGCCTATTATAAAGGTTTCAACTTAAGGGAAGAGCACCCTGCAATAAACAAATGGTTAACATCATTAGAGAAGTTTGATGTCTACAGGGGAACTCAAGGAGATTTCCATACACATTCTCATGATTTACCACCTCAAATGGGAGGATGCTATATCGATTCGAATCCCCAACAAAAGCAATATTCAATTGCCATAGACCAAGCTATAGGGCTTGATGAAATGGAAATCTCCTTAGAATATTCAGAAGAAACTAATGATCCAAAACCAGAAATCATTGCTCTTTCAAGAGTTGTAAAACACCAAAAAATTCTCAAAACAATAAATCCCATTGGACCTGAACGCTTTGATCAACCTCTTAGAGCTGCTCTTACAAAAATGCTAGTTGGCCATAATTGCCAACCTGAAAACGGTAGTGCTTTAGGTTTGCGATATTTAAGAGATCGAATATCAGTTCCACGAGACATGCCATTGCTGGCCGCAAGGAAACTTAGAAAAGCTCTTGAAGATACAGCAAAATTAGACGGTCCCGATGAAGGTCCGATGATCACAACAAAAGATAGATTCGATCAAAATCCTAAACCTTTTCGTAAAGAATTAACCCAGGTTGACTTTCCCTAATTGAAATCAAAAATAAAATCAAGTTACTTAGATTTAACTCCTTAAAAAAAGAGATAATAAAACTAAGCAAATCTAACAATTAATTAAATATAGTATTAATTAATTGTTAGTTCTATAAGTATTTGTTTTTTTTTAAATCAAAAGATAAAGCTAACACTTTTCTTTATCTTCGCTTTCGCGAGTCAATCTGTAGCAAATCCTTTACACGCTGCACTTGACTTGCCATTTGAGGGTCACTAGATAACTTTTTCTCTACCTGCTCAATTGCGTACATAACAGTTGTATGGTCTTTTCCCCCAAATTCCTCTCCTATACGAGGCAAACTCAGGTCAGTTCCATGCCGCATTAAATACATGCCAATTTGACGAGCTTGGCTTACAGGTCGCCTACGAGTACTGCTTCGCATTTCATCTGCAGTAACTTCAAACACTTCCGAAACTTTTTCAATAACTTGTTTTGGAGTAACTTCAACTCCTTGTCCACTTGGATCAAGCATTGGAGCAACTGACTCCACTGTCATTGGCATTCCAGTAATAGATGCAAATGCAACTGCCCTAGTCAATGCACCCTCAAGTTCGCGAATATTGGAAGTAAAACGGCCAGCAATAAAATGAATCAAGTCTCGGGGTAAGCGCATTCTTTCTTGCTCTGCCTTCTTTTGCAAAATGGCCATCCTTGTTTCTAAGTCAGGAGCTTGAATATCAGCAATCAAACCCATTGAGAATCTGGAAATCAATCTTTCCTGGAGACGAGGAATCTGGCTAGGGGGGCGATCACTTGCAATAACAATCTGTCTACCGGCTTCATGCAAGGCATTAAACGTATGAAAAAACTCTTCTTGTGTATATTCCTTACCTTCTATGAACTGAATATCATCAACAAGGATTAAATCAGCAGCTCTATATCTATCCCTAAAAGCTTGCATACCATCTTTCCTAATTGCAACTATCAAATCATTTGTAAATGTCTCTGTAGAGACATATGCAACCTTCGCTTCAGGGTCTATTTCTAATCGATAGTGACCAATGGCCTGCATCAGATGTGTTTTTCCTAAACCCACTCCTCCACAAATAAAAAGAGGATTAAATTCTCTTCCTGGTGATTCAGCTACTGCTAAAGCCGCTGCATGTGCCATGCGGCTATTTGGCCCCACAACAAATCTGTTAAACACATAACGAAGATTCAAACCAGGAAGAATCCTTTTAGGACCTTTAATTGAGGTATTAGATGACAAAGATTGTTCTGACGGCTTTACAACAGTTGAAGCCATTGCTTCGGACTTCCCCTCTGCCTTAACAACATGAGGTTCTTCCAGAG
Organism: Prochlorococcus sp. AG-363-A16; assembly: GCA_003280345.1. GTDB lineage: Bacteria > Cyanobacteriota > Cyanobacteriia > PCC-6307 > Cyanobiaceae > AG-363-A16. The sequence goes on from QCFB01000004.1 coordinate 70,706, forward strand.
CTATCACTTTCACTCTCACAGGCTGACCAGCCAGCTTTCCAGCAACCTCTTCAATAGTTTGCGAGTAATTCTTTCTGAGCCAATCACTTGAAAAGCTGTTTGGAGCAGCCAAAGTCAAAACCCCATCTTTAAAGTCACTGCATCTTGCAGGGCGAATCCAAGTCTCAAAGGTGGGCTTGCTTAAATTTTGCTGAAGGGCCTGTTGAACCTTGTTCCACAGCTCATTGCCCTTTTGCACCGACATTTCCAAATAAGAGCATAAATCTAAGCATTTTTTGGGAACAGGCCGCTCCCAAGGAAGTCTCGAGAATTGTCATCGATTAACGTTCTTCTCAACCATAAACCCTTGCAGAAACTACGATCCCATCCCGATCATTAAGCATATCGACTTTTAAGCAACCCTTCTTGAGAGGACGAACTGCAACGAAGAGTTACTTAGGTTGATTGCAAAGCTCGCTAAAAAAAATTAATGAAGGCAAGCCTTTAAAGAAGCACTGCTTAACTGGAGGGAGTGCTTCTAATTTCGTAGAAATGGACAAGGTGAGATTAATTAATATCAGAATCGATTGCTATCTTCTCAAAATCAAGCAACTTTTAATCTATTTCTTAGTTCTATGAACTTCAAAAATGTATCAAGGGTACGAATTGAGGAACAAAGATTATTCAATATGAGATCGAAATAAATGAATAAGCCAGTTCTTATTTTGATGACTCGTTGGCCAGCAGCAGGTAGATGTAAAAGAAGGTTAGCTGCAGATCTAGGGATTACGAAAGCAGCTTTAATTCAAAAGCACCTTACTGATCACACTATCGAAGTAGCAAAAACTGTAGAAGAGAAAGGGCTACTGGAAATAAACATTGCGATCTCCGGTCTTGGTTCGAATTGCGCGAAAAAATGGGGGTTAAAGCATGGAATAAAAAAAGCAGTCCTTCAAGGCGAAGGTTCACTCGGTTTGCGAATGAGGAAACAAATTATACGTGTGCAAAGGCATTCTAAATACTCTCTAAAAAAAGGACGCGCAACAATCATCATCGGATCAGATGTACCTGGACTTTGTGAGCACGATCTAATTGAAGCGATTGATTTTCTTAAAACTTATGAAATGGTTATTGGCCCCGCCTCAGATGGCGGCTATTGGCTAATTGGACTTTCTGGAAAATTAATTAATCCTGTCGTAACCTGGCCATTTTCTGGCATCCCTTGGGGAACAAGCAATGTACTCAATAAAACTATTTTGAAAGCAAATCTTTCAGGAACTGATCATATATTACTTCGCCAACAAAAAGACCTAGATCAAATTAAAGATCTTTCACCATGGCTAGCCTAAAGAGAAAGACCACACTAAGTATTATTATCCCGGCCCTGAACGAAGCCAGCAATCTCCCTTTATTATTTGCTGACCTGGCTCTATGGCCATATGGAATAGAGGTTTGCGTAGTTGACGGGGGAAGTACAGATAATACAAAATTAGTATCTAAAATCAATGGTGCTAATACTTTAGAAATCTCTGAAGGAAATAGAGGTGCTCAGCTACACCATGGAGCATGCAATGTCTTAGGAGAATGGATATTATTTCTTCATGCAGACTCTAGGCTTCACCCAAAATGGGTCGAGTCTGTAGAACAAGTAATAAGCCAACCTTTATTAAGATCAAATTCTTATTTTTTTGACTTCAAAGTAAAGAAAAGTGGAATAGACTTTCGTCTATTAGAATCAGCTGTTTACTTTAGAAGCCATTTCTTAAAAAGGCCATATGGAGACCAAGGGTTGCTATTAACCAAGCAAACATATAATAAAGCAGGTGGCTATCTACCATTACATCTAATGGAAGATCTTGCCTTTATTAATAGGTTGAAGACTATATCTCAATTAAAAGGTATAGGCATTCCTATATATACAGATAGTAGAGGCTGGGACAAAAACAATGTGTTAACTAAGGCCTTTAAAAATGCACTGCTTAGATATCATTGGAGAAAAGGTGTAAAGTCTTCTAAGCTAAAAAAACTATATTACCAAAATGCTCCAGGTAAATAGTTCATATTTTTCTCATTGCCTTATTTGTGAAAGATAAAGGTTAAAGTGTCATTATGAATATCAAGTCTTAATAACAACTCTGTCAACTTGCATACCAAAATGCACATTTATTCCCTCTAGGTTCAAGGGTCCAGCCTTGACTCTCATAAAAAGCTACAACACCAGGGTCAGCAAACAATGTAACTCTCCTAATGCCCATATCACGTAGTGACTTGAGAATATATTTCATAAGTTGCTTACCAATCCCGGAACCTTGATAAATAGGATGTACTGCAACGTCCCACACTGTTGCCTCAAGTATTCCATCACCTGTACAGCGAGCAAATCCCACCAAACGTGGGACCCTAGGATCATGCCTCCACAAACCAACTTTCAACAAACTATTATCTAGTGCACGTCTAACCCTTCTTACTGGTCTTCTGCTCCAACCTACAGATCCAAGTAATTGTTCGAGTTCTATCAAATCAAAAGGTTTTGATTGGCTAAAAACTAATTTCAACATTGAATCAGAGGAAGGGCATTCACTTGCTTCTTTCCCATATGTTTCCTCAAGGCAATTGGCCGTTAATGAACTAGTGCCAATTAAACCGAAGGCATCAAAATTTTCTGATCCGGATTTACTAAACATTACCAAGCCTCATTAGATCAAAGTTTCGTCAGACCACGTTCTTGTAATTCTGCTAGTTGTGAATAAAGTCCGCCTCTAGCACAAAGCTCAGAATGGGAACCCTCTTCAATAAGCCTGCCTCTTCTTAAAACCATAATCCGATCTGCCGACTGAACAGTTACAAGTCGGTGAGCAATAACAACTGCCGTCCGCCGTTCAAGAAGTCGGTCTAAATCTCGCTGCAATGTTGCCTCAGTGGAAGGATCCATAAAAGCTGTCGCTTCGTCCATAACCAAAATCGTGGGGTTCCGAATAGCAACCCTTGCTACAGCAAGAATTTGACGCTCTCCAGAAGAAAGATTCCCACCACGTTCTCTCAACTCAGTGTCTAAGCCCTTTGGCAACCTTCGCATAAGATCATCCAAGCCAAGATCATGACAAATTTCCTTTAGTCGACTATCTGCAACAACTGAATCAAGGCGAAGGTTATCCGCAACATTTCCACTAAACAAAAAAGTATCTTGGAGGACTACACCCAAATGCTTGCGAAGGTTACTTATTGGAATTTCCCTAATGTCTATACCGTCAATTAATATTCTTCCTCTCTGAGGATCATAAAGTCTACAAAGTAATCTAATTAATGTTGTTTTACCTGAACCAGTTGGCCCAACAATTGCAACATGTTCTCCAGGTGAAATCTTAAAGCTTAAATTATCAATAATTGGCTCATCTGGCCTATAAGCAAAACTAACATTCTCAAAAATAACTTCTCCCCTTGGAGTTTCATAAGGTGTTTTTAAAAGTTCGGTTGATTCATTTGATTGATTAGTTTCTGGATCGGAAATCTCAACATTCTGTTCTAGTAATTCGCCTATTCTTTCTACGGCAGTCAAACCCCCTTGAATTTGTGTAAAACGTTCAGCAAGTTGACGCAAGGGATCAAAAAGACGCTGAGAGTAAAGAATAAAAGTTGTCAAAGTACCTAGCCCCATAGCACCTGCTGTAACCAGCCAACCCCCAAGTGCAAGAACCAAAGCAACTGCTGCTAATGAGACCCATTCAATAAATGCTGAGATACTACTGTCATAAAAAATAGTTCCATTGACTGCCTGTCTATAAGCAATACCAGTCCTCCTAAAACCTTTGCAATTAATTGCCTCTCGACGAAACATCTGCACTACTTCAAGACCTTGCAAATTCTCTTGAAAGTCTGCATTTAACTGAGCAAGCTCTTCTCTTACTCTGTAATTAGACCTTCGATAACGTCGTTGTAACCAAAGAACAAAAATAGTTACAGGGACCTGGGTCAAAAGAAGCAAAACCCCAAGTCGCCATTCAATCAGAACCATTGTGCTCGCAATTACAAAAAGACTTACCAAATCAGCTAAGACTCCTACAGCACCGCTACCAAAAACCTCAGACAATGCATCTACATCACTAGTTAGTCGCGTCAACAATTTGCCAACAGGCATCCGATCGTGAAAACGCAAAGACAATGACAATGAATGAGAGAACAGCTCGTCACGAATACGTGCAGTAAGCCTTTGACCTACTGCCTGAATGCTATAAGTCTGTATTCCCTGCAAAGCCAATCGAAGGAGAACAGAAATCAGCAAAAGACTTATCAAAAGGTTTAAAGCAGATTTGGTTGAAAAATTATTTAGCCACAAAAAGGTTGATTCCCCACGTAAAACACTTATTGCTTGGCCTACCAAAAGAGGTTGAGCAGCTCCGGCTAAAGCAACTGGAACTAAAATCAGAACAATTAAAAATAAACGTCTACTGTCCTGACGTAAATAACGCCCCAGGCGCCGTACCCTCTGCAAATCATTAAGAGGCATTATTTAGAAGATTGAGGCTGTCGCATTGCTTCAACAATCGTATGTAAAGACCCCTGGTCCAATCGCAAAGAAAGTGGATTCCCCACTAGACGTGCCGTTGACTGAAATAGATCCTCAATAGCCACTAATCCATTCTCTTGAAGAGTGCGGCCAGTTGCTACTAGATCAACAATAGCTTCTGCTATTCCTGTGATGGGGCCAAGTTCAACTGAGCCAGTCAAATGGACAAGCTCAACAGGAATATCAAGGTTATTGAAAAAAGCTCTTGCACAATGGGTGAATTTACTTGCCACACGACAATGAGGAGGCAAATCGGCCGCAGATTTATAGCCACTATTTTCTTTTACAGCCAAAGCCAGTCGACAGCCACCAAACTCAAGATCTAGCAATTGCGCAACTGGCATTTGATGTTCTCTAAGTACGTCATATCCAACTATGCCCAATTGGGCCTGACCATAAGCCACATAAACTGGTACATCACCATTACGAACAAGAAGTGCTCTCGCGCTTCCGCAAGCAGAAGGCACCATTAACTGACGGTTGTCTTCTTCTAAAACAGCAGAAAAATCCAAGCCAGCATGAGCAAAGCGCTCTACCGAATCTTTCAGCAAGGCACCTTTAGCTAAAGCAACGGTAATCATGGCTAAATTCGTCGGTTTGGACTTTAACGATTTCCCATCCTTCAACTGTTATGCCCTCGAAGAACAATGATTATGAAATACATGCTTTGCCAGTGCTACAAGACAACATTATCTGGTTATGGGTTGAAGGTGATCAAGCAGTAGTCGTCGATCCAGCTATCTCAGAACCAGTAGAAAACTGGCTAAAAGCTAGGAACCTAAACCTTTTGTCAGTTTTGCAGACACACCACCATCAGGATCATATTGGTGGGACAGAGAGCCTGCTGAAACAATGGCCTGCCGCCTCTGTAATTGCTAGCAAAGCTGATCTTCATAGAATTCCATTCCAAACTATTTCTGTTGCTGATGGGGACGAATTCCTCCTAATGGGTGCTTCAGTCAAAGTTATAGAAGTTATAGGGCACACAAATGCACATGTTGCATATTACCTTTCCGAAAAAAATAATGAAAAAACAAATCCTATTCTTTTCTGCGGAGACACATTATTTGCGGCTGGTTGCGGGCGACTTTTCGAAGGTACAGCCGAAAACATGTTCAATTCATTCCAAAGGATTAATTCATTACCTTCAAATACAAAAATCTACTGCGCCCATGAATATACAAAATTAAATTTGCAATGGGCAACTACACTTCAACCTGATAACTTATTAATCAAAGAAAGATTAAAAAAAGTTGTTAATAAAAGAGCTCAAGGTGAGTTAAGCTTACCAAGTAGCCTATCGGAAGAAAGAAAGACAAATCTATTTATTCAAGCAAAGAGCGTTAAAGAGTTCACAGCATTGAGACAAAATAAGGACAATTGGAAAGGTTAACCGTAAGGGCCTCTCTAGGTCCTTCTAAGAATCTAACTACAATTATGCATGCCTTTATGTTTAATAATCCATGGGAATTTACGAAAAAATAGCCCAAAAAAGGCGATAATCATTTATGGGGCAATAATAACCTGAGGCAAATGTTAGATGTAGATACAGTATCTCTATAACACTTCATAATGAAGAGTTATTATCTTGCTATAACGTTCATAATTCCATTATCTAAAAAACATAGTTTCCTCTAATGCCTAAAGAACCTGCCAAAGCAATTTCAACAAAGCTTGCCCCAACTCCTGTAGGCCCATATAACCAAGCAGTACTCGCAGGAGAATGGCTTTACTGCTCAGGCCAAATTGCTTTAAACCCTGACAATGGACTCATGGTTGGAAGAGGCAATGTAGAAGAGGAAACACGACAGGTCTTAAGTAACCTCAAAGCCGTTCTAAATGCAGCAGGTGCAAATACCTCACAAGTTGTTAGGACAACTATCTATCTAGTAGATCTAAAAGATTTCAGCAAAGTTAATGCTATTTATGCAGAGACGTTTAGAGATGGAATCAGCCCTGCAAGAGCTTGCGTAGAAGTAGCAGCACTTCCAAAAGATGGCCGAGTTGAAATTGATTGCGTTGCTTGGCTGGGTTGAAATCAGCATAGTTATCCCAAAAAAACAGCCTTCTGAATCAGATCAAATAATTGCTTTGCCAAGCCTTAGAGCTTCATTAAGCAACAAGAAGAGCTACAACAAAGCAAATGCTTTGCGTTAGGGCACTGCGATTGTCTAGATTAAGACTTGCCCTGCGACAAACCATGGCGGTTGCCAAGCTCACAATTGGTGAACTCGAAGCAGGTTACCCCCTTTACTGCAAAGCTCTTCGTAGACTTTTGCAGGAAGGTCGTAGTTCTAAGGAAATAGAAAGGACAGTCTGCTGGAGTCATCTGGAAACGCTAAATAGATGCCTCCCTGGCCGATACAAGGCTCCCTCTTATTTAATGGTCCTAATAAAACGTGACCTTGAACAACCTAAGGATGATCGATCGGACATATAGAAAAAGATAACTGAGTCTTTTTAAGAAACCACATGTCTTGAAAAAGGTTTTGAAGAAAACTTTAGAACTACCAAATTTATCTCTTATAATTAACGCCCCTCAATTTGACCTTTAAAAACACTACTAGCCTTAATATCAGAAGCCTCAATAGTCATGAGATCTTCTCTGCTAAGTGCCTCTCCCATTCTTGAAAAAAGTCTATTTGCCTGTCTCAGCCTTGTCCTGTCGATAGCATTACGAATTGAACGAGCATTTGCAAAGAAAGGAAGTTGACGTCTAAGCTGAATATATTCATTAAAGGCCAAAATTGCATTTTCACTAAAAGAATAGCTCTCTTTTACTAGAAATAAATTGGCTATTTCCATAAGTTCCTTGTCGGTATAGTCAGGAAAATCAATGTGATGAGCCACTCTTGAATAAAGGCCTGGATTTGACTTGTAAAAAGTCTCCATCAAGTCTTTATAACCAGCAAAGATAACAACAAAGTCCTCTCTTTGTCTCTCCATTTCTTGCAAAAGAATCTCTATAGCCTCTGCCCCATAATCTCGTTCATTACCTGTTTTATATAAATAGTAGGCTTCATCAACAAACAACACTCCTCCTTGGGCCCTCTTGATCATCTCCTTTGTTTTTGGAGCTGTATGGCCTACATATTGGCCAACCAAATCATCTCTTGTGACAGTGACAACATGTCCCTTCCTCAAATAACCAAGTCGATGCAATATCTCAGAAATTTGACATGCGACAGTAGTCTTTCCAGTACCTGGTCGCCCTGTAAATGACATATGCAAAGAAGGTTTTGTACTTGAAAGATTTATGTCTTGCCTCACACGATCAACCAATAACAAAGCTGCAATTTCTTTAATCCTTGTCTTAACTGGCTTCAACCCAACCAAGTCACACTCTAACTTGCAAAGAACTTCCTCAACACCAGAGTCCGCATAGGAATCAGACAGATTAATCAAAGAGTCCATCAATCTCTTCGGCAAATTTGTAATCTGCTTGAGTTATCTGCACTTCTTGGTCCTCATCCACAGGTCTAAGAGTGATATTCACATATGTTTTACCAAAACTTATGTCTGGGAATCGCTTTTCCACTTCACTATGTTCTCCTAGCCGATCAAGGAAATCCCTTGTTGCTTCATAACTTTCAAATTCAAAACGCTTTTCTAAGCGAACAGGGCGGTTCCTTAGCTCCCATTTTCCCATTACAAATTCAGCTATTAATAATCAACTTAAAGCACAGGGTGAATAAAGGTTAATAACGACGAGTTGCGCCACTAGGCTTCAAAGCCGGCTCAACTTCATAATGAGGGCGAGCAATAATGTGTGCTGCTACAAGTCCATCGCCAACACGCTCACAAGCATCAGCACCCGCTCTAACAGATGCATTAACAGCTCCTGTCTCTCCCCTAACCATAACCGTGACATATCCACCTCCTACATATTCTCTTGAGACCAAAGTAACTTCAGCAGCCTTAGTCATGGCATCTGCCGCCTCAATAGCTGGAACCATTCCTCGTGTTTCAATCATCCCAAGAGCAATACCTTGGATAGGTTGAGAAGAAGAAGACTCCATCAAATTTCCAATCGAACCACTGCCAAAGTTTCTATTACTAGAAGGACTAGTTTTCTCTTTCCCTGCTACCACGCTTCCTGATCTAGAAGGGCTATTTCGACTCGTTTTTGCTGTCGTCTTGTTAGAAGTTGAAGCCCCTTTTGCACTACCTTTTGATGGAGAAACATCAATAGTTTGTTCTGAAGCCTTGGTTGATGATGGGGATGAGTTAGTCATAGAGATAATTGTTAAGTCATAGAAAAAGCAAATAAATCAAAAGAAACTAACTAACCATCTGGGCACCAAAAATCGATAATTCCAGCAATGGTTAAATCTGTTTGGGTATTTGAATTTGGGCATGCAAATCGAGCAGCAGAACCACTTGCAGTAAAGACCCAATTACCTGCGCGAGCACCAACAGGGTCAACTGCTACAAGTTGCTTTCCATTGTTATTACGAAGTATGCGGAGATCCATATGATTAAGACCAGACACTCTTTGAGTACAAACCATCCGGCCAACAACCTGCATAATTTCCATCAAACTGAACTCTCTTGAGAAGGTTTAGGAGCATCAGGGTCCCAGTAATCAATAATTCCAATAATTGTTAGATCACTTGGATAGGACTTGCTTCCAGCCGCTTCCCTAGCAGCTGAACTTCCTACACATATAACCCAGTCATCTGGTTTGCACCCAACTGCATCAACAGCAACTTTTTTTGAACTGCCATCAAGCACAACCTGAAGATGTTTGTGTTCAAGACCAGGAATTCTATTCGTGGAAACAAGTGGCTTGAGAACTTTGCAAATCAACATGTCAATGAACCTCCTTAAGGGAAGGATCGAGTGAAGACCCTACAACTTCGGCAGGGGATTTTTGGTCTCGATCTCTAATAGTGAGAAAAGTGTGAAGCAGCCCATCAGCTACTAAATCCCGATAACGAAATACAATTGCCTCATCCACACGATGGCAATCTGCTATTGCACGTTCTTTAGCACCAGGGACCTTTCCTGAGTAATCAAAACGAATGACAATAGGGATTGGAAGATCTTTAGAGATATTTAAACCTGTAAAGATCTTCACTCCTACATCCAAGTCAGGGGCTCCTTCTTCAACGGTATCAAGATGAGAAAAATAGGTAAGGTTCCTTAAATGAACCTCCTTAAAACCAATTCCTACGCCAATGAATCTTTCCGCATGTCCTGCATCAGGATAAGAACCGCCATAAAGTTCACGCACATAATCAATCTGAGAAATATTATTAGCCAATAATCGACTAATAAAAGAAACCATTCCTTTATCAGGTCTAGCAGGAGCACTAGATTCCACTCGCTCAGAAATTCTTTTCATTGCTTGATCCTTTGATAAAGATTTTGTTTCTTTGTAGAGATCTAGAGCACAGACCCATTCATCTAGAAGCATTGTGCTATCAGAAGCAGGAACATGAACTCTGATTGCATCTGTGTCTGTATCCAGTCCAATAAGTAGAAGGTCTACTGAAGCACCACAACAAAAACTATTTTCAATTGACTCACGAAAGTCAAGCAATCTCTGCAGGCCTGCTGCCGAAGCTACAGAATCATCACTTCCATGAGCAGCACAACCTTGATGAGAAGGGTCAACAGAGCTGAAGTGGTAAGTAACAACCTTTAGATAGCGAGTAGGCGTTTTAGCCTGACTAGTCATACCCTCTCGAAAACGTCGATGCTCAGTCTTTACCCAACGGTTGACTGTTCTCTCAATATCAAAAAGGGCCCCTGCATGAGAACGGCGGCGAACTGCACTAAATGGGATGCGCAAAACATATGCAATTGAATGAGCCAAGCGACCATCTGCACAAGGGGTGACATCTAGAAGGTGAAAACCACAATTCAATAAAAACGCCTGAAAATCCTTAGCCTCAAAACTATCTTCAGAACCATTCAAAGGATCTTCTTCAAAAAAGCGGTCACTGGATTGTTTATGTGCCTGAAACACGCACGATGCAAATAGTGCTCTCATATCCAAAGGACGAACCCAAGCCTTTTCCAAAACATGTTCAGGCAATTCAAAGCCAAGCTCAGATTTAGCAATCTGCTGAGCTTGGCCTACAAAATCCTGATGATGTTGCAGCTCAGAAAGTCTCTTAAGCACTGGGACAATCCTGTCAAATATTCCCTTTACTTCAACTTCGTATGACTTGAGTTGTTTATTGGCAGAAAGGTCAGTCAATGAATGAGAGCCTGACAAACTGTCATGTGTCAAACTTTCTTTAGAAAAAGTCCTTGGCTCATGGTCAGAAACAAAACGTTTCCTAGGAGCAGTAGGTCCTAGGACTCGTTCAGACGTTTTGGCCAAATTTCGATAGGCCATCAATCACTCAACCCCTTGCTCCACCAGAGAAAGTGACAAGTTGTCCATCTCTGGTATTACCACTAGATCCAGTAATAAGAAAATCTGGTTTTGAAATCTCCTCATTTCTTTTTACTTGATTTGAAGGCATAGCATTCATTTGACCTGGGCGAGTCGGGTTACGTCTCCGAGCAGAGACCCCTTCAGTACCTGTTACTTGTTCACCACGTGCCCAATCATCTCCAGTGATGTTTAAGCCAGCGGATTGCCCTTCTCCTGTTATTCGAGAGATTGGTCGGGAGGTCTCATCAGCGCTTAACGAGTCATTAGCAGGCACAGAGTTAAATTCCCGTTTCTTTCTGTCAAAACGAAACTGCTCTGTACCAGTTACCTTCTCAGGTGCCATATCAAATGGGCCTGTAATTCTCGAACCGTTCTCATAACTTGTTCCTGTTACACCAGATTGGAGTTCACGCTGAACTTTTGCTGCTCTAGCTGGAGACTGAACACTAAATTCAGTTCCAAAATGACTTTCTGAGTTTTGCAAAGAAGAGTTTTTAGAGAGATTATTAGAACCACATGCTTCAACTAATTGGTCTGAACCTACATAAGGGGTGCCAGTCAAAGTTTCACAAGCCCCTTTTTGAGCACCTGTCATAACTCCTCCAATTCCAGGTTGTAGTCCTGTCATACGAGGGCCAGGAGTTCCCAATCTTTTTGGAGTACGTTGCTGAATCTCATCAGTAGTTTGTCTACTACATCTTTCATGAGCTTGTTCTACTCCAGCATATGGAGTTCCAGTCACTGCTTTACATGTCCCAGGCTCATCCCCAGTAACTAAATCAGAGCGACCAGTAAGTGTTCCACTAACAGATTGAGACTTGTTTGTAAGACTTAAACCAACTTTTGCAGCCTCAGGCTCAGGTCTACCTCCACAAAATGATTGATACTGCTGCGAACCAACATATTCATCCCCAGTGACACGCTTACAAGTGCCCGCTTCATTACCTGTGACGAACTCAGTACGCGCAACACTTGTGCCAGTTACACCCGAGCCACGAAGAGTATGAAAGGAGGCCACCTTTTCAGCAGGTCTCCCCTCAGGTAGTGGATCAGAACCCAAATATTGATCTCCAGTGAGTCCTTTATTTGAGCCAGCCTCATCTCCTGTGACATTTCCAGAGCGTCCAACCATTACTCCACTTACCTTCCTTCCATCAAGAGTGAGGCTATGTCCAACTTTACGAGGAGATATTTGGACGTCTCCACAAAAAGCATTTGATTGATTGGCTGAGATGTACTCAGTACCTGTCAAATTTTTACAGGTTCCAGGCTCGTCACCAGTAACCTTTTCTGAACGACCAACTTCGTTTCCAGTAACCCTATTGCCATGAGTTGTGTTTGTAACAGAAACCTTCGAAGGTTGGCTAGGAATAGGAGAAGATTGACAAAAAGCGTCGAAAAGTTCTGACCCAAGGTATTGAGTTCCCGTAATTGAGCGACAAGTACTCGCTTCATTACCAGTTGTTTTTGAAGATCTATTCGCTTGAGTCCCAGTTACTATTTGACCAGAAATGGTTTCACTTACTCCAACTTTCCAATGAGCATCAGCAGCAGCATATTGCTTCGAACCATTTTTATTAGGGCCACAAGGACGAGTTCCACCTGAACGATTTTTACCAGTGGCTCCACTTTTACTGCGAAGTTCGCGAACCCTTTGTGAAAGTTCTCGGCTAGTCAGGTCAGGGTCTCCTTGACGTGCGACTGATGCTGCTGAAGTTGGTTGCTTACCTGCTGTTTTTCCATGCTTTGATTGTGCTTCACGGCGCGCCAAAACAAGTGCCCTACTAGTATTTTGGATTGCACGACGTTTTGCAGTTGTACGACGCTCACCACTTCTAGAATTTAATTTAGGAGCTCTAACAGAATTACTAGAAGGTGCGGAAACACGAGAAGAATTATCTTCAATTGAAGAAGCCTTATTAGAGGCAATATTTACAGAGGTTGAGCTGTTTGTAGTAGTAGAGGTTTTCTCAACATCTATACGTGTCCGGTCTTTGCTTGTGTCTGCAGACTTGCCTCTCCGTGAAAGTGCCTCACGACGAGCTAAAACCAATTCACGACTTGGGTGACTGACTGGCTTAACACGTCTAGTTATTGACGAAGCAGAGGAAGAAGAAGCTGTATTGGTTAATTTTTTGTGAGGGACTGAAGTTGAAGACTTGTTAGTAGATTTGACAAAGGATGTATTAGTCCTTGTGACACGTGCATCAGCAGAAGTTCTAATACGACTATCTCCAGATCCACTCATCGAAGTGGATTTCTTCCCTGTTTCACTAAGAGCCTTGCGGCGCTCAAGTGCTAATTCTCGACTTGATTGTTTTGCCATGTCCGCTCAAAAAAAACGTCTTATTTAGAGAAGAAGTCAATCTCCTCAAAGGGAAAGAAATTAAGCCCCGAAAAATTTCCGAGGCTATTCACTGACAGATGGATTGATCAGCGACCTTCAAAAACAACGAACGCTGTACCCTGACTCTGGGTATAGGCGTCGTAGCCGACCATACGAACATGATGGTCAGGATAAGCTCTGTGACAAGCTTCAAGCTCATTGACAACCACATTCAAATCCTTCTCGCCAAAGAAGGGCAACTTCCAATAAGACCAGTAGGTCTGCATAGAGCCACTTGGATGAACGTGCTCAATGACAGGGCTCCAACCCTGAGCAATGATGTAGGCAATTTGATCGTAAATTTCGTCCTGGGTCATCGGCGGTAAGAAGCCGAAGGTTTCCAGGGTGGCGACTGTT